>DAIRSS010000022.1:0-18256 GCA_036804285.1 Ilumatobacteraceae bacterium
AGCCGAGCGCATTCGCGGCCTTCTTCGGGTTCGTCACCGGTGGCGTGAGCAGGTGTGGCAGTCGCGCGTACTGGGCCATCTCCACTTGCTTGGGATCGATCAAGATGAGGCGCACCTGATCCGGCGTCGAGCGCATCAGGATCGAGGTGATGATGCAGTTGATCGCACTCGACTTACCCGCACCGGTGGTTCCGGCGATCAGCATGTGTGGCGTCGTCGAGATGTTCAGAAACACCGAACGACCGGCGATGTCCTTGCCGACGCCGACGTCGAGCGGGTGCATCGCCGAGCGAGCCTCGGACGACACCATCAGATCACCGAGCGAGACGAGTTCGCGCTGGGCGTTCGGCACCTCGATGCCGATCGCGGACTTGCCAGGGATCGGAGCCAAGATACGAACGTCGGTCGCGGCCATCGTGTAGGCGATGTCCTTCGACAACGAGGTCACCTTGGCGACCTTCACGCCACCGCCGAGTGAGAGCTCGTAGCGAGTGACGGTCGGACCACGCGTGTAACCGACGAGTTCGGTCTCGACGTTGTGCTCCTTCAGCGCGTTCACCAGCAACTCGCCGCGATCGCGCACGAGGCGCTCATCGGCCTTCTCGTGACGCGTGACGGTGAGGAGATCCAGGTTCGGCAGACTCCACACGCTCGGCTGAGCGCCGGGACCGAGTGGCATCTGCTGCGGTTCCGCCTTCAACACCTGCTTGGCCGTCGGCGTCATCGACACCGCAGGTGCTGGCGTGGGCGCCTCGCGACGCTCCTTGCGCTTCTTGCGCTCACGACGCGGACGCTCTTCGACTTCTTCATCGTGGCGTGAGCCGAACTCTTCATCCAACGAGATGTCATAGAACTCTGCGCCTCGGCGCTCGTCTTCGAACTCCACATCGTCAGCGAAGTCGTCGTCATGGCGCGAGACGCGACGCGCACTCGCCGACACACCGTTGGCCCACGCCGAGATCCTGCGATACAACTCGACGGGATTGTTGCCGGTGATCAAGAGCACCGCGCAGAACATCACGGTGAGCAGGATGAGCACGCTCACGAAATCCGTCGTCATCCGACCGAGTGGCGCTCCGAGCAACCAACCGACCGCACCGCCTGCATTGCGCAATGAGGAGATATCGCTCGTGGCGATCAACACGTGCGCGATGGACAGTTCCGCGACGATCAAGGTGACGATCCCGAACGTGACGCGAATGCGGTGCTCGAGCGTGGCGCGCTTCATGAGGGCGACACCACCGGCAATGAAGCCGATCGGCGCGACGAAGCGACCGAGGCCGAAGAGGAACGCAAACATCGCGTCCAGTCCCCGGCCGAGGGGTCCGGCGACCTCGAGATAGATGGACAGCGCCAAGACGACGCCGAGACACACGAGGGCGATCCCGCCGAACTCATGCTCTCGCCCTGCGATCACGGTCCGGATCAGCGATGGGCGGCGCTCTGGGCGGAAGGCCACGATGTCGTCTTCCTCGTCGTCCAGCCCGTGCGAGCGCACCACCCGGGGGCGTGGTGCAGCCGCCTTGGGGCGCGACGAAACGGGGCCCTTCCGGGGCTTAGTGGCCATAGACCAACGGTACTCCCGGGGTCACCCCGGATTCGGGAATACCCCCTGTGGTGCTAGGCCTGAGCGCCGACGGCGAAGGGAAACCCGCGCTCATCCCACGCGAGCGTTCCACCCTGGACGTTGAGTGCGTCCACACCATTGGCGAGCAACCACGCCGTCACCTTCGCCGATCGATTCCCACTGCGACACAGGCACGCGACTCGATGCGTCGTCGGAATCTCTGCCAGTCGCGCCGGCAACTGCGCCATCGGGATGTGCATCGATCCATCTACGTGTCCGTGTTCCCATTCGTCGTCCTCACGCACGTCGAGCACGAGGTATGAGTCGCGATCACGACGCAATTCCTCGACGGTGATCGACGGAATCGTTGCCGGCAGGTTCTTGTCGGCCCACGCGCCGTACCCACCGATCACGTCGGAGACGTCGGTGAAGCCCTTCGCGCGCAACAGGCTGGAGGCGATCATCGAGCGATATCCGCCCGCACAGAACACCACGATTGGGGCACTGCGATCGAGCTCCTCTGCCCGATCGAACAACTGTGCGATCGGGATGTTGCGCGAGCCTGGCACCGTGCCGAGCTCGACCTCGCCGACGTTGCGCACGTCGACCGTGACGAGATCGCGAACCGAGGCGATGCGTTCGGCAAACGCATCGAAGGTGAGGCGCGACGACTGCTCGATCACGTCCTGGCGGCGGAGGAAACTCGACAAAGGAGACTCGAGCGCACCGACGACGGAGTCGAAGCCGATGCGCGCCAGACGAATCGTTGCCTCTCGGGCGGTTCCCTCATCTCCGACGAGCACGATCGGCGTGCCGGGCTTGACGACTTGACCGACGTAGTCGGCGAAGCGACCGCTCAACCCGACGTTGACCGAACCTCGCACGTGTCCGAGGGCGAAGTCCGAGCCTTCGCGAGTGTCGATGACGACCGCACCGTCTGCCATCTTGGCGAGCAACTCCTCCATCGTCAGCGATGCAACGGTCACGTCGTTCGGCAACAGGTCGTGTGCCTCGCGATTGCGATTGGCGGCGAACATGAAATACATCGGCGCGGCGCTTTGACCTTGAGTCACCGCCTCGACGAACTCCTCCACCGACATCGGCGCGAGCGCGTAGTTCGTGCGGCGCTGTTCGCCGATCGTGGAGACCGTCTCGGTGGACAGGTTCTTGCCACACGCCGAGCCTGCGCCGTGGGCCGGATACACCTTGGTCTCGTCCGGCAGCACCATCAACTTGTCGTGCAACGACGAATACAACTGGCGCCCCAAGTCCGTCGCGGTCACGCCGACACTCGACAACAGGTCTGGCCGACCGACGTCCCCGATGAACAGCGTGTCCCCCGTCAGCACTCCATACGGTGCACTGGTCGGGCCGTCTTCACGGACCACGATGCAGATCGACTCGGGCGTGTGTCCCGGCGTGGACAGCACCTCGAGATCAACGCTTCCGAGCGAGAGATGCTCGCGGTCGCTCATCGCACGAATCGGGAAACCGACACGATCCGCTGCCGCAATTCCGTAGACGATCTCTGCACCCGTCGCCTTGGCGAGCTCGAGGTGACCAGAGAGGAAGTCTGCGTGGAAGTGCGTTTCGAACACCGCTTCGATCGTGAGCGACATCTCGCGAGCATCCGCGAGGTATTGGTCGATGTCGCGCAACGGATCGACCACCACCGCCCTGCCCGTCGAGCGATCACCGATGAGGTAACTCGCCTGTGAGAGACACCCGAGGTAGTACTGCTTGAAGACGAGGTTTGACGCGACCATTCCTTCATGATACCCTAGGGGGTATGTGCAGACAAGTCGAATGCAATCGTTGCAAGCGCCCCACGTGGGCAGGATGCGGAGCCCACGTCGAGCAAGTGCTCGGCCATGTCCCGCAGGCCGAGCGATGCCAGTGTGCATCAGCGCCGGCTGGTGAGAAGAAGTCCATCTTCTCCTGGCTGAGGAAATAGGTATGGAACTCTCCGCCGACGTCAAGGGCGAGCTCCACACCCGCCTTCGTCGCATCGAAGGCCAGATCCGCGGCCTGCAGGCGATGCTGAACGAGGATCGCGACTGCCGCGACATCGTCACCCAACTGGCCGCGGCATCGAAGGCGCTCGACCAAGTCGGATTCAAGTTGCTCGCCTCGGGTCTCTCCTCGTGCATGGAGAACCCGCGCAAGTCGGCGAAAGCCGGTTATTCGGTCGAAGAGGTGGAAAAGCTGTTCTTGAAGTTGTCGTAGTCGACCGACTACTCGGTCACGTCTCCATCACGACAGGAACGATCATCGGGCGTCGCTTGGTGCGCTCGGACACGAACTTGCCGGCCGCGCGTCGAACTTCCTTTTCGAGTGCGTCCACGTCGCGCGTGCCGTTCTTCAGCGCACGCTCGACCGCCGTGGCGACCGCTTCACATCCCTCTTCGATGAGGTCCTCCGCTTCGGGTGCATAGACCCAGCCACGGGTGATGATCTCCGGGCCGACGAGCACCTTGGCCGCGCCGACGTCGACGGTGACGACGACGACCACGACGCCTTCTTCAGCGAGCACGCGGCGATCGCGCAATACGCCTTGGCCGACGTCGCCGACGATGCCGTCGACGTACAGCATTCCGGCCGGCACGCGGTCGGTGCGCTCGATGCCGTCATCGGTGATCGTGATCACGTCGCCGTCCTCGCACAACACGACGCGTGACTCGGGCACACCCATCGTCTGGGCGTGCCGAGCATTGGCCACCATGTGGTGGTATTCGCCATGGATCGGCACGAACCACTCCGGTTCGGTGATCGACAGATACATCTTCAAGTCCTCGGCCTGCGCATGACCGGTGGCGTGCACGTCGGCGATGCCCGAGTGCACCACGTTGGCGCCCGCACGCAAGAGTCCGTCGATGACGCGGTTCACGTTCGATTCGTTGCCGGGGATCGCGTGACTGGAAAAGATCACCGTGTCCTGTGGGCCAACCTTGACGAACTTGGAGTCTCCTCGTGCGAGCAACGACAACGCCGCCATCGGCTCGCCCTGGGATCCCGTCGAAATGACGCACACCTTCTCGGGCGGATAATCGTCGATGTCCTCGATGTCGATGAAGGACCTGTCGGGCAACTTGATGAGCCCAAGGTCGCGCGCCATGCGCACGTTGTTGATCATCGACCGACCGAGCGTGGCCACCACCCTGCCCGCGTCCACGGCGGCCTCGGCGATCTGCTGCACGCGGTGGATGTGGCTCGCGAAACTCGCGGTGATGATGCGCTGGTGACGATGCTCGGTGAACAACTGCCTGAGCACGACGCCCACGCTGCGCTCCGATGGTGCCGACCCACGTTCCTCGGCGTTCGTCGAATCCAACATCAGCAGTCGAATGCCATCGCCAGCGGCGAGCGAACCGAGTCGCGCGAGATCGGTGCGACGGTCATCGACCGGCGTGAGGTCGATCTTGAAGTCACCCGAGTGCACGATGACACCCTGCGGGGTGTGCAGCGCGATGGCGTGCGCGTGCGGCACCGAGTGCGTGACGGGAATGAACTCGACGTCGAAGGGTCCGATGTAGCGACGCTCGTTGTCGACGACGGGGATCAACTCGGTCTTGCCGAGGAGACCCGCCTCTTCGATGCGGTGTCGCGCGAGTCCGAGCGTGACCTGTGAGCCATAGATCGGAAACGACAACTCACGCAAGAGGAACTGCAAACCGCCGACGTGGTCCTCGTGGCCGTGCGTTGCGACGCAGGCCTCGATGCGATGCGCGTTCTCGCGCAACCAGGTGAAGTCGGGCAACACGAGGTCGATGCCGTGCATGTCGGCATCGGGAAACATGAGCCCACAGTCGATGAGGAGCAGCCGGTCGTCGTGTTCGACGACCATGCAATTGCGACCGATCTCGCCGAGACCGCCGAGGAAGATGATTCGGACGTCTTTGGCCATCAGCGGGCAGCCGAACGCGCCGCACGCAGGTTGTCGAGCACCTTCTGCGCGCGCTCCGCGAGTCCCGCCGGTGGCGGACCCATCGGCAGACGGGCCTCTCCCACGTTGAGGCCGAGCAGGTTCATCATCACCTTGCTCGGGAGCGGATTCGGATTGTCGTCTCCGGTCTCGTACGCGAAGCTCTCGAGCAGCCGCGCATTCACGCGGCGTGCGCCGACGACGTCTCCGCGCTCCCAACAGTCGAACATCTCTTGATGATCGGTGGCAGACCAGTGCGTGGCCACACCGATCACGCCGCATCCGCCGATCGACAGGAACGGCAGCGTCAGGTTGTCGTCACCGCTGTACAACTCGAAGTGCGCAGGTGCCTGCGACATCAACACCGCGGACTCGGCAGGGTTGCCCGCCGCATCCTTGAGCGCGACGACGTTGGACACTTCGCGCGCGAGGCGCAGCAGCACGGGCGTTGCAATCTTGCGGCCGGTGCGCACGGGGATGTCGTAGACGACGACGGGCAACGTGGTCGCACCTGCAACCGCACGCATGTGCGCTTCGATCCCCGCCTGCGAAGGTCGGTTGTAATACGGAGTGACGGCGAGGATGCCCGCCGCACCGAGAGCGGTCGCCTCCTTGGTGAGGTGGATCGAATGCGCGGTGTCGTTGGTGCCGGTTCCGGCGATAACGGGGATCGTGACAGCCTCGATGACCGCCGAAAACAGCGACAGTCGCTCGTCGTCGGTGAGCACGGGCGACTCGCCCGTCGTTCCGGCAATGACGAGTCCGTCGTTGCCGTTGTCCTGCAGCCACTTGGCGAGTGTGCGCGCGCCATCGAGATTCAGGGAACCATCAGGATGAAACGGCGTCACCATCGCGGTGACGACTCGACCGAAGCGTGCCATGACTTCTCAGACTACTCAGCGACCGTGTGGCCGCCGAAGTGCGAAATCAGTGAGCGGCAGGTGCTTCTGAGCCGATTTCGAACTTGAGGTATTCCTCGCCGGTGTTCTCCAAGTCCTCGAACTGAATGACGCCCATCTCCTCGAAGCGGTGACGGAGCCATGCGTCGTTGCGCTCGAGCAAACCAAGCTTCTTGCAGTTCGGCACGATCTTCGAGAACAGCAGCTGCTGGAAGAACTTGCGACCCGGGTCGTTGATCATGAGCGGCACGACGGTCTTCGGATCCACGCCCATGTGGTGCCAGACCTCTTGCTGCAAGAAGCGATCGCGCATGCGGATGCTCGCCTCATAGGCGAACTCCTGGCGGTCCTTCATCTCGGCATCACTCATGCCGTCGTAGACCTCTTTCAGGCTGAGCACACCGAATGCGACGTGACGCGCTTCGTCGCTCATCACATAACGCAACAGGTGCTTGAGGAGCGGCTCGGTGGTGAGCTGGTGGAGGTAGCCGAACGCGGCGAGGGCGAGGCCCTCGACCATGATCTGCATGCCGAGGTACGTGAGGTCCCATCGCGAGTCGTTCACGATGTCGTCGAGCAACATTCCGAGGTGACTGTTCACCTGGTAGCCACCGCCGAGCTTTTCGTCGAGGTAACGAGCGAACACTTCGACGTGACGCGCTTCGTCGACGACCTGAGTGCTCGCGTACAACTTCGCGTCGTACCACGGCACGGTCTCGGTGATCTTGGCGGTGCAGATGAGTGCACCCTGCTCGCCGTGGAGGAACTGCGACAACGTCCACTTGCGTCCCTGGATGCCGAACTCGAGCCACTCCTTGTCGCCCCACTTTTCGAGCTTCGTGCCTGCGTACCACGACGGGTCGATGCCGTTGCCGAGGAGCTCTTGGTCTGCCGCGATCGACTTCTCGATGTCGACGTCGGTCTCCCACGGGATGTCGGTGGTGGCGTTCCACTGGCCGACCTTGGCCTTCTCGTACAGCTTGCGCAACTGCGGGCGCGCAAGTGAGTAGTCCCACGTGAAGATGGAGTCCGCCTCGTTCTTCACGACATGGAGGACCTCGTCCGGGTCGACCATTGGTGTGGACAGGATGGCCTCGACGTCGTTGATCTCGTCACGGCCGATGATTCCCCGATTTTCTTCCCCAGTAATCGTCATACCCGAAGCCTACGGCACGACCCGCGCCCAAGTTAGAGTTGGAACCGTCATTCGGGGATCGCCCAATGACCCCTTAGGCGAAAGGCACACACCATGCGTAAGTCCCTCATTGGTCTCCTTGCAGTAGCCAGCATCGGCCTCGCGGCCTGTGGTGGCGGCTCCAGCTCGGAGTCGAGCTCGGAAGTCGTTGCCGGAGGCGGCAACGAGTGCACCGCCGGCAAGACGCTGGCCGAAAGCACCCTCACGATCGGCACCGGCGCACCCGCCTACTCCCCGTGGGTGGAAAACGATGCACCGGAATCCGGTGAAGGCTTCGAGGCAGCAGTGGCATACGCCGTCGCCGAGCAGATGGGATTCGCCAAGGAGAACGTGACGTGGGTGCGAACCACCTTCGACGAGGCCATCCAGCCGGGTGCCAAGAACTTCGACTTCAACCTGCAGCAGTACTCGATCACCGACGAGCGCAAGGAAACGGTCAGCTTCTCCGACTCGTACTACACGACGAACCAGGCCATGGTCGGTTACGCCGACTCCCCGGTCGCATCGATGACGACGCTCGAAGAGCTCGCCAGCGTGAAGTTCGGCGTGCAGTCGGGCACCACGAGCCTCGACTTCGTGACCAACGTGATCGCCCCGACGACCGAGCCATACGTCTATGACGACAACGCAGCAGCCAAGGCCGCGCTCGAAGCCAAGCAGATCGACGCGATCGTCGTCGACTTGCCGACCGCGCTGTACATCAGTGCAGTCGAGATCGAGGGCACCAAGGTCGTCGGCCAGTTCCCTGCAGAAGCCGGTGGCACGACCGATGAATTCGGCATGGTCTTCGACCTCGACAATCCGCTCGTGGATTGCGTGAACACTGCACTCGCCCAGCTGCGCCAAGTCGGCACGCTGGATGCGATCGAACAGCAGTGGTTGTCGGACAACATCACCGCACCAGTCATCACCGAATAAGGCTGATCTACGCAACGCAACGCTGAACGCCTCGCGTTCGAACGCCGGCAGCGCCGTCGCAGCACCGCAATTGCTGCGCTGAGCACTGCCGGCGTCGTTGCTTTGTTGGTGATCCTCATCCCGCGCATGCCGCGCTGGGATCGCGTCAAGGCGAGCTTCTTCGACGGCGAGCGACTCGCCGATTCGTTCCCTCGCCTCCTCGAAGCGTTCGTACTGGACGTGAAGATCTTCGCGTGGACGACTCCCGCGATCTTGATCGTCGCGTTGCTCCTCGCCGTCGCTCGTAACACCCGCAACCCGGCGCTCTTTCCGTTGCGCATCTTCGTCATCGCCTACACCGACGTGATGCGCGGCGTGCCCGTCATCTTGTGGATCTATCTGATCGGCTTCGGCGTGCCGGGCATCGGTCTCGAGCGACCGTGGAACTCGCCCCTGCTCTGGGGATCCGTCGCCCTCGGACTCACCTACAGCGCGTACGTCGCCGAGGTGTTCCGCGCCGGCATCGACAGCGTGCACGAATCGCAGCGTGCAGCCGCTCGCTCACTCGGCCTCTCGAGTGCCCAGACCATGCGCCACGTGATCCTCCCGCAGGCGATCCGCCGCGTCGTCCCGCCGCTCATGAACGACATGGTCAGCCTGCAAAAGGACGTCGCGCTCGTGAGCCTCATCGGGCCGATCGAAATCCTCCGCCAGGCCGGCATCGACAAGTCGAAGTTCGCCAACTTCACTCCCTACATCGGGGCCGCACTCATCTTCCTCGCCGTCACGATCCCCCTCACCCGCCTCACCGACTGGTTGCTCACCCGCGAGCGCGACCGCACCGGAAGCTCGAGGATTCGATGACGAACAAACTCACCCTCACCGAGGTCACCAAGCACTTCGGAACCAATCGCGTGCTCGATCAACTCAGCATCTCGATCGCCCCCGGCGAGGTCGTCTCGTTCATCGGTGCGAGCGGATCGGGCAAGACCACGCTCCTGCGCTGCATCAACCTGCTGGAGACGATCGACGACGGCTCCATCCACCTCGACGATCTCGAAATCACCCGCGTCGGCGTCGACGCCAACCCGATCCGCCGCCGTGTCGGCATCGTGTTCCAGAGCTTCAACCTGTTCCCGCACATGAGCGTGATGCGCAACACCACGCTCGCCCTCACCGAGGTGCTCGGGCTCTCGCGCGACGAAGCCGAGTCGAGCGCCCGAACGTTGCTCGCCCGCTTCGGACTCGGCGACAAGCTCGAGTCCTACCCCGACCGTCTTTCGGGTGGCCAACAGCAACGAGTGGCGATCGCTCGAGCGCTCGCGCTCAACCCCGAGGTGTTGCTGCTCGATGAGATCACCTCTGCCCTCGACCCTGAACTCGTCGGCGAAGTGCTCGACGTCGTGCGCGAACTGAAGGGCAGCGGCATCACGCTCTTGCTCGCCACCCACGAGATGGGGTTCGCACGCGAGATCAGCGACCGCGTCTGCTTCCTCGCGAACGGCACGATCGCCGAGTCGGGTCACCCCGACCAGATCTTCGGCGAACCCAAGGATCAGCGCACGCAGCAATTCCTTGCGCGCGTGATCAACTCCGGTCGCCTCGGTTAGTTCTCCGGCAACACGTAGTCGGCGAAACGCTCGCGCAGGGTCTTCTTCGAGAACTTCCCCACGCTGGTCTTCGGAACCTCGTCGATGAACACGACGTCGTCGGGAACCTGCCACTTGGCGAGCGAACCCCGGATGTGGTCGAGAACCTCATCCTTGGTCAATGAATCGCCGGGATTGACGACGACACACGCGAGCGGACGCTCCGACCACTTCGGGTGCGGCACGCCGATGACGGCCGCTTCCTTGATCTTCGGATGGGCCATCAACTCGTTTTCGATCTCCACCGAGGAGATCCACTCGCCACCCGACTTGATCAAGTCCTTGGTGCGGTCCACGAGACGGATGCGGCCGTGGGCGTCCACCGTCGCGACGTCGCCGGTGCGCAACCAGCCGTCCTTGGTGAAACTCTCGTGCGCGCGCTCATCGTTGTAATAGGTGGCGGCGATCCAGTTCCCGCGGCACTGCAGTTCGCCGCTCGTCTCGCCGTCCCACGCAACGGGATTGGTGGTGCCCGGCTCGACCACACGTGCATCCACGCCGAAGGCGATCTGACCGACGGTGGTGCGCAGTTCGGCCTGCTCGTCCTGCGGCAACTTCTGATCCGCCGCCGACAACGTGCACACCGCGGCAATCGGTGACGTCTCCGTCATCCCCCACGCCTGCAAGATCGGCAGTCCGGTCTGCTCGCGGTAGCCCTCAGAGAGTGCTTTCGGCACGGCGGATCCACCACACGGAATCGCTCGCAATGACGAGGTGTCGCGACCCTTCAATTCGGGCAACACCGCCATCCAGATCGTCGGCACGCCGGCGGCAACGGTGACCTTCTCCTCCACGATCAGGTTCGCGATCGCCTTGCCGGACAGATCCGGTCCCGGCATCACGAGGTTCGCGCCCGATGCGACCGCTGCGTGCGCGAGGCCCCACGCGTTGGCGTGGAACATCGGCACGACCGGCAGGATGGTGTCGCTCTCGCGCGCACCGAGTGAGTCCACGGTCATCGCGCCGAAGGTGTGCAGGAACGTCGAGCGATGGCTGTACACCACACCCTTCGGGTTGCCCGTCGTGCCACTCGTGTAACACATGCTCGCGGCGAGATGTTCGTCCTGGATGTCGAACTCGACCGCCTTGGCCGAGGCGAGCAACTTCTCATAATCGTGCACTTCGAAGCCGGGAACGCTCGTCGGCGCCTCCCCCTTGCCGTCATCCATGACCACGAGATGGCGCACCGTCTTGAACGTCGGCAACAACGGAGCGATGAGTGCGAACAACGAACGATCGATGAAGATCACCTCGTCCTCGGCGTGATTGACGATGTAGGTCAACTGCTCCGGGAACAGGCGAATGTTCAGCGTGTGCGCGACGCGACCGGTGCACGGCGGCGCGAAGTACAACTCGAGGTGGCGTGCGGTGTTCCACGCGAAGGTCGCGACGCGACCGTCCTTGGAGATGCCGAGGTCGTTCAACACGCCGCCGAGACGACGCGTGCGCTCGGCCCATGCGCCATACGTGGTGCGCTCACGCCCGGTGGCAGTGGCCGTCACGATCGTCTTGTCCCGGTGATACAACTCGGCGCGCTCGAACATGTGCACCAACGTCATCGGTGTGTCTTGCATCAAACCCTTCATGACATCCCCCCGTCGTCTGACTGCCCAAACGGTATCAACTCGGCTAGGTTGCTTCGAATGCGCAAAGCCGTCGTCACGTTCACGACGTTCCTCTTCGTGATCGGCACGATCGGCAGCAACATCGGCCCCGCATTGGTGGACGAACGGCCCCGCCTCGTGCTCGCACTGTCGTCGCGCAACCGCAACCTGTTCGGCGCGGTGCCCTACATCGACCAGTTCTCCTTTTGGGCGATCGGCTTCCCCCGCATCCTCGTCGCGGGCATCGCGCTCTATCTCGTCGGTCGCTGGTACGGGCACCGGGCACTGGCCTGGGTCGAGGGAAACCTCGGGGAACTTCCCGCCATCTACCGCTGGACCGAACGCGCCGTCGACAAGGCCGGCTGGCTCGCCTTGATCCTCATGCCCGCGAGCAACGTCGTGTGCCTCCTCCTCGGCTACCGGCGCATGCGCCCACAGCTCTTCGTTCCCCTCATCTGCCTCGGCATCGTCATCAAGCTCGTGGTGTTGTGGTCGCTGGGCAAGGCCTTCGAGTCACAGATCGAGGCCTTCCTGGACGCCATCGAGAAATATCAGTGGTGGGTCGTCGGCGGGTTGTTCGCGCTCTCTTTTTTCCAGTCGGCGAGGAAAGGTCGGCCAAAGTCCGACTAGTTTGAGGCTCCACTAGACCACGTACAAGGAGTCCACCATGGCCGCCAAGAAGGCGAAGAAGTCCGCGAAGAAGGTTGCAGCACGCAAGCCAGCGCCGAAGAAGAAGTCGGCGAAGAAGGCAAAGAAGGCTGTGAAGAAGTCGTCACCAGCGAAGAAGACCTCAACCGTCACCCTCGGTGGCAATCCGGTGAAGACGAACGGTCAGTTGCCCAAGGTCGGCGCGAAGGCCCCAGCATTTTCGATGACCACCGGCACGCTGTCGGAGATCGGCCCGAAGGAATTGCGCGGCAAGCGAGTGATCCTCAACATCTTCCCCTCGATCGACACACCGACGTGTGCGACGAGCACCCGCAAGTTCAACGAGTTCGTGAGCACGTTGCCGAACACCGAGGTGTGGTGCGTGTCGGCTGACCTGCCGTTCGCCCAGGGTCGCTTCTGCGGCGCAGAGGGTCTGTCGAACGTGAAGACTGCATCGTCGTTCCGCACGAACTTCGGAACCGCAATGGGCGTCACGCTCACCTCTGGCGTGTTGAAGGGCATCCTTGCCCGCGCGGTCGTCGTGCTCGATGAGAACGGCGTCGTCACGCACACCGAACTCGTGCCCGAGATTGCCAACGAGCCGAACTACGAAGCAGCACTCAAGGCGCTGCGCTAGTTAGATCCCCAAGAAGGAATCCAGCCCGAGGGTGAATCCCTTGTGCTGGGAGATCTTCTTGCACGCAAGCACGACGCCGGGCATGAAGCTCGAGCGCTCGACCGTGTCGTGTCGAATGGTCAACGTCTGACCCTGCGCACCCAAGATGACTTCCTGATTGGCCACTACTCCGCGCATACGCAGTGCGTGGATCGGGATGTCACCAGGGCCCTTCGCACCGCGCGCGCCGGGAATCGCCTCATGCTTGGTCGGATCCTGCGCCCACGTCGAACTCGCAGCGGCCATTCGCTGTGCGGTGGCGACGGCGGTACCCGACGGCGAGTCGGCCTTGGCGTCGTGGTGGATCTCGACGATCTCAGCGGTGTCGAAGAACGGCGCGGCGATCTCCGCGAAGCGCATCATGAGCACCGCACCGATGGCGAAGTTCGCCGCCACGAGGCAGTTCGAGTTGGTGAACGACTTCTTGAAACCGTCCAGGTCAGTGGCGGTGAAGCCGGTCGTGCCGACGACGGCATGGATGCTGTGCATGGCGAGCCATGGCAGCGTCACGCGTGCGGCATCGGCGACCGTGAAGTCCACGGCGACGTCGACCTTTGCGTCTGCGAGCGCCCGCAGTTCGGAGGCGATGGTGACACCGTGGATCGTCGCCCCAGGCGACTGTGGGTCGACTGCGGCGACGAGTTCCAATTCGGCGTCTGCATGCACGGCGTTGCACACCGTGGCACCCATTCGACCGGCTGCCCCGATCACTCCGACTCTGATCATGAGGCGAGGCTAGCCGTCATCGAACGTTTGACTGGCGGGATTAGTTGCTCTTGAACTCGTTGTCGAATTCGTCTTCGAAGCTCACTGCGACGGCGTCGCTCGGAGCATCGTCACGACGCTGACCACGGTTCGGCTCACGGCGACCACCGCGGTCGTCGCCGCCACGGCCACCGCGATCGTCACGGTCACGACCGCCACGTCCGCCACGGTCATCGCGACCACCACGGTCACGGCCACCACGTCCGCCACGATCATCGCGACCACGACCGCCACGGTCGTCACGCGGGCCACGCTCACGAGGACCGCGATCGCCGCCCTCGCCGCCGCCCGAACCCTTGATGACTTCGCCGTCCGGGCCGATGAGCGAGAGGCTCACCTTGCCGCGGTCGTCGATGTCATCGACGCGCACGGTGACTTCGTCACCGAGGTTGAGGACGTCTTCGACCTTCGAGACGCGCTGGCCGTTGCCCAACTTGGAGATGTGCACGAGGCCGTCGCGACCCGGGAGGATGTTGACGAACGCACCGAACTGCGCGACGTTGACGACGCGACCGGTGTAGGTGGCGCCGAGCTCCGGCGTCGGTGGATCGACGATGGCAAGGATGCGCGACTTGGCGTCTTCGACCTTGGCGTTGTCGGGCGAACCGATCGTGATGATGCCGGTGGCACCATCGTCGGAGACGTTGATCTCCGCGCCGGTCTCCTGCTGGATCGTGTTGATGACCTTGCCCTTCGGTCCGATGACCTCGCCGACCTTGTCGAGCGGGATGGTGAAGGTGACGATCTTCGGTGCACTCTCGGCGACCGTGGCGCGTGGCGCTGCGATCGTGGCGTTCATCACGCCGAGGATCTTCAGTCGCGCGTCCTTGGCCTGCTGCAGTGCAGAGGCGAGCACGTCGCTCGGGATGCCATCGATCTTGGTGTCGAGCTGCAGTGCCGTGACGGCGTCTGCGGTTCCCGCAACCTTGAAGTCCATGTCACCGAAGGCGTCTTCGGCTCCGAGGATGTCGGTGAGTGCGGTGTACTTGCCACCTTCGAAGATGAGACCCATCGCGATACCGGCGACGGGTGCCTTGATCGGCACGCCGGCGTCCATCAGCGACAGGCTCGATGCACACACCGAGGCCATCGAGGTGGAACCGTTCGACGACAACACCTCGCTCACGAGACGCAACGTGTAGGCGAAGGTCTCCTGGTCGGGAACGACCGGGAACAACGCACGCTCGGCGAGCGCACCGTGGCCGATCTCGCGGCGCTTCGGGCTGCCGACGCGACCGGTCTCACCGTTGGCCCATGGAGCCATGTTGTAGTCGTGCATGTAGCGCTTGGACGTCTCCGGAGTGATCGAGTCGATCATCTGGTTCATCTTCGGCATCGCCATCGTGAGCACGTTCAAGACCTGGGTCTCACCGCGCTGGAAGAGTCCCGTGCCGTGTGCGGTCGAGATCAAGCCGACCTCGGCCGAGATCGGGCGCAGATCGGCCGGACCACGTCCGTCGATGCGCACTCCCTCACCGATCACGCGCTGGCGCACGAGCTTCTTCGTGAGCGAGCGAACGGCTTCCTTGATCGCCTTTTCCTGACCAGGGAACTCCTCGGCCAGGGCGACGAGCGTGTCCGCCGTGGCGGCATCGATCGCCGCGTTGCGATCGCTCTTCAATGCGATGCGGATGGCGGGCTGGAGCTTGTCGGTGGCGACGCGCTCGACGGCTGCGAAGAGCTCGTCTGAGTAGTCGAGAACCGGCGTGTACTTGAGTGGCTCGATCGGGCCGCGGGTGGCGATCACGCTGGCGACGAGTTGACGCTGCAGCTTGATCGACTCCTTGATCCACACCTTGGAGGCATCGAGTCCGCTTGCGATGACGGACTCGTCGACCTTCGGTGCGCCGTTTTCGTAGAACGTGAACGACTTCTCGGTGCCACCGGCCTCGACCATCATGATGGCCACGTCGCCGTTGTCGAGTTCACGACCAGCGACGACGATTTCGAAGGTGGCGTTCTCGCCCTCTTCGAAGGTCGGGTGTGCGATCCACGTGCCGTCCTGGCTGTAGGCCAAGCGAACGGCGCCGATCGGGCCGTCGAATGGAATACCCGAGATCATGAACGAGGCAGATGCCGCGTTGATCGAGAGCACGTCGTGCGGGTTGACCTGGTCTGCACCGATGACGGTGATGACGACCTGGGTCTCGTTGCGGTAGCCGTCGGGGAACGCCGGACGCAGCGGGCGGTCCGTGAGGCGACAGGTGAGGATCGCCTGCTGGCTCGGGCGACCTTCGCGACGGAAGAACGATCCGGGGATCTTTCCTGCCGCATAGGCGCGCTCTTCGACGTCCACGGTGAGTGGGAAGAAGTCGATGCCGTCGCGCACGCCCTTGGCGGCGTTCGCGGTGGCGAGCACTTGGGTCTTGCCGATTCGAGCGATCACGGCGCCCTGCGACTGCAGAGCGAACTTGCCGGTTTCGAAGGTGAGTGTTTTGTCGGTGCCAGAGATTGGTGCCGATACGGAAATGGCGTCAGCCATGTCTATGTCCTTTCGTCTGGGCGCATCCCGTGGATGTTTTCTCGCCCAGTGTGGGGAACAACCCCCCGATTCCCAGTCGGCAATCTCGCGACCTTCACGCCCACGTGGCGTGTCGCGCTATCAGCGACTGACAACCGGTGTCTGGTTGTTCGTCTATGTATTGCCTATGGGCTGCGTCAGCGGCGCAGGCCGAGGTCGTCGATCAGCTTTCGATACTTCTCGATGTCTCGGGCCTTGACGTAGTCAAGCATGCGGCGACGACGTCCGACCATCATCAGCAGTCCTCGACGGCTGTGGTGGTCCTTGTCATGGCTCTTCAAGTGCTCGGTGAGGCTGTTGATGCGCTCGGTGAGCAGTGCGATCTGCACTTCAGGCGAACCGGTGTCGGTCGCATGGGTGCGGTGCTTGGCGATGGTCTCGCTCTTGGGAGCAGTTGCCATAGGTATGCCTTTCGTGTGCCCGCATCGTGCGGGACCAGTGAGGTCGCTCGAGTCGGATGACTCCAAGCATCACATCGGAGGTGTAGCCCCGATGGACCCCCTCACCCTATCGGCGGTCCGGGGCCTTCCAGCCCGCTAACCCCCACCCGTCGAAGGCGACCATATAAGTAGTGTGAAGTCTCGTGTTCACGGGAATCGTCGAGGAACTGGGCCGCGTCGTCACCCGCGAGGGCTCGCGGCTACGCATCGCCGCCACCACCGTCCTCGAGGGCTCCGAGATGGGGGCCTCGATCGCGGTCAACGGCTGCTGTTTGACCCTCGTTGCGACCGACTCATCCAGCTGGTGGGAAGCAGACGTGAGCGCAGAGACCTACTCGCGCACCAACCTCGGTTCGCTCTCACCCGGCGACCCCGTCAACCTCGAGCGCCCGATGGCACTCGGCGAACGCCTCGGTGGACACATCGTGCTCGGCCATGTGGACGCCGTCGGCACGGTCGTCGCGAGCGCACCTGATCTCGTCGTGCGCATTCCGAAAGACTTGATGCATCTCATCGTCGAGAAGGGCTCCGTCACCGTTGACGGGATCTCCCTCACCGCGTTCGACCTCACGACGGACACGTTCCGCGTCGCCGTGATCCCGCACACGATGCAGGTGACGACCCTTGGCGTGCGCAAGCCGGGTGACCAGGTGAACATCGAGATGGACGTGCTCGCCAAGCACGTCGAACGACTCGTCGAGCCACACACCAAGCGCGGTTTCTGGAGACGCAAGTCGTGACACGCGATCTCGGCGAGTTGCGCGACCAGATCGACCAGATCGATGCCGCGATCGTCGCACTCCTCGCCCAACGCATGGACGTCTGTCGCGAAGTCGCCGAAGTGAAGGCCTCATCATCGACGAGCGTCATCCAACCATCGCGCGTCCGCGAGGTGCTCACCTCGCGTCGCCAGTGGGCGATCAACGCGGGAGTCGATGCCGACTTTGCCGAACAGATCTTCCGTACGGTGCTCGCCGAAACCCATCGCATCGAAGTCGCCCACGACCACCCGAGCACACCACCGACGAAGATTGCCGACACCCTGCTCACCGCACTCGACACGGTCGCCGTGCGCATCGACCACATCGTCGTGACCGTCGCCGATCTCGATGCAGCTCGTGCGTTCGCCACCACACTCGGCTTCTCCGTGAAGCCAACCGAGGACGCCGACATCGTCACCGCGGACGCCGGTGGCGTCACGGTCGTCTTCGTCGGTCCCGGCAATGATGCGGCGGTGAAGGATCACCTCGCACGCCATGGCTCCGGCGTCCAGCACGTGGCGATCGAGGTGTTGAATGCCTCGTTCGTCAAGGATGCACTCGCACAAGCCGGCATCCCGATGCTCACCGATGTCGTCGTCGATTCGGCCGGCCACGAGCAGCTGTTCACGGTCGTCGATCCGTCGACTGGGGTCCAATTCGGCTTCATCAGCCGCACGGGACATCGTGTGCCGATCAGCGGGCACAACGTGCG
>DAIRSS010000022.1:18356-21035 GCA_036804285.1 Ilumatobacteraceae bacterium
TCGGCTTCATCAGCCGCACGGGACATCGTGTGCCGATCAGCGGGCACAACGTGCGGGCGCTCTTCCGCGCACTCGGCAAGTAGTCGGGCCCTCCGAGACTTGTCGGGCACCCCAAGGGGGTCTAGCCTGAGCACTGCACGACATCACGAGGAGACTCCACACCTCTAACACCGTGGGGAACACTCGTCGGGCACTGACAATCCAGTTTCATCGATTCCTTGGAGGATCTCGTTGTCTGCTCGTCAGCGCGTGCGTGAACTGCCCTTCGACCAACTCTTGGTCGAGGCGCAAAAGATTCGTGACCATGCCTTCGGCACTCGCGTCACCTATTCGCCGAAGGTGTTCATTCCCCTCACGATGCTGTGTCGTGACAAGTGCGGGTACTGCACCTTCGCCCAGCCGCCGGCGCGACTCGAGAACCCCTACCTGACGCCGGACCAAGTGCTCGCGATCGCCAAGCAGGGTGCACGGCGCGGATGCCACGAGGCGCTCTTCACGCTCGGTGAGCGCCCCGAGTTGCGCTACGACGTTGCCAAGCAGTGGCTGTCAGACCACGGATACGACTCCACGGTGCATTACCTGCACGAGATGGCATCACTCGTGCTCGCCGAGACGGGTCTCTTGCCGCACGCGAATGCCGGTGCGCTGTACCGCGACGAGCTCGCGATGCTGCGGAACGTCTCGCCATCGCAGGGAATGATGATCGAAACGCTGCGCGATGACCTCGAGTGTCACCGCGGTGCACCGGACAAGGTCCCGCAACGCCGACTCGACACGCTCGAGTGGGCAGGAGAACTCGCGATCCCCTTCACGACGGGAATTCTCGTCGGCATCGGCGAAACCCGCGAGGACCGATTGGACGCACTCGAGGCGATCGCCGAGTCACATCGCCGACATGGTCACGTACAGGAAGTGATCGTGCAGAACTTCCTCCCCAAGCCGCGCACGGGAATGCAACACGACGCGGCGTGTCCGCAAGATGAATACCTGTGGTCGATCGCCGCTGCGCGATTGATCCTTCCCGCAGACATCCACTTGCAGGCACCGCCGAACCTGAGCGACGACTTCGGCGTGCTGCTCGATGCCGGAATCGACGACTGGGGCGGCGTCTCACCCGTGACCGCAGATCATGTGAACCCGGAGCGTCCGTGGCCCGCACTCGACACGTTGCGTCGCGTGACCGAATCACGCGGTCGTACGATCGCTCCCCGCCTCACCATCTATCCCGAGTTCGCGCTCCGACCCGAACGCTGGCTCGAGCCATCGTTGCGCTTTTCCGTGATGGACCG
Organism: Ilumatobacteraceae bacterium; assembly: GCA_036804285.1. Classification (GTDB taxonomy): domain Bacteria; phylum Actinomycetota; class Acidimicrobiia; order Acidimicrobiales; family Ilumatobacteraceae; genus UBA3006. The sequence continues at coordinate 19,646 of DAIRSS010000022.1, forward strand.
CAGCGATGCCGAAGGTCTCGCGCGCGACGACGAGGGCGAAGTATGGCCAGAGAAGGTCACCGCAGCCGACGTCGTCACCGACGGCGCGGAAGTCGTCCTCGTCGGCCACCGCAGCACGCAGTGGTACTCGGGTGCAAACAATCCCCCACAACAACTCATCGATCCGACCACCACGTCGTCGGCGAAGGCCGAGATCACGGGTGCGATTCGCGAGATCCTGCGAGGAGTGGAACTCGGTCACCGGGTGGACGAGGACCAGATCGTGGCGCTGTTTGCCGCACGCGGACCGGAAGTCCGGGCGATCGCCGCACTCGCCGATGAACTCCGCCGAGAGGCGGTCGGTGACACGATCACGTGGGTGCACAACCGCAACATCAACTACACCAACGTGTGCACGTTCAAGTGCAAGTTCTGCGGGTTCTCCAAGGGCCCGCTCAGCCTCAACCTGCGCGGCACCCCGTACCTCCTCACGCTCGACGACATCGCCGCTCGCGCCAAAGAGGCGTGGGACCTCGGCGCCACCGAAGTCACCCTGCAAGGCGGCATCCACCCCGACTTCGACGGCGACTACTACATCGACGTCACGCGCGCGGTGAAGTCTGCAGTGCCGGAGATGCACGTACACGGCTTCACCGCACTCGAGGTGACCGAGGGTGCAAAGCGCCTCGGCGAACCACTGTTCACCTACATCTCACGACTGAAGGAGGCAGGACTCTCCTCGCTTCCCGGCACCGCAGCCGAAATCCTCGACGACGAGGTTCGCGCCGTGTTGTGCCCCGACAAGATCACGACCGATGAATGGCTCGACTGCCACCAAGTCGCTCACGAGGCCGGACTCTCCTCGAACGTGACGATCATGTTCGGCTCGATCGAACACCCTCGTAGCTGGGCCCGCCACATCGTGCGCACGCGTGCACTGCAGGAAGTCACTGGCGGATTCACCGAGTTCGTCGGGCTCCCCTTCGTGCACATGGCATCACCGATCTACCTGCAGCGCAAGTCGCGCCGTGGCCCGACGTTCCGCGAGACCATCCTCATGCACGCGATTGCCCGCATCGCCTACCGCGGACTCATCGACAACATCCAGTTGTCGTGGACGAAGATCGGTGCGGAGGGTGCCCGTCAGTTGTTGCGCGCAGGATGCAACGACCTCGGCGGCACGCTGATGGACGAAAACATCTCGCGTGCGGCTGGTGCCAACCACGGCCAGCACATGACGGAGTCGTCGTTCCGCACTCTCACCGAGCCGCTCGGGCTCACCCTGCAACAGCGCACGACGACCTACGGTCGACCCGATCGCGAGCCAGCAGTCGTCGCCGGCGACTAGTCGAGCGCGGCGCGAGCCGCAGCGATGTCGAGTGCAAGTTGCGCCTTGAGCGCATCCAATCCA
>DAIRSS010000023.1:0-20408 GCA_036804285.1 Ilumatobacteraceae bacterium
CGTGCATCTCGTGACCGTCAACGACTATCTCGCTCGTCGCGACGCAGAGTGGATGGGCCGCATCCATCGCTTCATGGGACTCACCGTCGGTCTCGTCGTGCCAGGACATCGTCCAACCCCTGCCGAGAAGCGCGTCGACTACGGCTGTGACATCACGTACGGCACGAACAACGAGTTCGGCTTCGATTACTTGCGCGACAACATGGCGGGCTCGCTCTCCGACAAGGTGCAGCGCGGCCACAACTTTGCGATCGTCGACGAAGTGGACTCGATCCTCATCGACGAGGCGCGCACGCCACTCATCATCTCCGGTCGCATCGCAGACGCAGCAAAGATCTACTACCGCTTCGCCTCCATCGTGCGCTCACTGAAGCGTGATGAGGACTTCCAGGTCGAAGAGGACAAGCGCATCGTCGTGCCGACCGAGTCCGGCATCGAGAAGGTCGAACAGCAGCTCGGCATCGAGAACCTCTATGACGAGGTCCAGCAGAACCTCGTGCACCAGTTGCAAGTGGCGCTCAAGGCCTCGGTGTTGTATCACCGCGACAAGGACTACATCATCCAGGACGGCGAGGTGAAGATCGTCGATGAGTTCACCGGTCGCATCCTCGAGGGTCGTCGCTGGAGCGAAGGTATCCATCAGGCGATCGAGGCCAAGGAAGGCGTGAAGATCAAGGAAGAGAATCAGACGCTCGCCACGATCACGCTGCAGAACTACTTCCGCATGTACGACAAGCTCGCGGGCATGACGGGAACCGCATCGACGGAGGCCGCCGAACTCGTCAATACCTATGGTCTGCAGGTGGTTCCGATTCCGACGAACCGACCGCGCGTGCGCGCCGACCAGGCGGACCTCATCTACAAGTCCGAAGAAGCCAAGTTCCGCGCCGTCGTCGCCGACATCCAGGAAAAGCACGCCAAGGGTCAACCGATCCTCGTCGGCACGGTGAGCGTCGAAAAGAGCGAATTGCTCTCGCGCAAGTTGCAGCAAGTTGGCGTTCGCCACGAAGTGTTGAATGCCAAGCAGCACACCCGGGAAGCAACGATCGTGACCCAAGCTGGTCGCCTCGGCGCGGTGACCGTGGCGACGAACATGGCTGGTCGAGGTGTCGACATCCTCCTCGGAGGTAATCCCGAGGGTCTCGCTCGTCAGCACACGCTTGCAGAGGGGCATGACCCACTCACGCTCGCCGACGAGTTCGCCTTGCCCGTGCCGCTCGAGCAGATGCCGGCCGAGTACCGCGACGCACGCGACGCCGCACAACGCCGCTATCGCGAACTGCTCGCCAAGTTCGACGTCGAGTGCAAGGCCGAGGGCGACAAGGTGCGCGCACTCGGTGGTCTGTACGTGCTCGGCACCGAGCGCCACGAGTCGCGTCGCATCGACAACCAGTTGCGTGGACGTTCAGGTCGCCAAGGCGACCCGGGCGAGAGCCGCTTCTATCTCAGCCTCGACGACGAGCTCATGCGCCTGTTTGCAACGGGTGCGCTGTCGTGGGTGATGGGACGTGCGCTGCCCGAAGATGAGGCGATCGAGGCATCCATGGTGACGAAGGCGATCGAGCGCGCGCAGACGACGGTCGAGCAGCGCAACGGCGAGATCCGCAAGAACGTGTTGAAGTACGACGAGGTGATGAACGAGCAGCGCAAGGTCATTTACCAGCGCCGCGACCAGATCCTCGAGGGAGTGGACTTGAAGGCCGCCGCGATGGAGTACCTCGCCGAGGCCGTCGACTCGCTCATCGATACTCATTGCGTGTCCGACGTCGAAGACGAATGGGACACGAACGCACTCGCCACCGAGGTGAGCTCGTTCTGGCCGACGAGCGTGACGCGCGAAGCGCTCGCGGACTGCGCGACGACGGACGAGATGTACGACCTGTTGATGGCCGATGCGTCGGCCTACTACGCCCAGCGCGAGACCGAGATGGGTGAGTCCACGATGCGCGAGGTCGAGCGCCAAGTGATGTTGCAGATCATCGACCAGCGCTGGCGCGAACACCTCGAGGAGATGGACTACCTGCAGGAAGGCATCAACCTGCGCGCGGTCGGCCAGAAGGACCCGTTGACCGAATGGCAGCGTGAGGGCTTCGAGATGTTCGGTGCGCTGATGACCGGCATCGCCCAGGACTTCGTGAAGTACGTGATGCACGTGCAGGTCGTGCGCAAGGACATTGCCGCGCCGGTCGTGCAGAACGTCCAAGAGACGTCCTTCGATGCCGACACGCTCGGTGGCTTCGCTGGCGCCGACGAAGATCCACTGCCGCAGAGCGCTCCCGCACAGAAGACCGTCGTGAAGGACGCCAACGACTGGTCGGCAACGCCGCGCAACGCGCCATGTCCGTGTGGGTCGGGCAAGAAATACAAGATGTGCCACGGGCGCAACTAGGTCTCGGTAGTCCACATGCGTGATTTTTCTTTCGACTTGGGCGAGGTCCGTCGCCGTGTGGACGAGGCCGCCGCATATCTCAAGATCGACGCTTCGCGTACACGTCTCGCCGAACTCGAGATCGAAGTCGCCAAGCCCGACCTGTGGAACGACCAGGAGAACGCCAAGCGCGTCAACACCGAGTACTCGAACTTGAAGGGTGACCTCGAGGAGTTCACGTCTCTCGCGAGCGCGGTCGACGACCTCGAAGTGCTGCACGAAATGGCACGCGAGATCGACGACGCTTCACAGGAACCCGAACTCGAATCGGGGATTGCGTCCGTGCGCGCCAAACTCGACGCGCTCGACCTGCGCAGCTTGTTCACGGGCGAGCACGACGAAGCAGATGCGATCGTGCAGATCAATGCCAAGGACGGCGGAGTCGATGCCCAGGACTGGAGCGAGATGCTCCTGCGCATGTATCAGCGCTGGGCAGAGCGCAAGGGGTTCACCGTCGAGATCGGCGACGTCTCGCAGGGCACCGAAGCGGGCATCCTGTCCGCCGACTTCACCGTGCGCGGGAGATATGCCTACGGCCTCCTCACCTCCGAGCGCGGCACGCATCGTCTCGTGCGCATCAGCCCGTTCGACAACCAAGGCCGCCGGCAGACGAGTTTCGCCACCGTGCAGATCTGGCCGGTGCTCGAAGAAGTCGACGTCGAGATCAACGAAAGCGACATTCGCATGGAAGTGTTCCGTGCATCTGGCGCCGGCGGTCAGCACGTCAACAAGACGTCGTCTGCGGTGCGGCTGATTCATGAGCCCACCGGTCTCGTTGCGTCCTCGCAGCAGGAACGTTCGCAGTTGCAGAACCGAGAGAACGCGCTCAAGCGACTGAAGACGATGGTCGCGGCGCGCATCGAGGAAGAACGCGAAGAAGCTCTGCGCAAGATCGCGGGTAAGTCTGCGACGGTCGGCTGGGGATCACAGATTCGCTCGTATGTCATGCAGCCGTATCAGATGGTCAAGGACCTGCGCACCGACACCGAGAGTGGCAACGTCGCCGGTGTATTGGACGGCGACTTGGATGCGTTCATGGAGGGATATCTCCGCTGGCGGCGCGCAGGTGCCGAGAGCTAACTAGAATGAGATCTCGCCTCAGGAGAGGAACGTCATGATCCGCCTGGACAACGTCACCAAGAAGTACGGCTCGGAGATCGTCGCCGTACGGGATGCGACCTTCGACGTCGCCAAGGGTGACTTCGTGTTCCTCGTCGGCCCGTCCGGGTCGGGCAAGTCCACGATTCTGCGCCTGATCAACCGCCAAGAAGTCGCCGACCGTGGGGACGTGTGGGTGGCGGGACGCAACGTGAACGAGATGCCAGATTCGCGCGTGCCGTACCTGCGCCGCAGCATGGGCAACGTCTTCCAGGACTACAAGCTGTTGATGAACAAGACCGTGTTCGAAAACGTCGCCTTCGCACTCGAGGTGATCGGCAAGCCTCGCCACATGATCGCCCGTCAGGTTCCGATCGTGCTCGACCTCGTCGGTCTGGCCGGCAAGGAAGATCGCTTTCCCAACCAACTCTCGGGTGGTGAACAGCAGCGTGTCTCCATCGCGCGTGCGTTCGTCAACCGTCCGCTCATCCTGCTCGCCGACGAGCCAACCGGAAACCTCGACCCCGCGACGGGTGAGGGAATCATGGGGCTGTTGGACGAGATCAACCAGACCGGCACGACCGTGGTGATGGCCACGCACGACCATCGCGTCGTGAACGCAATGCGTCGTCGCGTGATCCAGCTCGATCGTGGCGTCATCGTGCGCGACCAGGAGCGCGGGGTGTACGAATGATCGCGCGCATCACTTATGCCTTCCGCGAGATGTGGGCGAGCTTCCGTCGCAACCTCACGTTGACCGCAGCTGCGATCCTCACGTCGGCGATCGCCTTGCTCCTCGTCGGCACGACGCTCTTGATTCAACGTGCCTTCGACAACCTGCTCGTACAGTGGCGCGGGGACGTCGAGATGATCGTCTTCGTGCGCAGCGATGCCACCCCTGAGCAGATCACCCTGATCGGCGACACCATCAAGTCCGCGCCGACGATCATCGACGTCGAGAAGTTGCAGTATCTCGACAAGGTGCAGACGTATGAAGAAGCCAAGCGCATCTTTGCCGGTGACCCCGTCACGCTCAGCCTCTTGACGCCGGAGAACATCCCGTCGCAATACAAGGTGGTGCCGCTCACCGATGATCCCGCGCTCGTGCGGTCGCTTTCCGAGCAGTATCGCTCGCTCCCGGGCGTCGAGGACGTCGCACTTGCCGAAGATGAGTTCCAGGTCATCTCCACGCTGTCTCGCTTCGTGCGCACCGTCACCCTCGTGATGTCACTCGTGCTCCTCGTGGTCGCCGTCGGACTCATCTGGAACACGATTCGCACCGCGATGTTCGCCCGTCGCCGAGAGATCGAGGTGATGAAGCTCGTCGGTGCGACGAACTGGTTCATCCGCATCCCGTTCATGCTCGAAGGTCTGCTTCAGGGACTGCTCGGCGCGATCGTGTCGTGCGGGGGACTGTGGGTCTTGAACTCGGCCTGGAACAACGGCGTCGCGGGCTTCAAGCCTGGCACGGGCATCTCTTCGCTCGTCGTTCCCTCGAGTTACCTCTCGACCGTGATGGTGATCTTGCTCGCCGTCGGTGCGGTCGTCGGTGCGGTCGGCTCTGCGATCGCAGCGTCACGCTTCCTCGACGTCTAGTCATCCATCGCCCACGCCCTAGGGTTTGGCCATGACGTTCACCGAGATCGACTATTCGGTCGCCGACCACATCGCGACGATCACGCTCAACCGACCAGACAAATTGAACGCCTTCACCGGCGTGATGATGAAGGAACTCATCGCCGCGTTCGACAAGGCGGACGCAGACGACGACGTGCGCGTCGTGATCGTCACCGGTGCGGGTCGAGGATTCTGTGCTGGTGCGGATCTCTCCGCAGGCGGGGACACCTTCAACGACGGGTCGCTGTCGACCGATGCCGCGACGAAGTTCCGCCGCGATGGTGGGGGGACGGTGACGTTGCGCATCTTTGCGATGCACAAGCCGGTGATTGGCGCGATCAACGGTCCAGCGGTTGGGATCGGCGCAACGATGACCCTGCCGATGGACTTTCGACTCGCATCCGATGCCGCCAAGATCGGTTTCGTCTTCACACGCCGCGGCATCGTGCCCGAGGCGTGCTCGAGCTGGTTCCTCCCGCGACTCGTCGGTATTGCTCAGGCCCAAGAGTGGGTGATGACCGGTCGCGTGTTCGGCGCCGATGAAGCGCTTGCAGGTGGACTCGTGCGCAGCGTCCATCCCGCAGGTGAACTGCTCGACGCCGCGCGAACGCTCGCCAAGGAGATCATCGACAACACCGCACCGGTGTCGGTCGCGCTTGCACGCCAGATGATGTGGCGCATGCTCGGTGCTTCGCATCCGATGGAGGCGCACCGCGTCGATTCCCGCGGGATCCAGATCCGCGGCCGATCGAACGACGTGAAGGAAGGCGTGATGAGTTTCCTCGAGAAGCGTCCAGCGAAGTTCGTCGACCGAGTCTCGAGTGACGTGCCCGACATCTTTCCCGGCTGGAGCGAGCCCGAGTTCTTCTGATGTCGCTGTACGAAAGAGTTGGCGGAGACGATTTCTTCGTGCGCCTCGTGGACGCGTTCTACGACGGCGTGGCATCCGACGAGGTGCTCTTGCGGCTGTATCCCGAGCAATCCGATCTGACCGGCGCTCGTGAACGCCTGCGACTCTTCCTCATCCAGTACTGGGGTGGACCCACCACCTACAGCGATGAGCGTGGGCACCCGCGACTCCGTCAGCGACACTTTCCCTTCGCGATCGGCGCCCTCGAGCGAGATCGCTGGCTCGTGCACATGCTGGCCGCGGTCGAGGAAGTCTCGACGGACGAAGGAATCCGCACCGAGCTCACCGAATACATGGTGCGGGCAGCCGAACACATGGTCAACGTCGAGGGTTGATCAGCGCAACGCGTAGCAGGCGATGCCCGCGGCGATCGCCACGTTCAAGGAGTCAATTCCGTCGCGCATCGGAATGCTCGCAAGATGCGCACACGCCTCGGCCATCTCCGCGCTGAGCCCATTGCGCTCCGACCCGAGCACGAGAGCACGTGGTGCGGAGCTCGATGAGATCGAGGCGATGTCGAGCACCTCACGAGTTGGATGCGACGGGGTGAGGCCGACGACGTCGAAGCGGTGAGCAGCGAGGGTCTCGATCAGTTCGTTGGTTGACGAATATCGCGCGTGTGGGAGCGCGAAGGTCGTTCCCATGGCGACGCGTAGTGCACGCCGGGCGAGAGGGTCGCTCGAGGAGGTGTCCAGCAAGAGCCCATCCCAGCCGAGTGCGGCGGCGCTGCGCACGATCGATCCCACGTTGCTCGGGTTGTCGATCCCGTCGAGGACGACCAGTCGCTTCGATGAAGAGACGATGTCGGTCAGTGTGCGCACTGCGGGCCGACGGAAAACTCCGATCGCATCGAGGGGCACACCGAGGCCGGTGACCTCACGACGAATGTCGGCGCTCGCCACCAGTGTGGTGCCACCGGCCGTGGCGATCCGATCCGCGAAGCGATTCGCGGTCTTCGGGTCGCAGAGCACGTGCTCGGGAATGCATCCAGCATGCAATGCGCGCTCGACGACGAGGTCGCCCTCGGCGATGAAGTGTCCTTCTCCGACCGCATTGCGTCGTTGGGCGATCGTCGTCAATTGACGTTCACGCCACCGGAATGCGTCCAGGCGTTGGTCGTCGGCGCGGTCGACCTCGATGATCATGGCGCCTAGAAATGCCAGGGGTAGTCGTCCCAGTTGGGGTCGCGCTTTTCGAGGAATGCGTTGCGGCCCTCTTCGGCCTCGTCCGTCATGTAGGCGAGTCGCGTCGCCTCGCCGGCGAACACCTGCTGGCCGACGAGACCATCGTCGATCAGGTTGAACGAGAACTTGAGCATGCGCTGAGCCGTCGGACTCTTGGCGTTGATCTCCTTGGCCCACTGCAGTGCAGTTGCCTCGAGTTCGGCGTGCGGCACGACGGCATTCACCATGCCCATGCGGTGCGCATCGTCGGCGGAGTACTCGCGGCCGAGGAAGAAGATCTCGCGAGCGAACTTCTGTCCGACTTGACGTGCGAGATATGCAGAGCCGAACCCGCCGTCGAAACTGGCGACGTCTGCATCGGTCTGCTTGAAGCGTGCGTGTTCCTTGCTCGCGAGTGTGAGGTCGGCAACGACGTGCAGGCTGTGTCCGCCACCAGCCGCCCAACCTGGAACCACGCAGATGACGATCTTGGGCATGAAGCGAATCAGTCGCTGCACCTCGAGGATGTGGAGGCGTCCACTGCGTGACGAGTCGATCGTCGACGCGGTCTCGCCCTCGGCGTACTTGTAGCCGTCCTTGCCGCGGATGCGCTGATCGCCGCCGCTACAGAACGCCCATCCACCATCTTTCGGGGAAGGACCATTGCCGGTGAGCAGCACGCAACCGACGTCCGTCGACTGACGTGCGTGGTCGAGCGCGCGATACAACTCGTCCACCGTTGCCGGGCGAAATGCGTTGCGCACCTCTGGTCGGTTGAACGCGATGCGCACGGTGCCATGACTCTTGGCGCGGTGGTAGGTGATGTCCTGGAAGGAAAAGCCCGCAACCTCATCCCACTGGGATGCATCGAAGATCTCGGATACGGGACGTGCCATGCATCCATTGTCGCAGGGGATTTCCCCCGCGACACACCGCAGGTGCCCGTTAGTTGGTGCGCGGAATCGAGCGACGGTGAGCGTGTTCGGGGTGTTCCGAAACGAAGCGCTCGGCCCACTCCGCATTGAGTGCATCCGACTGCGACTTGGTGGTCGGCGGCGGGACGACATCCACGTGCGCGCCGACGTGGTCGAGCACGAGTCGGATCGTGTGATCCATCTCTCGGGTGAGTTGTTCGTAGGTGATGTGGAGTGGGGTGATCGAGTGTTCGGCGAAGTAGCGATCCCAGTCGTGATTCTCCGATGCGATGCGATCGAGGGCGGCGATGATCGCGTCTGCGTCGTAACGAGGTTCCTTCGTCACCGCCATGTTGCTGTTCCAACTCTCGGTCTGCGCGGCGCGCACGAAGGAGATCGCCTGACGAAGTTCGTTCTCGCGGGTGATGCGCAGCCACGACACTGGCGCACCCCACAGCGAGACGTCGACGCCGAGGTCGAGCATGTGTCGCTTGTACTGGTTCCAATGCATCTTCACGCCGAACACGCCGTTGGATGTGGTGTTGACCTCGGCGATCTCGTGCAGGTAGTCGATGAACGACGTCCGGCTGAACGAGGAGATGTCGCGCCAGGGAAAGCGTCCCGTGGCTTTGCGCGCGAGGGCCATCGGCAGGAAGCTCGCCTTGATGCGTGGGGTGTGGTGTCGCTCGCGGAACGTGGCGAAGTTGTTGGTCTGGATGTTCAGGTACTCGACGGGGTTCCCGGCCGCCTTGGTGGCACGCAGGATGCTGCAGAGCAACGTGCTGCCGGTGCGCTCGACCGAGGCGATCGCGAGCAGTCGGCGCGTGGTCATGTGCGACAAGCCTAGAAGCCGAACGAACGCACAAGGGGGAGACTGGGTAGTGCGGGCGAGGTTGGTACGGTATCTACGCCCCGACCAACGGTGAAGTGGAGTGACCATGGCAATGCCAACCAAACAAGAGTGGACCAAGCGCGCAGAGCAGAAGGTGAAGCGCACGCAGTTGTTCATCAACGGCAAGTTCGTCGATGCCGCGAGCGGCAAGACCTTCGAGTCGATCAATCCACGTGACGGCAAGTTGATCGCCAACGTCGCAGAAGGCGATGCAGAGGACGTCAACCGTGCGGTTGCCGCCGCCAAGGCGAGCTTCGAGGCCGGAGTCTGGCGCGAGATGGCGCCACTCGACCGCAAGAAGTTGATCCTGCGCTGGGTCGAGTTGATCAACGCACACGCCGAGGAGCTCGCGTTGCTCGAGACCATGAACTGCGGCAAGCCGATCAGCGACTCGTTGAACGTCGACGTCGCATCGTGCTCCAACAACATGCAGTGGTACGCCGAGTGCATCGACAAGCTGTACGGCGAGATCGCCCCGATCCCGCGTGACTCCGTCGCCCTCATCGAGCGTGAGCCGATGGGCGTCGTCGGTGCGGTCGTGCCGTGGAACTATCCGCTCATCATCACCTCGTGGAAGGTCGGCGCCGCGCTTGCCGCCGGAAACTCGGTCGTGCTGAAGCCAGCAGAGCAGTCGCCGCTGTCGGCGCTGCTGTTCGCTGAACTCGCCACGCAGGCGGGACTGCCCGACGGCGTGTTGAACGTCGTGCCGGGCTTCGGTCCGACCGCGGGTGGTGCACTCGGTCGTCACATGGACGTGAACAAGCTCGCCTTCACCGGTTCGACCGAGGTCGGCAAGTACTTCCTCAAGTACGCGGCCGAGAGCAATGCCAAGGCCGTGTCGCTCGAACTCGGTGGCAAGACGCCACACGTCGTGCTCGGAGACCTGCCCGATGTCGATGCCGCAGCATCGGCAATCGCGTGGGGTGTGTTCTACAACGCCGGCCAGACGTGTCACGCGGGAACCCGCGTCATCGTGGATGCACGCGTCGAGGACGAACTCCTCGACAAGGTGCGCGAAGTGTCGAAGTCGATCATGCCGGGAGACACCTACGACCCGGCGACGGCGATGGGCACGATCGTGGACCGCACGCAGTTCGATCGCGTGAACGACTACATCAAGATCGGCGAGTCCGAAGGTGCAAAGATCCACACCGGCGGACGACCGGTCGAGCCAGTGCCCGGCGGTGTGTTCATTCCGCCGACGATCTTCAAAGACGTGAAGCCCGGCATGAGGATCGAAAAGGAAGAGATCTTCGGACCGGTGCTCGGCTCGGTGCGCGTCACGAGCGAAGAAGAAGCCGTGCGCATCGCGAACGACACCCAGTACGGCCTCGGCGCCGCACTGTGGACACGCGACGTGAGCAAGGCGCACAAGATCGCGCGTCAGCTCCGAGCAGGAACGGTCTGGGTGAACACCTTCGATCGCAGCAGCATCACGACCCCGTTCGGTGGCTTCAAGCAGTCGGGCACGGGTCGCGACCGCTCGTTGCACTCGATCGAGGGGTACACCAACCTGAAGACCACCTGGATTCAGCTCTAACACGACTACAACCACACGACATTTGGGGGAACACATGCGTTGCGGATTCATCGGACTCGGACACATCGGTAAGTACTTGGCAGGCAGCCTCGTGCGCAACGGATTCGAGGTCACCGTGTACGACCTCGACCCGAAGGCGGTCGAAGGACTCGTCGCCAAGGGCGCGAAGGCCGCCACGTCGATCAAGGGCGTGTGCGATGCCTCCGACACGGTGTTCACCTGTCTGCCGTCGCCGCGCGCGATCGACACGGTCGTCGCTGGACCTGGCGGCGTGATCGAGTCGCTTGCTGGTCGCAGTCCGCGTGGCACGTGGGTCGACATGAGCACGAACGACCAGAGCGAGACTGAGCGACTCGGCGCACTCGCCGAATCGAAGGGCGTCAACGTGCTCGAGTCGCCGGTGACCGGCGGCGTGCACAAGGCGGCGCACGGAGACATCACCGTGCTCGTCGGTGGCAAGACCGAGGTGTTCAAGGCGCATGAGAAGGCGTTGAATGCGATGGGCAACCCGGTGCTCTACATCGGCGATCTCGGCAAGGCCGCGGTCATCAAGGTGATCACCAACATGCTCGCCTTCATCCATCTCGTTGCGGCAGGTGAGGCGTTGATGTTGTCCAAGCGCGCGGGTCTCGACCTCGGCGTCGCCTTCGAGGCGATCAAGCAGTCGTCGGGCAACAGCTTCGTGCACGAGACCGAGAGCCAAGTCATCTTGAACGGCTCGTACAACATCAACTTCACGATGGACCTCGCGTTGAAGGACCTCGGCTTTGCGATGGGATTCGGTCGCGAGTTCGGTGTGCCGCTCGACTTGGCGGGACACACGTACCAGACGTTCATCCGCGCCAAGGAGGCCTACGGCGGCGATGCATGGTCGTCGCAAGTGGTGAAGCTGCTCGAGGATGCGACGGGCACCGACCTGCGCGCCCCGGGATTCCCCGCAGAACTGGAATAGCCTGACCCCATCCAACACGTGGGGGTGTGATGGGCGTCGTCAAGCAAACTCGTCGAGAGCTCGCCGCAGCATTCCGCTGGGCAGCGCGACTCGGTTATCACGAGGCGGTCGCCAACCACTTCAGTGCGGCGGTGTCCGACGACGGCCAGAGATTCCTCGTCAACCCGGTCGGTAGTCACTTCTCGCGAATCCGAGCCCGTGATCTCGTGCTCGTCGACACGAGTCAAACCGGCGACTCGCTGTCCTTCGGCGTCGATCCGACCGCATGGGTGTTGCACTCACACATCCATCGCCACGTGCCGCGCGCTCGATGCATCCTGCACACGCACATGAAGTACGCGACCACGCTTGCGTGCCTCGAGGGTTACGAGTTCCAGATGGTGGATCAGAACGCGTGTCGTTTCCACGACACGATCGCCTATGACCGCAACTACTCGGGACTCGCACTCGACCCCGAGGAGGGGGAGCGCGTCGCCCGGCTGTTCGGTGCCGACAAAGAGGTGTTGTTCCTCGGCAATCACGGCGTGATGGTCATCGGGCAGAGCGTCGCCGAAGCCTTCGATCTGCTCTATTACTTGGAGAAGGCGAGCGAGGTCCAGGTGCTCGCGCTGTCGACGGGCCGACCGCTGTCGATCATCCCCGACGAGGTCGCCGCGCATGCCGCTCGCCAGTGGCGCGAGTATCCCGATGTCGCACGACTGCACATGGACGCGTTGATGGCGATCCTCGATGAGGAGAGCCCCGACTACGCCAAGTAGTAGTTTTTGAAAGGTCATTCGGGCGACGTGGCCCGACGAACAGCAAAGGTGGACAGATGAAAGCTGCAGTGTGTCGCGAATTCGGCAAGCCCCTCGTGATCGAGGAGGTCAACCTGGCCGATGCGGGTCCGGGCGAGGTTCGCGTCAAGATCGCCGCAGTGGCGATCTGTCACAGCGACATCACCTATGCCGACGGCGGCTGGGGCGGCACGTTGCCCGCGATCTTCGGACACGAGTGCGCCGGTGTCGTCGAGCGAGTCGGTCAAGGCGTCACCACGGTGAAGGCCGGCGACACCGTCGTCGTCACGCTCATTCGCTCCTGTGGTCACTGCCACGGTTGCAGCCGCGGCATGCCCGTCACGTGTTCGACGCAGTTCCCACTCGATGCGAAGTCGCCGATCACGGACGCCAAGGGCAACTCGATCGTGCAGAGCATGCGCACCGGTGGCTTCGCCGAATACGTCGTCGTGCACGAGTCACAGTGCGTGTCGGTACCGACCTCGATCCCTGCGCCGAGTGCGTCGCTCCTCGCGTGCGGCGTGATCACCGGCTTCGGCGCGGTGACGAACACCGCCAAGGTTGCGGCCGGTAGTCATGTCGTGGTCATCGGCACCGGTGGCGTGGGCCTCAACTCGATCCAGGGCGCACATGTCTCCGGCGCGCGCAGCGTGATCGCCGTCGACATCGCCGACAACAAGGTGGAGGCCGCCAAGAAGTTCGGCGCCACTCACGGCGTGAACTCGAAGACCACCGACGTCACCGCAAAGGTGATGGAGATCACCGGTGGTCACGGTGCGGACTACGTGTTCGTCACCGTCGGTGCGAAGCAGGCCTTCGACTCGTCGTACGGCATGCTCGCCAAGGGAGGCTCGATGGTGATGGTCGGCATGCCCGCAAGCGGTGTGATGTCGGAGATCGACCCGGGCACGATGGCTGCCTACAGCCAGAACATCCTCGGTTCGAAGATGGGTTCGGCGCGCATCCAGGTCGACATCCCGAACCTCGTGGATCTCTACTCGCAGGGTCGCGTCAAGCTGGACGAGCTCGTGACGAAGACCTACAAGCTCGAAGACATCAATGAGGCCATCGACGCCGTCAAGCGCGGAGACGCGCTGCGCAACGTGATCGTGTTCTGACATGAAGGTCGTCGACGTCAAGACCTTCGTGGTCGGCAATCCGCCACCACGATTCGGTGGTCGGTATTTCATCTTCGTGAAGTTGACGACCGACACCGGCATCACCGGCATCGGCGAGATCTACACCGCGACGTTCACGCCGCACATGGTCGCCAAGATGGCCGAAGAAGTGGCTGCACGCCACGTCGTCGGTCGCGATCCGTTCCACATCGAGGCGATGTGGCGCGAGACGTACGGTCGCGGGTATTCGCTGCGACCCGACCTCACCATGGGTGGCATCGTGAGCGGTCTCGAGATGGCGATGTGGGACATCTGCGGCAAGGAAACCGGCAAGCCCGTCTACGAACTCCTCGGCGGACGCGTGCACGACAAGTTGCGCGCCTACACCTATCTCTATCCACCGGTCGGTGTCGACGTGTACGCCGACGACCCCGTGTACAGCGATCCTGATGCCGCGGCCGAGGCAGCCGTACGTGAGGTCGAGCGTGGGTTCACCGGAGTGAAGTTCGATCCCGCTGGTCGCTACTCGGTCTACGACGGTCGCCAGCCGGCACTCCATCTCATGGATCTCTCCGAGAAGATGGTGCGCGCGGTGCGCGAAGCGATCGGTGATCGTGCCGACATCTTGTTCGGCACGCACGGTCAGTTCACCGCATCCGGTGCGATCCGTCTCGCCCGAAAGCTCGAGAAGTACGACCCACTGTGGTTCGAAGAGCCGTGCCCGCCGGACAGCCCGGAAGAGATCGCCAAGGTCGCGCGTGCGACCAGCATCCCGATCTCCTCAGGCGAGCGACTGACGTCGAAGTACGAGTTCCATCAGTTGCTCAAGCTCGGCGCTGCATCGATCATCCAGCCGGACCTCGGTCGCTCCGGTGGACTCCTCGAGACGAAGAAGATCGCCGCGCTCGCCGAGGTGTATCACGCAGTCGTCGCCCCGCACCTCTATTGCGGACCAGTCGTTGCAGCAGCGAACATCCAGCTCGCCACGTGCACGCCGAACTTCCTCATCTTGGAGACCATCCAGGGATGGCAGGGATTCCACGCACAGTTGGTGAAGACCTCGATTCACTTCGACTCGGGCTTCATCGTCCCGCCGACCGAACCCGGTCTCGGTGTCGAGTTGAACGAGGACGTCGCGAACGCTCATCCGTACGACGGCACCGCACTGCATCTCGAGATGAGCGAGCAACCCGCAACGTTGCAGTAGGAACATCATGACCGTCGCGACTCCGCTGTGGCAGGAGGGCGACGCCGTGACGTTGCGTCCTCGTCTCGAGGGAACTCACGAGGCAGACGTCGCCATCGTCGGTGGTGGCTACACGGGGCTGTGGACCGCCTATTACCTCAAGTCGCTGCAGCCGAACCTGCGCATCACCATCGTCGAGTCACGTCACGTCGGTTTCGGCGGAAGTGGTCGCAACGGTGGCTGGTGCAGCGCGTTCCTGCCGATGTCGCCCGACGAGATGGCCGCCGAGCACGGACGCGAGGCGATGGAGTTCATTCAACGCACCATGTTCGCCACCGTCGACGAAGTTGGTCGCGTTTCGCGCGACGAGGGGATCGACTGTGGTTTCGTGAAGGGTGGCACGCTCACCTCAGCATCGAACGAGGCGCACGTCGATCGACTGCGCGACTACGTCGCCTCGTGGCATGCGATGGGCTTCACCGATGAGGACGTGGCGTGGCAGTCGGCAGGGGAGATCTCCTCGCGAATCGCCGTCGCCCGCACGCTTGGTGGCACGTACAGCCCGCACTGCGCGGCGATCCAGCCATGGCATCTCGTGCGGGGTCTCGCTCGCGTGCTCGAGTCACGCGGTGTCGAGATCTTCGAAGACTCCCCGGCAACGCTGATCGATCAGGGCAGGGTGGTGACGACGTCGGGTGAGATCCGTGCGCGTTACGTCGTGCGTGCCATCGAGTCGTTCGCCTCGCAGATGGAACCGACGAAGCGAAGCATCGTGCCGCTGTACTCGTTGATGGTTGCAACCGAGCCCCTGCCCGACCACGTGTGGCACTCACTTGGCTGGTCGGGTCGGGAAACCTTCGCCGATGGCCGCAACATGGTCACCTACGCCCAGCGAACCGTAGATGGACGCATCGCCTTCGGTGGTCGCGGTGCGCCGTATCACTTCGGATCCCAGATCGCCGATCGCTTCGATCGGCACGAAGGAATTCATCGGAAACTCGAAGAGACCGTGCGAGAGGTTTTCCCGCAGGTTGCCGACGCCAAGATCACGCATCGCTGGGGCGGACCAGTCGGTGCTCCACGCGACTGGCACGCGTTCGCCAACGTCGACCACTCGACGGGGCTGTGCGCCGGAGGGGGTTATGTCGGTGACGGTGTGGCGTTGGCAAACCTCGTCGGTCGAACGCTCGCGCACCAGATCGCCGACACCGGTGACCCACTCACACGGTCGCTCCTCGTCGGGCATACGTCGAAGAAGTGGGAAGTGGAGCCGATGCGTTGGCTCGGGGTCAATGGTCTGCTCGCGCTCACCGACTTCGCCGATCGCCGAGAGCGCCGCACGCACCAACCGTCGAAGCGAGTGCTCGCCGTGCGTGACCGACTGCTCGGCTGACGAGTGCGTTCGGTACTCTCGTGAGATGACCATTTCCTTTCGCGCACTCGACATTCCCGCCTCCGACCTCGCCGAGAAGCCACTCGGTCAGCCGTCGGCCGAACCGCTCACCGGCGAGATCATGACCCGCGCCAAGGTGTTCCTCGACAACGAGACGGTGACGTCGGGAACCTGGGAATGTGAGCCGGGTGCATCGCGGTGGGAGTTCACCACCCGCGGCGAGGTGATTTACGTGCTCAAGGGTTCCATGACCGTGCAGGAAGACGGCGGTGAAGCAGTGAAGTTGACCGCCGGTTCGAGCTGCATCTTCCCGATCGGGTGGAAGGGCACCTGGACCGTGCACGAGACCTTGCGCAAGGTCTTCGTCGTCTACCGAACGAAGTAGTTCGTCTCGATTCTCAGCGCGCTTCGACGCAGATGCGCAAGAGGTGAAGCCCCTTGCCGAGCGTTGCACGAAGAGCGTCGGTGAGGTCGTCGGGTGACGTGATGTCGCGCGCCGACCAACCGAATCCGCGGGCGATGGTGAGCGGGTCGTGCGAGGACACGTCGACGCCCATGCGTGGTGCATCGACGTCATCGAACGATTGACGAATCTGCTGATAGCCGCGGTTGTCCCACAACACGAGCGTGATGTTCGACTCGAGATCGACCGCCGATGCCATCTCGGCCACGGTGAACAACCAACCGCCATCGCCGGCAATCGCGAGAACGGGTCGACTCGGAGCCGCAACACTTGCGCCGATCGCCATCGGTAACGCACAGCCGAGTGTGCCGAAACCGTACGGCGCGAGCCACGAGCGAGTCCGAGTCGCGGGTAGCCACCAATGCGCGGAGTACCCGAGCTGTGTGGAGTCGAGAGCGACGAGTGCATCCTCGGGGAGTGCGCTCTCGATCGCCTCGAGCCACGGCGCAAAGTCCTTCGAGGTCTTGTTGCGCGAGTGCTCGCGCCAGGTTCGTGCTCGTGTGGCTCCATTGCGGGGCACGCTGGGCGTGACGAGTGCGCGCAGTGCATTGAGTGTCGTGCGTGCGTCGCCGACGAGGCTCACGCTCGGGGTGACGCGACGCGTGATCTGCTCCTCATCGATGTCGATTCGCACGACGGATCCGGTGAAGGCAAGGGCTCGTCCGTTGTTGTAGAGATCGGTGTCGGAAAGTTCAGATCCGACGACCAGGACCGCATCGGCTGACTCGATCTCGCGTTGTACGCGACCGAAGACGAGCGTGTTCTCTGCGCAGAGTGGATGACGCGACGAGATGAGTCCCTTGGCGTTCCCAGTCATGACG
Organism: Ilumatobacteraceae bacterium; assembly: GCA_036804285.1. GTDB lineage: Bacteria > Actinomycetota > Acidimicrobiia > Acidimicrobiales > Ilumatobacteraceae > UBA3006. The sequence goes on from DAIRSS010000023.1 coordinate 17,272, forward strand.
ACCGGTGCGTCGAGAGTTTCGGCAAGGGCAACGAGTGCATCGCCTGCGTCCTTGGCCCCACCGCCGGCGATGATCACGAGCGATTGGGAGGCGTTCAGGATCTCCGCCGCACGCGCAAGAACCTCATTCGTGGGTGCCGGCACCTGGGTCGGGATCTTGACGCGGACGAACTGCTCACACTCGGCTTCGAGGACGTCCATGGGGATCGCGAGGTGAACCGGTCGTGGACGTGAGGACGTGAACACGTTCCACGCGCGTTCGATCAACTCGGGCAGCTGGTCGGGATCGGTGACCGTCTCGCTGAATGCGCACACGCTGCGCACGAGTGCTGCCTGGTCGGGAAGATCGTGCAGTGGTCCGACGTGTGCGCCGAGTGCTTCGGTCGGTGTGGTGGAAGCGAGCACGAGCATCGGTCGCGAGTCGTGGTACGCCTGCGCGATTGGAGTGAGGGCATTGGTGACGCCTGGTCCGCTGATCAAGACGCAGACACCTGGTCGTCCGGTCACGATCGACCAGCCGTCTGCCATGAAGCCCGCACCTTGTTCGTGGCGTGGTGAGATCGCACGCACGCGACTGCGTTCGAGACCGCGGTACAACTCGATGTTGTGCACCCCGGGGATGCCGAAGGCAACGTCGACTCCGTAGTGCGTCGCCAGCAGGTCGATCAGTGCTTCGCCGACGCGCATCGTCGTCTCAGCGTCCAGCCGCGCACTGCTCGGCGAGCGCGCGAATCTTCGTGCATGCATCTCGCAGGACGGGTGCATCGACCGTGAGAGCGATACGCACGTGTCCCGCACCACCCGAACCGAAGCTCTCGCCGGGCATCACGCCGACGCCGTGTTCCTCGAGCAGGCGCCAGGCGAACTGTTCGCCGGAAAGTCCCGTCGAGCGCACGTCGACCATCACGAACATTCCACCCTCCGGCATGCGAGCACGCGAGTGCGGTGCATCGCCGAGTTCCTCGACGAGCGCGACGGCGCGTTCACGGAATGCCGCGCGCAGCCGATCGACTTCCGGGTGGCGAGTGGAGAGCGCGACGACGAGCGCGTCCTCGATGAAGGGTTGCGAGCCGAAGAGCATCGCCTCGGCGACGAGCACGAGTCGTTCGATGACGTGTGCGGGTGCGGCGACCCAACCTGCGCGGAAGCCGGGGAGTGCGTGCGACTTGGAGATCGACGACACGGCGAGCGTGCGCTCTCGCAACTGCGGTCGATCGAAAGGCGAAGAAAACGGTGCGTCGTACGTCATGTCGGCGTACACCTCGTCGGCCACGATCCACAGGTCGTGTGCGATGCACACCTCACCGATTGCGTCGATCTCTTCGCGTGACAAGACTGCACCGGTCGGATTGCTTGGCGTGTTGAGGAGCAGCACGCGACTGTTCGGCGTGATGCGACGTTCGATGGCTTCGGCGGTGACGTGGAAGCGATCCTCCGGAGTGGTCGGCACCGGAACGAACGTTGCGCCACTCGCCGCGACGAGTCCTTCGTAGGTCGCGTAGTAGGGATCGGGAACGAGGACTTCATCGCCGGGGTGGACGAGCGTCATGAGGCACGTGCACAGTCCGTTCTGCGTTCCTGCGGTGTACAGCACTTCCTCCGTCGACACCGTCGTGCCGGATCGTCGCGCGAGGTGCGCCGCTACCGCCTCGAGTGCAGCCTGCTCTCCCTGGCCGGCTGCGTACCGCGTGCGGCCAGAGCGCATCGAGTCGACCGCGCGGTCGAGCACGCTCGCGGGTGGCGGCAAGTCGGGCTCGCCGATGGAGAGCATCGTGATCGACTCGCCCGCATTCTGTCGACGCAGCGCCTCGACGTGGACGGCCCACTTGGCTGCGCCAAGACCGGACAATCGATCGGAGATGGGGGCGAACTTCATTCCCCGAAAGCGTACGGGGCGCGTGGCCTCAGCGGGGATGCGTCTCGGTCATGCGAAACACGACGACGAGACCAGATGCCGCGGTGAGCGCTGCGACCGCATGTGTGGCGACTTCGATAGAGACAACGTCGGCGAGGATGCCGGCGAGCAGTGCGCCGATGGCAAATCCGCTGTCCCGCCACAGTCGATACACGCCGACGGAGCGTGCACGCCACGACGGATCGGCAACGTCGCCAATTGCGGCGAGGAGCGTTGGGTACACCATTGCGGTTCCAATGCCGAGAACTACCGCTGCGACGACCCACCAGGCAAAGACGTTCGCGAGAGCGATGCTCGACAGCGCGACGGCTTGCAACAGCATTCCTCCAGCGATGAGCGGCTTGCGTCCGATGCGATCCGAGAGAGGACCAGTGATCAACTGAAACACACCCCACGCGGCTGGATAGACCGCAGCGAGCACTCCGATGCGCGCCACCGAGAGTCCTGCGGCTGCGAACAGTAATGGAAAGAGTCCCCACGCGAGACCGTCGTTCAAGTTGTTGACGAGTCCAGCTTGTGAGCACGACGACAAGTTGCGGTCCGACCACGACGTACGGGTGAAGATCTCACGCGTCGACAACGGTGCCGCAGTCGATGGGGTAGCGCGGCGTTCGATGTCGACGAAGTGGCGCGTCTCGCGCACGAAGATCGTCGACAGCCCCAGACCAAGCGCGGCAAAAGAGAGTCCGAGGAAGAACGGTTCTGGTCGCAGACCGTATCGATCGGCGATCGCGCCAGTGGCGAGCGCGGTGAGTGCGACTGCGCCGTAGCCGGCAGCCTCGTTGAGTCCCATCGCAAGCCCGCGGCGAGACGGCCCGACGAGGTCGATCTTCATGATCACCGTCGTCGACCACGTGAGACCTTGATTGATGCCGAGCAGCACGTTGGCGAACACGATCCAGCCCCACGATGGTGCCCAGATGATGAGGAGGGGAATCGGGAGACCGATCAGCCAGCCGGCGATCAGCACCGGCTTTCTTCCATATCGATCCCCGAGCGTGCCCGCGAAGAAGTTCGTCGCAGCCTTCACGAGTCCGAACGCGACGATGAACGTGAGCGTGACGGTGAAGCCACTGAGTCCGAAGTCTTTCTCGGCGAGGAGCGGGAGAATCGTGCGCTCTTGACCGATCATGCCGCCAACGAGAGCGTTGACCGCGACGAGCAGCGTGAACTGCGCTGCGTTCTCGCGGAGTCCGAGACGTGGTTCGTGAGACGTGGTCATG
>DAIRSS010000024.1:0-20348 GCA_036804285.1 Ilumatobacteraceae bacterium
TAGGCGTCCTCCTCGGCACTGCCATCGGAATGGATGCAGCAACCATCGGAGTGTTCGCAGCAATGCTGGCGAGCGCGAGCTACATCGCCGCACCCGCTGCAGTGAGAATCGGAATTCCACCAGCGAACACCGGTCTCGCACTCGGCGTTGCACTCGGCATCACGTTTCCGTTCAACATCGTGATCGGAATACCGCTCTATGCGGAGTTGGCGAAACTGCTCGCGTAACTGGCACTCCCAACGGGATTCGAACCCGTGCCGCCACCTTGAGAGGGTGGTGTCCTAGGCCACTAGACGATGGGAGCAAGTAGCACCGTCACGCTATCGGTGACGCAGCGACCTTGTTGGGGAGCAAGGAATCGAACCCTGAATAACAGAACCAGAATCTGCTGTGTTGCCAGTTACACCACTCCCCAGAGTGACGGATGAAGGATATCGCGACGACCGAAGCGACCGCACCTTGCCTAGTTGGTCCAGTCGTCCAATGCGCTGAAGCCGACGAACTGCGCGATGGTGATGCCGACCCCCTCCACGACATGGTGTCGAATCACATCCGCACGACCCATGGGTGAGGTCCGGGTTGACGACAACGAGACGACGAGCCCGAGATCCTGGGCGATCAACTTGGATCGCAACGCGTGGAATGGCTCGGTCACGATGACGACGTTGTCAGCTCCGCGGAGTTTCAATAGCTCTGCAACGCCGACAAGGGATCGTCGCGTTGTTGACCCAGATTCCTCGACCAACAATGACGACGAATCGACTCCGCGTTCGTTCAAGTACTTTGCCCCCGATCCACCTTCGGTGAACCGATCACCTGGCTGATTGCCGCCCGTCGTCACGATGATCGGTGCAACGCCGGCATCCCACAGGTCAAAAGCATGATCGAGACGAGCCTTGAACTGTGCTGTTGGGCGCCCGTCGTATTGGGCAGCACCCATGACGACGATGGCATCGACCGATGCGGTGTCATGAGCCCTCCCAGCCGTCCACACCTGGAAAATGTTTGAGGCGACAAGGAGCGTCCCGACGACGCCGAGACCGACGAGGGCAAGAAAGAATCGACGCATATGCGTCACTTGGATGCGCGAGAGATTGCCGAGCGAATACGACGCAACGTTTCGTCGCGTCCAAGCAATTCGATCGGCTCGAAGAGCGGCGGCCCCACCGTCCGACCGGTAACGGCCACTCGCAACGGTGCCTGCATCTTCCCGAGCTTGATGCCGTGGCGCTCTCCCACCGCTTCGACCGCGACCTTGATCCGTTCCGCAGTCCACTCGATCGACTCGAATGCGACCGCGATGTCGTTCAGCGTCGTCACGGCAGACTCCGCCGAGAACGTCTTGGTGAAACTCTGCTCGTCGATCGGCGGTTCAGCGAGGAAGAGGAAGTCGACCATCGGCACGACCTCGGCCATCACCGCGACTCGAGTCTGCACGAGCGGCGCCATTGCGCGAAACATGTCTGAGCGATAGCGATCCGCAGGCCATGGCACGTTCGGCGACGTGAGGATCGCCTCGGCCTGAGCGATGAACTCCTCGAGGGGCATCAATCGGATGTACTCGCCATTGAACGCTTGGAGTTTCTTGATGTCGAAGAACGCGGGTGAATGGTTGACGTCCTCGAGCCGGAAACTTTCGACGATCGTCTCCCATGGGACGATCTCGGTGTCGCCGACGGGAGCCCAGCCGAGTGTCATCAAATAGTTGCGCATCGCATCGGCGAGGATTCCCTCTTCGCGATACTGCTCGACGGCAACCTTGTCACGTCGCTTGGACAACTTCTTGCGCTGCTCGTTCACGAGCACCGGCACGTGTGCCCACTTCGGCGGCTTCTTGCCGAGCGCATCCCACAACATCTGTTGCTTCGGCGTGTTCGGCAGGTGCTCCTCGGCACGCACGACATGGGTGATGTTCATCAGGATGTCGTCGACGACATTGGCAAGCAAGAACACCGGGGTTCCATTCCCGCGAAGCAACACGAAGTCCTCGATCGTCGAGTTGTCGAAGTCGACATCCCCGCGCACGAGGTCGCGCACGATGGTGTGGCCTTCAGGCACTCTGAACCGCAACACACGGCCCTCGCCGGGACCGAGCCCGCGATCTCGCGAATACCCGTCGTAGCCCGTCTTGCCGGACTCCTTCGCTCGCTCCTGGATCTGCTCGCTCGTCAGGTCGCAGTAATACGCGTGACCCGAGGCGAAGAGTTGCTCGGCTGCGCGCACGTGCTCTGCGGCGTTGGCGGACTGGAAGAAGGGACCCTCGAAGTGCGGGTCGTCACTGTTGATTCCGAGCCATGCCAGCGCGTCGATGATGCCCTGCGTCCACTGGGGTTGATTGCGCGACTCATCGGTGTCTTCGATGCGCAACACGAACGTGCCACCCTGGCGCACCGCGAGGATCCAGTTGTAGAGCGCGGTCCGCGCACCACCCACGTGGAAGTAACCGGTCGGCGACGGCGCGAAGCGATAGCGCGGGGCGTCGGTCGACATGCGGCTCAAGGCTACCTCGGCAGGAACATTGGCTGGAGTTGCAACTAGCGTCATCGGCGTGACTGATCAACCGAACGTGTACGGCGAACGTCTCGCGGAGTGCTGCACCTCACCGATGACCGGTTTCTATCGCACGGGCTGTTGCGAAACTGGCGGCGACGACCACGGTGTGCACACCGTGTGTGCGGTGATGACCGACGAGTTCCTCGCCTTCTCGAAGTCCGTCGGCAATGACCTCTCGACCCCGATGCCCCAGTACGGATTCCCTGGACTCAAGGCCGGTGACCACTGGTGTCTGTGCGCGAGCCGCTGGCAGCAGGCGTTCGAAGCGGGCCACGCGCCGAAGGTGAACCTGAATGCAACTCACCTGCACACCCTCGAGTTCGTCAATCTTGCCGATCTCGAACGTTTCGCCGTCTAGGCGCCGGTGAAGGCCCTCCACGACATGGGCATCTGACTCGCCAATTGCTCGTTCGACAACTTGAACGTCGTCTCTGGAACGAGATCGACGAGCTCACGCGATTCGTAGTACGAGTGCGCGGCGTGTCCGAGTCCACCAAAGAGTTCCTTGCGACGAGCAACCAAGTCGGCGGGAGGCGACTCGAGCAACCATCCCCAGATCGTGAGCGCGAACGTGACGTCATGGATCACCGGAGCACGTCCATACATCGAGGCACGACGAAGCGCGATGGCGACCGTGCCGCGGATCGCGTCATCGAGTGATTCACCTGACTGCACACGAATGCGGTTACTCACCCGGCGTGCGATGGTGAGGGCAAACCCTTGATCGGGTCCTTGGTGACCGAGATACGAACCCTCGGGCTGCTTGCCGACGATGTCACCTGGTCGACCGAGCGTCCACGATTCGGGAACCGTGTTCGGCGACTCGTACGCGCGAGGGTTCTCGGTCGGGTCGACTGGTGCGAATTTTGGCGCTGCCATACCTCGGCGAGCCTAGTTCGCGGCGTTGTGCAGGAGCCCGTACACGAGCGACTCCTCGAGTGCGTTCCAGGACGCCTCGATGATGTTCGCCGACACGCCGATCGTCGTCCATGAACGCTCGCCGTCCGAGGCATCGATGAGCACGCGGGTCACGGCACCTGTTGCAGAACCTGAATCGAGGATGCGCACCTTGTAGTCGGTGAGATGTACTCGCTCAAGTTGCGGGAATCGACGCACCAGCGCCGCGCGAAGCGCGGTGTCGATGGCGTTCACGGGTCCGTTGCCTTCAGCGGTCGAGACCTCTCGGTCCTCGCCCACCCACACCTTCACCGTTGCTTCGGTGGTGAAGGTTCCGTTCGCGGCCTCATCGGTGATGACACGCATCGACTCGACGCGGAAGAAGTCCTGCTCCCAGCCCGTCGCGCGGCGCATCAACAACTCGAGTGACGCATCCGCGGCCTCGAAGTGATACCCCTCGTGCTCGAGACGCTTCAAGTCGTCGATCACTTGGTTCACGGCTGGTCCGTCCATCGTCAGACCGAGCTCGCTCGCCTTCATCTGGATCGTCGCACGACCCGCCATCTCCGACACGAGGAACCGTGTGCCGTTGCCGACGAGTTCCGGGGCGATGTGCTCGTAGGCATCCTTGGCGCGGCTGATCGCCGACACGTGCAGTCCTGCCTTGTGCGCGAACGCCGAGGCACCGACGTACGGGGCCTGCGGATTGAGCGGACGGTTGAGCACCTCGGCGACGTGGTTGCTGACCGCGGTCAGACGCTCGATGCGTCCCTCAGGCAGACACTCGTAGCCGAGCTTGAGCTGCAGGTTCGGAATGACGGTCGTCAGGTTCGTGTTGCCGGTGCGCTCGCCGAGACCGTTCAGCGTTCCCTGCACGTGTCGTGCGCCGCTGTCCACTGCCGCGAGCGAGTTCGCGACCGCACAACCCGTGTCGTCGTGGCAATGGATGCCGATCGTGGCGTCGCTGCCGATGTGCTTCTTCACCGCAGCAACGATCGACAACACTTCTGATGGCAACGAGCCACCGTTGGTGTCACACAGCACGACGTGCGTCGCACCGGACATGATCGCCGACTCGAGTACGCGCAGTGAGAATTCTGGGTTGTTCTTGTAACCGTCGAAGAAGTGCTCCATGTCGACGAGCACGCGACGACCATGACCGCTCAGGAACTTCACCGAGTCTCCGACCATCGCGAGACCCTCTTCGAGCGTCGTCTGCAACGCGTGTTCGACGTGGTAGTCCCACGCCTTGGCCACGATGCACACGCTCGAGGTCTCCGCTTCGATCAGATTGCGCAGCGTCGCATCGTCGTCGACCTTGCCCAGGGGACGTCGGGTCGAACCGAATGCGACCAACGTTGACGTCGACAACTTCAGTTCCTTGCGCGCGCGGGCGAAGAACTCGATGTCCTTCGGGTTCGCGCCGGGCCACCCACCCTCGATGAAGTGCACACCGAGATAGTCGAGTTGTTCGGCGATACGCAGCTTGTCCTCCACCGTCGCGGACACGCCTTCCACCTGCATGCCGTCGCGCAACGTGGTGTCGAAGACTTCGACCAGTTCTTGACTCATGGTGTTGGTTCTCTTTCTGTTCAGTGGGCTGATTTCAAGGATGAAAAAAGCCGCCCCTCAGGGCGGCTGCGGCGTGCGTCGTGGGGACGCACGCCTACGAAATAATGATGATCGCGATCGTCGTCGAGGGGGCTCCGAAAGTGGTCACGATCCCAGTCTGTCGCCCCGAGCCACCCCTTGGCAACGCCAACCACACAAATCTGTGGATAACTCGGCCCCCTGGGCCCGCAAATCCAGTACGGGTGCTGTGGATGACCCTGTGGGCAGTGGTGTGGATTGACCTGTGCATACGCACAGGTAACTCACAGGACTGTTATTTGGCCAGTTCGCACCAGTGCGCGTACTGCGGCAACTGGCCTCGTACGGCCTTGGCGTAGGTGCTCGCAATCGCCTTCGTGATCGGTCCTGGACACGGAATCGGACGCTCATCGACCGAGCGGACCGAGCCGACTTCGGCCGCGGTGCCGCAGGCGAAGATCTCATCCGCGATGTACAGGTCACTGCGCGCAAGGTTGTCGACGCGGATGTCATAGCCGAGATCGCGAGCGATCGTCATCACGCTGTTCTGGGTGATGCCCTCGAGCGCTCCCGCTGACGTCGGCGGGGTGATGATCACGCCGTTGCGCACGACGAAGATGTTCTCTCCGGTGCACTCAGCCACGAGACCGTTCGGCGCGAGCATGATCGCCTCGTCGTAACCGGCCTTCAACGCCTCGACCTTGGCGAGCGAGGAGTTGACGTAGTTTCCGACGGTCTTCGCAGCCGGCGGCATCGTGTTGTGATCGTGGCGCGTCCACGACGAAATCTTCATGCGCACGCCCTTTTCGACGGCGTCATCACCGAGGTATGCACCCCAGGGCCAGCACGCGATCGCAACGTCGACCGAGCACGGCAGCGTGTTCAGACCCATCTCGCCGTAGCCGTAGTAGGCGATCGGTCGGATGTAGCACGACGGCAGACCGGTCGAGGCGACGGTGTCCTTCACGCCCTGGACGAGTTCTGCGAGCGAATACGGCATCGGCATGCCGAGGATCTTTGCGGAGTTGATGAGTCGCTGCATGTGCTCGGTGAGACGGAACACTGCAGGACCCTTGTCGGTTTCGTACGCGCGGATGCCCTCGAAGACACCCGTGCCGTAGTGGAGGGTGTGGGTGAGCACGTGCACCTGGGCCTTGTCCCAGTCGACGAGCTTTCCGTTCATCCAGATCTTTGGCGTGGTGGTAATTGGCATCTCAGTCCCTCACTTGTCCTTCGTCAAAACTACTTGCCGGCCTTCGCCACACGCGAGGCGATTTCCGTGCCCACCTGCGACGTGGTCCCACTCGGGGCATCCACGCACGCCGTGCGCAACGCTTCAGCAGCACGAGCCTCACCGAGGAATTCGAGCATGTGCGCCGCAGACAGAATCGCTGCCACCGGATTGGCCTTGCCCGTGCCGACGATGTCCGGTGCCGACCCGTGCACCGGCTCGAACATCGATGGTCCGGTGCGACGTGGATTCAGGTTCGCCGAGGAGGCGACACCGATGCCGCCGCTCACCGCGCCACCGAGATCGGTGAGGATGTCGCCGAACAGGTTGTCGGTGACGATCACGTCGTAGCGGTGCGGATCCTGAACGAAGTAGATGCACGCGGCATCGACATGGTTGTAGGCCGTCGCCACCTGCGGGAAGTCCTTGGCCACGGCAGTGAACGTGCGCTGCCAGAGGTCGCCGGCGAACGTCAACACGTTCGTCTTGTGCACGAGCGTCAGGTGCTTGCGCGAACGCTTGGCGGCGAGCTCGAACGCATACCGAACGCAGCGCTCGACGCCGTGCGCCGTGTTCACGCTCCCCTGCGTGGCAACTTCGAATGGCGTCCCCTTGCGCAACACGCCGCCCTCGCCGACGTACGGGCCCTCGGTGTTCTCGCGGATGACGACGAAGTCGTGCGGCGCGGTGTGTCCTGGAGCGACTCCAGAAAACGGACGCTGGTTGATGTAGAGATCGAGTTCGAAACGCATCTTGAGCAACAGACCGCGCTCGATCACACCCGGTGGCACGTCAGGGGTGCCGACTGCACCGAGCAAAATCGCATCGAAGCCGCGGAGCTGGTCCAGCGTCGAATCAGAGAGGATCTCCCCGTCACGCAGGTAACGCGCACCACCGAGATCGAAGTCGGTGGTGTCGAGCTTCACGCCGCTTGCGGCGACGACCTTCAGCGCCTCTGTGACGACCTCGGGTCCGATTCCGTCTCCGCCGATGACTGCAACTCGATGCGCGCGCGACATAGATATTCCATCGTACGGACGCCGATAGCCTTTGTGCGCATGGCAAAACACCAACTTTCTCAGGCTGCACACGACCGGCTGACCGCCGAGTTCGCAGACCTCACGACCCGTGGTCGAATCCAGGTCGCTGAGAAGATCGAGGCCGCGCGATTGCTCGGAGACTTGAAGGAAAACGGCGACTACCACGCGGCCAAGGACGAGCAGGGCCACATGGAAGGTCGCATTCGCCAGATCGAATCGATCCTCGAAGACGCAGAGATCGTCGCACCGGCACCGAAGGGCGAGGTCGGACTGGGCACGATCGTCACGATCGTCTACGACGGTGACTCCGATGACGCAGCCGAGCGTTACCTCATCGGTCATGTCGAAGAGCAGACCGGTGATTCTTCGGTGAGCGTGATGAGCCCCTCTTCTCCACTCGGTGCCGCGCTGATCGGCGCGAAGAAGGGTTCCACCGTGTCGTACAAGGCACCGAACGGGATGCTCAAGGTGCGCGTGATCGACACCGAGGTTGCGAGCTAAATGCCCCTTCCGGTTGGTCGACTGATCGACCTGCCCGGTCGCGGTCAAACCTTCATTCGCGAAGTCGAAGGTCCGCCGAACGCGGCCACGTTGTTGCTGCTGCATGGCTGGACCGCGACTGCGGACCTGAATTGGTATTCCTGCTTCGACGAACTCGGCAAACACTTCCGCGTCATTGCACCCGACCAGCGCGGACACGGCCAAGGCATCCGTGCATCCGGATCGTTTCGCCTCGAGGACTGCGCCGACGATGCCGCGGCAATCGCCGACGTACTCGGCATCAATACGTTCATTCCCGTCGGTTACTCGATGGGTGGAACCGTCGCGCAATTGATGTGGCGGCGTCACGAATCGCGAGTGCGCGGACTGGTGCTGTGCAGCACCGCGCCACACTTTTCGACGTCGCGCGAGGAGAAGCTCGGGTTCCTCGGTGTCACCGGACTCGCCGCGCTCGCCCGTCTCACCCCTTCGCAGGCACGCGACTGGCTGACCGAGCAGATCTATTTGCAACGCAAGAGCGAAGGCCTCGAGCCGTGGGCCATCCAGCAGATGGCGACGCACGACTGGCTACACATCATCGAAGCAGGAAGTGCGCTCGGCGGATTCAACTCACTGGAATGGCTCGGTGATGTCGACGTTCCCACCTCGGTCGTCGTGACGACTCAAGACGTCGTCGTTCCCGTCGAACGCCAGCAGCGACTCGTCGAGACGATTCCGAACGTCCGAGCGTTCCACGTGGATGCTGGACACAATGCGGTGTACGCGGCGTCAGACCGCTACGTACCCGTGCTCGTCGAGGCGTGCCTACACGCCCGCGACACCGCGCACTAGTTCGTCGTCACGTCCTCGAGATCGAGGCCGATGTCGAGCACCGTGACCGAGTGCGTGAGACCTCCGACAGAGATGTAGTCGACGCCGGTCTCCGCGACGTCGCGAGCGACACCGAGCGACAGGCCGCCGCTCGCTTCGAGAATCACACTGCGACCGGTCGACTGGCGATGGCGCTCCGCGATCGCAACCGCCTCGCGCATCGTCGCCGGAGACATGTTGTCGAGAAGCACGAGATCTGCGCCCGCGGCGAGTGCTGCCGACAGCTGCTCGAGCGTGTCGACTTCGACTTCGACTGTGATCGACGGGCTTGCGGCCTTCACGCGTGCGAAAGCTTCTGCCACCCCACCTGCGGCAACGACGTGGTTGTCCTTGACGAGTGCGGCATCGCCGAGCGACATGCGGTGGTTCACACCGCCGCCGCAACGAACTGCGTACTTCTGCAATGAGCGCAATCCGGGAAGGGTCTTGCGCGTGTCGCGAACCTTGGCCTTCGTTCCCGAGAGTTCCTTCGCCCACCGTTGCGTCGCGGTGGCGATGCCGCTCAGATGACCGAGCAGGTTGAGTGCGGTGCGCTCGGCGGTGAGTAGGCCCCTCGTTGGGCCGGTCACCGAGATGACGAGATCACCTGCATGGACGATGGAACCATCCTCTGCGACCGACTCGAACGCCAGTGCATCTGGAGAACACACCATCTCGAGCACCGCACGCGCGACGGGGACCCCCGCAACGCAACCCTCCGCGCGACTGACGAAACGGGCACGACTCACGTGCTCGGCGGGAACGGTCGAATTCGTCGTCACGTCTGGTCCGTCGGCAAAATCCTCATCGAGTGCACGCGCGATCACTCGCCGCACTTCATCGACCGAGAGTCCCGCGTCGTGCAAGGCACTCGCAGTCGTGTCGGAGATGCGGTGGTGTTGCATCAGGCGTTGACCCCACCAGAGATGTGCAGACCGTCCTCGTCGAGCGACACTTCGAGGTGGCGTTGCCAGGCGGAAACACTCTCGACGACATCGGTGCGGCGATGACAGCCACGGCTCTCGGTACGCGCAAGTGCAGATGCCGTGACTGCGCTCGCCACGGTGGCGATGTTCGTGGCCTCGAAGTTGCGCCTGTTCGGCACGGTGTCGGACGAGATCTTGTCGGCGACGACACCAAGTGCATCGAGCGTCGAGGCGAGTGCTTCTGGTCGGCGGAGCACACCGACGTGCTTGGACATCAACGTGCGCACGTGTGCGCGAAGCGAGTCGTCGAGTGCACCGGCATCACCCCAACGCTCATCGATGACTTCCACGCGGGAGGGCAACTTCCAGGCGAGGTTTCGGCCAACGCGTGTGCCGACCACGAGGCTTTCGGTCAACGAGTTCGAGGCAAGTCGGTTCGCGCCGTGCACACCGGTGTAGGCGACTTCACCGACCGCGTACAGACCTTCCACCGACGTCGTGCCGTCCAGGTTCGAGTCGATCCCGCCGCACGTGTAGTGCGCCGCGGGCGCGACGGGAATGCGATCCCGCGCTGGGTCGAAGCCGGCCGCACGACACGCACGCGTGATGAAGGGGAAGCGTTCCTCGAATCGATCCCCGATCGAGGTCGCATCGAGATACACGTGGTCGTCCACACCGTTGACCGCACGCGCCATGCGCTCGCTGATCGCCGCGGCAACGACGTCGCGCGGAGCGAGATCTTCGAGCGGATGCACACCCTCCATGATTCGCTCGCCTGCCGCATCGAACAGCACTGCACCTTCGCCGCGCACCGCTTCGCTGATCAACGTCTGCTGTGCGGTCGACTCGACGCCCTGCCACAGCACCGTCGGGTGGAACTGCACGAACTCGAGGTCGCGCAGGACGAGTCCGGCGCGCAACGCAAGCGCATGTCCATCGCCGGTCACCGCTGCGGGATTCGACGTGCTCGCGAACACCTGCCCGTACCCACCAGTCGCCACCACCACCGCACGCGCCGTCACGATGCCGACGCTGACTACTTCTCCCGATGGTCCGAGCACTGCGATGCGCACACCCGCCACTTGGCGTTTGCCCGCCGGCGTCACACCGAACTCGAGATCGAGCGCAAAGGCGTGTTCGAACACTTCGACTCCCGCGTTGATGGCGTTCTCATCCAACGTGCGCTGAATCTCCGCGCCCGACTGGTCGCCACCCGCGTGCACGATGCGGGAACGCGAGTGCCCGCCTTCGCGCGTGAGTGCACGCTCACCATCTGCACCCGGGTCGAACGCGGCGCCAAGCTTTTCGAGATAGTCGATTGCGGTCGGCGCATCCCGCACGAGCGAGGTCACTGCGGCTTCGTCACACAAACCCGCCCCCGCCTCGAGCGTGTCGCGAACATGTTCGGCGAAGGTGTCCGTCGGGTCGAGCACTGCGGCGAGTCCGCCTTGGGCCCACGCGGTACTTCCGGCATCGAGGGTGTCCTTCGTGACGATCAAGACGTTGCGCACCGGTCGCGCGGCGAGCGCAGCGGCAAGCCCCGCAGCACCGGAACCGAGGACGACGACATCGACGTCCCTCGTCCAGGTTGGCTCGGGTGCGGCGAGTCGGCGCGGGAGTGCGATGCGCACGGAACCGTTGGCGTCGACCACGCGGCTCACTCCTTGGTGCGCGAGGGCGTGCCGATGGCGATCATCTGCTCGACGCTGCGGCGGGCCTTGTCGGCGACGTCACGCGGGATCGAGATCTCGTCGTTGCCGTCGATCAACGATCGCAGCAACTTCTCCGGCGTGATCATCTTCATGTACTTGCACACGGCCGCGCGATTCACCGGCTCGAAGATGACCTTCGAGTTCGCATGGCGCAACTGGTGCAACATGCCGGTCTCGGTCGCCACGAGCACCTTCTTTGCCGTCGTCTGCTCGGCGGCGGTGATCATGCCCGACGTGCTCAAGATCTTCGTGCGCTCACGTGGAACGACGCCGGTCTCTGCGAGGTACATCGCCGACGTCGCGCATCCGCACTCTGGATGAATGAACAACTCCGCCTCGGGCTCGGCCGCAACCATCGCCTTCAGGTCGGCACCATTGATGCCTGCGTGCACGTGGCACTCGCCCATCCAGATGTGCATGTTGTCGCGCTTCAACGTGCGCTGCACGTGCGCACCGAGGAACTGATCCGGACAGAACAACACGGTCTTGTCGCTCGGGATCGAGGCGACGACTTCGACGGCATTCGACGACGTGCAGCAGATGTCGGTCTCGGCCTTCACTGCAGCCGTCGTGTTCACGTAGCTCACCACGACCGCTCCGGGATACTCGGCTTTCCATGCCCGCAGCTGGTCGGCTGTGATCGTGTCGGCGAGCGAGCAACCCGCGTTCTTGTCGGGGATGATGACGGTCTTGTCGTAACTCAGGATCTTGGCGGTCTCGGCCATGAAGTGGACACCACAAAAGATGATGGTCGAGGCGTCCGACTTGGCGGCGATGCGCGAGAGGCCGAGTGAGTCACCGACGTGGTGGGCGACGTCTTGGATCTCGGGAAGCTGATAATTGTGGGCGAGGATCACCGCATCGCGCTCTTTGGCGAGCTGTTTGACGCGTTCTGCCCAGTCGGCCACACCTTCAAGTTATCGGCGCGGTGTCACTCTCATGATGTCGTCAGCCCCGCGGTACGTGTTGCGACTCGGCATCGTGGGCGTCGAAACTCGAGGTGAACCACAGCGAGTTGACCGCATCGGCGAGCGTCCCGCGCGCCGCTCCATCGTCGGTGACGATCTCCTCCGGGGTGTCGGCGAAACGCAACACGGAAGCGACGCCGTTGTCACACACGGTGACGACCAGGCGAACTCTCCTCCGCCGCGGGTGTCGACTCGGCGCGAGTTCGCTCGGCTCGTCGTCGCCATCCAGCGGCGCGGCCCACCCACAGGTGAGGACGACGGCGGCGTCGAACATCTTGGAGATCGCACTCGTCGGCGCATCGAGTAACTCGTACACGTCTGCGTGTTCGGCGAGGAACGTGATTCGCAGCGCGCCATCGGCGTTCGACGCGATGCCGTCGGGATCGACGATCGTGATCCCGTACAGGCGGGCAGCCGACAGATCGAAGCGGTCGAGCGACAGATGCAGGCTGTGCTCGACGCAGGTTGCAAGGTCAAGTGGTGTGGGATGAGTTGTTGTCATGACCCGATGTGTGCTCATCGGTGTGGAAACGGACACCCGATCGTGAAAATTGGCGAAGTTCACGGCAGACTGAAGGCCATGTCGGCACGCCCCCTCACGCTCGCCCAGAAGGTCTGGGACCGCCACGTCGTGACCGCCAATCCAGGCGAGCCCGAACTCCTCTATATCGATCTCCACCTCGTGCACGAAGTGACGAGCCCGCAGGCCTTCGACGGCCTGCGCATCAACGGCCGTGGCGTGCGTCGACCCGACCTCACCGTGGCGACCGAGGACCACAACGTGCCGACCGCCGACATCCACCTGCCGGTCGCCGACCCGATCTCTGCCCGCCAACTCGAGGTGTTGCGGGCGAATGCCGACGAATTCGGCATCACGCTCTATCCGATGGGCGATCCCCGCCAAGGCATCGTGCACGTCATCGGTCCGGAACAGGGTCGCACGCTTCCCGGCATGACCATCGTGTGCGGTGACAGCCACACCTCTACCCATGGCGCGTTCGGCGCACTCGCCTTCGGCATCGGCACGAGCGAAGTGGAGCACGTTCTCGCAACGCAGACCTTGCCGCAGAGTCGACCGAAGTGGATGAGTGTGACCGTCGATGGAACCCTCGATCCGTCGGTCACCGCCAAGGACATCGTGCTCGCGATCATCGGCAAGATCGGCACCGGCGGCGGCATCGGCCACGTCATCGAATATCGCGGCTCGGCGATTCGTGGACTGTCGATGGAAGGTCGCATGACGGTGTGCAACATGTCGATCGAGGCAGGTGCCAAGGCCGGGTTGATTGCGCCAGATGAGACCACGTTCGCCTACCTGAAGGGTCGGGAGTTCGCGCCGAAGGGTGCCGACTGGGATGCCGCCGTCGCCGACTGGTCGACGCTGCGCACCGACGATGGCGCCACCTTCGACACCGAAGTCTTCATCGATGCCTCCACCCTCACCCCGCACGTCACGTGGGGAACGAACCCGGCGCAAGTGCTTCCGATCAACGGACGCATTCCAGACCCGAAGGACTTCGCCGACGCCACTGCTCGCGACACCGTGAGCCGTGCACTCGAGTACATGGGACTCACGGCCGGCACCGCTCTGCGCGACATCGAAGTCGACACCGTGTTCATCGGATCGTGCACCAACAGTCGCATCGAAGACCTTCGTGCAGCAGCAGCCGTGGTCAAGGGACGCAAGGTACGCGTCAAGCGTGCGATGGTCGTTCCTGGTTCACACCAGGTGAAGAACCAGGCGATCGCAGAGGGTCTCGACCGCATCTTCGTCGAGGCCGGTCTCGACTGGCGCGAACCAGGATGCTCGATGTGTCTGGCCATGAATCCCGACAAGCTCGCCCCAGGTGAGCGTGCGGCGAGCACGAGCAACCGCAACTTCGAAGGTCGCCAAGGGCGCGGCGGACGCACGCACCTCGTGTCCCCCGCCGTCGCTGCCGCAACCGCGATCGCGGGACACTTCGCAACTCCCGAGGACCTGAAGTGAAGGCCGTCAGCGTCATCACCGGTCGTGGCGTTCCGCTCAAGCGCAGCGACGTCGACACCGACCAGATCATTCCCGCGGAGTGGCTGAAGCGTGTCGAGCGCACGGGTTTCGAAAAGGGCCTGTTCTCGACGTGGCGCGACGACCGCAACTTCGTGCTCAACGACGAGCGCTACATCGGCGCCAACATCTTGATCGCCGGTCCGAGCTTCGGCGTCGGGTCCTCGCGCGAACACGCCGTGTGGGCGCTTCAGCAGGGTGGCTTCGACGCGGTGATCGCGCCGAGTTTCAGCGACATCTTCCGCAACAACTGCACGAAGAACGGCCTCGTTCCGGTCGTGCTCTCCGAACCGACGGTCAACAAGTTGTGGGAAGTCGTGGAGAAGGATCCGACCGCAGAGATCACGATCGACATGAATCGCCTCAGCGTCGAGATTCCCTCTGCTGGTGTGACGGAGTCGTTCGCCATGGACGCCCAGACACAGGAGCGTTTCATCAAGGGTCTCGACGACATCGGCATCACGATGGCCAAGGCCGACGACATCTCTCGCTTCGAAGCCTCGCGTCCCGCGTGGCTCGCGCGTCGCTAGTTCAGGACCGAATTCTCCGCCACGATCAGTCGCACGCGACCCGACACGTGCGCCATCGAGTCGGCAACGACCGACTTGCCGATCTCTGATGCGTACGCAGCATCGAAATCAGCCTGGGTGTCGAACCACAACTCCGAGACGCCATTGGGCTGTCCTGCCTGCGGTGAGTCGACGACGTTGAACACGGCTTTGCGCAGCTTCGGCAACTGACGCGCAAGTGGCGCGTGTTCGTTCAACCACCACGACACGAACTGGTCGTGGCTCATACCGTCACCTGCGGTGAGGAGGATGATCGCCTTGAACATCAGCCGGGCTTCTTCGTCCGAGCAAACGGACGTCCGCCGACGGCGAGCGCCACGCACACGACGATCTCGTTTGCGTGCGGTGCATCGTCGATCTTCACCTCGATCGCGTCCATCTCGTCGAACGACCAGATGTCGTCCTTGTTCGTGATGGGAATCGTGATCGACGAACCTGCGGCCGCAACCTTCTTCGTCGAGGGAATGATGTCGTCACCCTTGATCACGACCTTGCGCACGGGAGCACCGAAGCGTGGGTGGATGAGGGCAGCTGCGTGCTCGATCTCGCCATCGAGACCGACGATGGCGGCTTTGCCGTACGCGGTGACCTCATCGGCGCGCACGCCGAGTGCTGCAAGTGCTCGTTCGGCGAGCTGGCCGGAGATCTCCGCTCCCATCGCCTCGATCTCGGCGAGGTCGCGCTGGGCCTTTGCGGCGAACGGATTGGTGATCACCGCGCTCGACACGGCCTTGCGCACGACCCGTCCGGTCGGCACTCCGTGTTCGGCGAGGACGTCTTCACAGGTGGTGACGAACTTGCGAATGTGCATCGCCGAAGCGTATCAGTGCGCGTCGTTCAGGCCGGCAGAGATCTTTTCGAACGCGGTAGCGAGCGCACGAATCTCGGCGTCACTCAAACGGTCGATCATCTTCTCGCGCACGCTCGCCACGTGATGGGGCGCGACACGCGTCAACAGGTCCCACCCCTTCTTGGTCATCACTGCGTAGGCGACGCGCTTGTCGCTCTCGCTCTGCACGCGCGTGACGAGCTTCTTGCGCAACACGCCATCCATTCGGCGCGTGAGACCGCTGCGCGACAGCCGCAAGGTATCTGCCAGGTCACACATCTTCATCCGTCCGTCCGGTGCATCCGACAGCATCGCGAGCAACTGGTAGTCACCACCGTCGAGTCCGAATGGTTCGAGGTCACGCTCGATCGCACGCTGGAGGTCCGATGACGTCGTGATGTAGGCCAGCCATGCCCTCATCTCCGCCGCCGACAGCCATTGGGTCCGTGCCACGAAAGTCATCATACCGTAATAGTTGCGCTCGCAACTACTTTTGCAGTATGGTTGTGCTCGCAACTACCCCTGCCGGAACACTTCGGCAACGACACAAGGAGCAATTCAGTGGACACCATCATGATCATCGGTCGAATTCTGTTCGGCCTCATCTTCATCTCGTCCGGTATCAATCACCTGACCAAGACCCAGCACATGGTCGGCTATGCCCAGTTCAAGAAGGTCCCGGCCGCCAAGGCTTCGATCCTCCTCTCGGGCATTCTGCTCGCCCTCGGCGGCCTCTCGGTCATCCTCGGCGTCTATGCCGACCTCGGTGCACTCGTCCTCGCGGCACTGCTCGTCATCATGGCGCTCAAGATGCACGACTTCTGGGCACAGTCCGACGCACAGGCCAAGCAGACCGAGACCATCGCGTTCTTCAAGAACATCTCGATGGCCGGTGGCGCGCTGTTCCTCTTCGCCGTCGCAGGTTCGGAAGCAACCAACATCGGCTGGGAACTCGGCAGCCGCCTCTGGGGTTCGGCGCTCTAAACCAGCACGACTTCGCATTTCGAAAAGGGAGCGGTCCTTCGGGGCCGCTCCCTTTTTCTATCCGTGCATCCGACGCCAGTCGTCCTCGCTTCGACCGAGTTCCTTCAATCGGATGCTCACGGCGACGGGCGTCTCGATCTCTGCTCCACTACGCACGAGGTCGACGAGTCGTCCATCTTCGTCCCACACGTGACAGGTGTTGATCGTGCCGTCGAAGCGACGCTTCCGCAGTTCGTCGGACTCGAAGGGAATGTCTCCGCTCGCGACACCTTGTGACGCCTCGTACATCCGCATCGACCACTGGGTCTGCACCGCAACCGGCGCCATCGCCGACAGCAACGCGGTGATGTGCGTGCAGCCACGCGGTCCGGCGAACAGCTCCTTCACCTTGGCGTTGAAGCCGCGGGCGATCGACAGTCCCTCGAGCTTCTGGTAATGCGGGACGATGTTCGTGCACTCAAAATGAGGATGGCTGTGGTACTCGACATGCGCCTTGTCGATGCGGAGGGACGGATACTCGATCTCGAGGTCAACGATCATGTGGTGGATCCACAACGGATCAGGATCTGCGTCGATGTACAGACCCGCGGGCTTTTCATCGCACACGACGCCTCGCAACATGAACCGGTCCTCCGCCATGCGATACGCCCGCACCTCGTATCGACGGGTGTGGATGAGTGGAAAGTCGGGATCGGGGGGAAACATCGTCAGGCGTTGCATTCGAACAACGCTAATGGCGCACTACCAGCCGTAACGGGTCGCAGCGAATAGGTTTGGTGCGGTGTCTGAACGGAAGAGTCGCGTGCAACGAGAACAACTCGGTCGTGATTTTCGTTTCGTGTGGTTGAGCACGTTGGTGTCGAGCTCCGGAGACGGCATGTTCGTCACCGCCTTCCCACTGCTCGCTGCCATCCTCACACGGGATCCCGTGTTGATCGCGGGAATCACCATCTCGACACGATTGCCATGGCTGTTGTTTTCGATCTTCACTGGCGCCATCGCCGATCGCATGGACCGACGCAAGTTGATGATTGGCGCCGACATCGTGCGCATGGTGATCGTCGGTGTGCTCGGCGCCTCGATCCTCCTCGACGCGGTCGCCATCTGGCAGTTGTACGTGTGTGCGTTCCTCCTCGGGATCTGCGAGACGCTGCACGTGAATGCTGCGCAGGCCTTCATCCCAGCGGTCGTTCGTCAGGACCAATTGCTCCCCGCAAACGCGCGTTTCGCGAGCGCGCAGATCGTGTCCACGCAGTTCATCGGTCCACCGCTCGGCGTGGCGATGTTCAACGCCGCTCATGCACTCCCCTTCGTTGCCGACGCGGTCACGTTCGCCGGATCAGCCGGCTTGATCGCGGCCATCCCCGACGAGCACGCGGTCGAGAAGCCGACGACGAGATTCCGCGACGACGTCCTGGACGGCCTGCGCTACCTGCGCGACCACAAGGCACTCCGTCGACTCACCGAGATCCTCGCCTTCGTCAACTTCTTCTACTTCGCCGCAATCTCACTCCTCGTGCTCTACAACGACGAAATCCTGGGCGGCTCCGACATCACCTTCACCGCGCTCTCGGTGAGCGCGGCCGTCGGCACGGTGATCAGCCGGTTCTTCATCCAGCGGCTCGCCGATGCGAAAGGAACGACGACGACGATGGTCATCTCGATGTGGCTGTGGGCGATCGCCACGACGGTGATGGCTCTGACCTCGAACTCATCGATCGCGATCGCCTCGAACGCGGTGCTCGGCATCGGCACCGGTCTGTGGCTCTCACTCAACACCACCCTCCGTCAGCAGCTGACGCCGTCACGCATGTTGGGTCGTATGAATGCGGCATCACGAACGGTGTCCTGGGGCATCGTGCCCTTCGGTGCAGCATTCGGCGGATTCGCCGCACGTTTCCTCGGCCTTCGCGGCCCGTTCATCTTGTCCGCCATCTCGATGGTCGGATGCGCGATCATCGGTCGGCGATTGTTGCGACCGGTGGACGTCGCGATCACCGAGATGCAGCAAAACCAGTCCGCGTAACGCGTACATGGTTGACTGAATTCGTGCCACTTCTCCCCAAACTCACCCCGAATCGTCGCGCGATTCTGCTCGCCACGTGGGGTCTGTTCATCGGGCTCTCACTCCTCCTCGTCACTGCCGGCATCGTCAGCACCCTGGTGGGAATTCGCGCCGAATTGAAACAACTACCAACGCTCGTGAGCGGCGGCATCACGACCGCCTACTACGCCGGATTCCTCGTCGGTTCGTGGTACGCGCTACGCGCGCTCGCCCAGGTGGGACATATCCGCGTGTATGCAGCACTCGCCTCACTGTTGAGTGCTGCGGTGTTGATCACCGGCGTCTACGACTCGCCAATCGTGTGGATCGCAATGCGCGTGATCACGGGAATCAGCTTTGCCGGGTTGTACGTGGTCGCCGAATCGTGGTTGAACGGCTTGGCAGCGAACACCTTCCGTGGAAGGCTGCTTGCGATCTACAACGTGGTGACCATCGGCGCGTATGGCGCGGGACAACTCCTCGTGTTCAACTTCGATGCACGCACGCTCACCGGATTCGCCTTCGCCGCGATGGTCGCCTCGCTCGCGGTGATCCCGGTCGCGATCTCCGAGCAAGCGACAACGCCGCCACTCGAGACCCACGAACACATCTCGATGCGCGAGTTGGCTCGCATCGTCCCGACTGGCGTCGGCACGATCCTCCTCGTCGGTCTCGCCCATGGTGGCCTGCTCGGTATGGCAGTCATCTACGCAACTCGCGAAGGATTGTCGACTGGTCGCGTCGGCGTGATCGTGGCCGTGGTGCAAATCGGTGGCATGGCGCTCACCTGGCCGATCAGCGCCGCTTCTGACGATCTCGATCGCCGAATCATCGGCGTCCTCGTCACGTTGGCAGCGATCGGCATGGGCTTCGTGATGCTCACCCTCGAGGCAGACAGCAACTGGATGGTCGTCGTACTCTTCGTCATCGGCGGCCTGAGCTTCCCGATGTATGCGATCGGCGGTGCGTACACCAACGACTGGGTCTCACCCGAACACACGAGCGCAGCTGCCTCCCAGCTCGTCACGCTGTATGGCCTCGGTGCAATGGTCGGTCCGCTCCTTGCGGCACCATTCCTCGACATGCTCGGATCCGACGGCTACGCCTGGTCGATCATCGTGTTCCACGCGGCAGTGCTCGTCTTTCTCGTCTATCGCATCCGCGCCTGGCACGCGCCGCTCACGACGAAGGCGTGGCATGACGTGTCGTTCCACGGACGCGCATTCTTCGTTCCCGCCACCATCGTGTCGATGGGCGTCTCCGGACGCCGATCGAAAGAGTCGGAGTCGGCCCCTTCGTGACGATCACCGGCGCGACGCCATACCTCTGGTTCGACCGCAACGCCGAGGACGCCGCGAATTTCTACGTATCGATCTTTCCGAACTCACGCATCGAGTCGATCTCCCACTACCTCGACGATGCCCAGCTCCCGAAAGGAACCGTGCTCGTCGTCGAGTTCACGCTCTTTGGTCGCCCCTTTGCGGCACTGAACGGCGGGCCACACTTCACCCACAGTGAGGCGGTGTCGTTCCAGGTGCTGTGCGACACCCAAGACGAAATCGACCACCTCTGGACGTCACTGATCGCCAACGGTGGCGAAGAAAGCATGTG
>DAIRSS010000025.1:0-18795 GCA_036804285.1 Ilumatobacteraceae bacterium
CACATGGTGCGGGCGAACCTGCGTCTCGTCGTGTCGATCGCACGTCGCTACGACCGCAAGGAACTGCACCTCGCCGACCTCATCCAAGAGGGCAACATCGGCCTCATGCATGCAGCCGACAAGTACGACTTCGAGAAGGGCTTCAAGTTCTCCACGTATGCCACGTGGTGGATTCGCCAAGCGATGACGCGAGCGATGGCCGATCAGGGCCGCAACATCCGCATCCCCGGTCACATGATGGAGGTCGTCAATCGTGTGAACCGCGTCGAGCGCGAACTGGCGACCCAACTGGAGCGCGACCCGTCACCGGAGGAAGTCGCCGAACGTGCGGGACTGAGTGTGGAGAAGTTGCTCGAGGTGATGCAGATCGCAGTGACGACGACGAGTCTCGATGCACCCGTTGGTGCAGACACCGACGACCTCACCGTCGGAGACACCATCGCCGACGACAACTCGGCGAACGACCCCAGTCAACTCACCGAGCGCCGCCAGCTTGCGCTCGCGGTCGAGCAGACCTTGAACGACCTTCCCGAGCGGGATCAGGAGATCGTGGCGATGCGCTTCGGAATCGGCAAGTACACCGGTCAGCAATACACGCTCGAGGACGTGGCCAAGAAGATGAACGTAACGCGTGAACGCGTACGTCAGATCGAGCAGAAGACGTTGGCGAGGCTGCGTCATCCTCACAACAGCGCCAACCTGCGCGGTTTTCTGGACAGCAACTAGCCTGACCCCATGACATCCGCGGCCCCTGCGCGACGCAAGGCGACCGACTGGAAGGTCGTCACCGTCACTGCCGAAGGGCGCCAGGGTTCGAAGCCCGACCACCTCGTCGCCGAGGAACCGATGGAGATCCGTGCGGAGGCGCCTCGAACCGAGCCGCAGCAGATCTCGGTGACCATGCGCACCCCGGGGCACGACTTCGAGCTCGCGGTCGGGTTCCTCTTCACCGAGGGCATCATCACGTCGCCGTCCGACGTACGCACCGTCAAGTACTGCGAACTCGTCGAGGGCGAGGAACAGAAGTACAACATCGTGACGGTCGGCCTTACGCGGCCATTCGACCTCGCCCTGGCGCGCCGCGCGATGGTGACGTCGTCCAGCTGTGGCATCTGCGGGACCGAGTCGATCGATCAACTCCTCACCTGTACGACTCCGATGTCGCAAGATTCTGGTCCGGTGATCGATGCGGCAACGCTGCTGACGGTGTCGGACTCAGCCCGTTCGCTGCAGCCGACCTTCGATCGCACTGGTGGGCTGCATGCCGCAGCCTTGTTCGACGCCGACGGGAAGGTCTCGATCGTGCGCGAGGACATCGGTCGTCACAACGCCGTCGACAAGGTGATCGGACGCAGCGTGCTCGACGGAAAGGTGCCACTGTCGTCCAGCGGGTTGTTCTGCAGTGGGCGGTTGTCCTTCGAGATCATCCAGAAGGCGGCGATTGCCCGCATCGCGTTCGTCGCTGCCGTGGGTGCGCCGTCGAATCTCGCGGTGCAGACGGCGGAAGCGCTCGGCATGACCCTCGTCGGATTCCTGCGCGACGGACGCGCGAACGTGTACACGCACGCTCATCGCGTGCGGATGTAGCTCTACCTACGAGAAGGTTGCTTGGCTGCTCGCCGTGGCGCGCAGCACGTCTTCGTTCAACTCGAAGCCGAGACCCGGTCGATCGGACAGGTGGATCCAGCCTTCGCCGTCGGCTTCGATCGTCTCTTTCATCATGTAGTCGCGACGCTCGTTGGTCCACTCCGGTGGATCGAAGGGGAACTCGATGAACGGCGTGTCCACGGTTCCTGCGGTGACGTGCAGGTTGCCCATCACGCCGATGCCGGTGCCCCAGGTGTGCGGGGTGAAGATCTTGCCCGCGGCCTCGACTTGTCGAGCGAACTTGGCGAGTCCGGTGATGCCCTGCGTGCACACGACGTCGGGTTGGAACACGTCGAAGCAGTCGCGCTCGAGGAGTTCGCGGAACTCGTACGGCTCGCGGGTGAGTTCTCCACCCGCGATGCGGATGTTGACGCGCTTGCGCAACTCGGTCATGCCCTTGTAATCGCCGCGGTGGAGAGGTTCTTCCATCCAGTAGACATTGTTCTCTGCGAGCACCTGGGCGACGCTCGTGGCGTGGTCGAGCGTCCACGGCTGGGCGATGTCCCACGGCATGCGCCAGCCCTGGTTGCAGTCGACCATCAATTCGAGCTTCATGCCCACCGCCTCGCGAATCGCCTTCACGACCGCGAGGTCGTCGTCGAGCTTCGGGCGTCCGAAGCGCACCTTGAGTGCGGGGTATCCAAGGGCGATCGTGCGCTTGGCGACCTCGACCATCTCGGGAATCGAGCGATGCACTCCCGAGGAGGCGTACGCACGGATCTTGTTCGTGCGGCCACCGAGGAGCTTCCACACGGGTTGGTCCTTGATCTTGCCGACCAGGTCCCACAGCGCGAGATCGAGTGGCCACGGTCGGCCGGCATGGAACTCGATGTTGGAGAGCACGGCCGCATGGCGGTCGATGTTCTCGGGATCCTCGCCGATGAAGTACTTCTCGTAATCGGAGAACCCGTACATCGAGTCGCCCGAGCCGACACCGCAGCGACCGGCGTCGTCGAAGACGCGCACGATCGTGGCGGGGAAGTGCGTGCGTGGACGCGTGTCCCAACTCGCCGGGAACGGCGGGTCGAGGGGGAGTCGGTGGTGCGTGATCTCGATGCGAGTGATGGTGGCCATCAGCGCGTCTCGATCAGGCGCGCATGCGCGAGCCGCTCGGGTCGAGGACCGGCTCGAGCTGCAACGTCGCCGGACGCATCTTGCCGATGATCTCGATCTCGAAGCCCTTCGTGCCCTCGTTGGCGAGCTCTGCGGGGATGTAGCCGAGCGCGAGCGAGACGCCCGAGTAGTGGGCATAGCCACCGCTCGTGATCCAGCCGACGACCTTGCCGTCGTGGAACACCGGCTCGTCACCGATGACGTCTGCAGGTGCCTGCGGATCGACGTCGACCTTGAACATCACGAGCTTGCGCTTCGGACCGCCGGCCTTCATCTCTGCCTCGACGGCTTCGCGACCGATGAAGTCGTGGTCGAACTTGAGCACGCGGTCCATGCCGGCCTCGAGTGGGGTGTAGATCGGGCGGTACTCACGGAACCAGGTGCCGAAGTTCTTCTCCAGACGCATCGTGATGAGCGCGCGGAAGCCGAACAGACGCATGTCGAACTCGCGACCTGCGTCCCAGATGAGGTCGAACAGGTAGCGCTGGTATTCCGGCGCCATCCACATCTCGTATCCGAGGTCTCCGGTGTAGGTCATGCGCGACAGCCACACGGGTGCCATGCCGATGTTGACCTTGCGGAACGACATGAACGGGAAGTCCTTCGTCGCAAGCGACGTGTCGGTCAGCTTCTGCAGGACGTCACGCGAACGTGGTCCCGCCACGGTGAGACCGACCATCGAGAGCGACAGCGTCTCGAAGCGGATCTTGGAGTTCTCGGGCAGGTGTGCGAGGAACCAACGTGGGTGGTGCACCTCAGCGGCCTGCGAGCCGAAGAGGAAGAACTCTTCCTCGCCGATGCGCGAGATGGAGAACTCGCCGACGATCTTGCCCTGCGGGTTCAGCATGCCGGTGAGCACCGTGCGGCCGATCTTCGGGAGCGAGTTGGTGAACAACCGCTGCAGCCACGCTGCGGAGCCTTCGCCCGACACCTTGTACTTGGCGAAGTTCGAGGCCTCGGAGAACCCGACGCGCTCGCGCACCGCGCGCGACTCCTCGCCGACGTTCTTGAAGGCGTTCGAGCGATAGAAGGTGATGTCTTCCTTCGGCTCGAGACCCTTGTCCTGGAACCACAGCGGGTGCTCGAGACCGAATCCCGCACCCCACACCGCGTTGTGATCGGTGAGGCGGTCGTAGATCGGGGTCGTGTGCAACGGACGTGCTGCTGCAAGTTCTTCGTTCGGGAAGGTGATGCGGAAGCGACGCGAGTAGTTCTCGCGCACCTTGGAGTTGGTGTAGGCGAGCGTGGCGTAGTCGCCGTAACGCGCGACGTCCATCGCCCAGATGTCTGCACCCGGGTCGCCGTGCACCATCCAGTTGGCGAGCGAAAGACCGACGCCGCCACCCTGGGAGAGTCCGGCCATGACCGCACACGCGCTCCACATGCCGCGCATGCCCTTGATCGGGCCGACGAGCGGGTTGCCGTCGGGGCTGAAGGTGAATGGACCGTTGACGAACTTCTTGATGCCGGCGCGACCGACGGCGGGGAAGTGCGCGAATCCGCGCTCGAGTTCGTCCGAGATGCGATCGAGGTCGTGCGGGAGGAGCTGGAACACGAAGTCCCATGGAGTCTCCTTGGCCGACCATGGACGGTTGTCCTGCTCGTAGGTGCCGAGCAGGATGCTCTGGCCTTCCTGGCGTGCGTAGATCTCGCCGGCGAAGTCGATCATGTGCGGCAGTTCGCGACCGTGCTTGGCGTTGTACTCGATGACCTCGTCCATCGGTTCGGTCATCAGGTAGTGGTGTTCCATCGCCAGCACCGGCAGCTCGAGTCCGGCCATGCGGCCGACTTCGCGTGCCCACAGGCCACCCGCGTTGACGACGTGTTCGGCGTGGATGTTGCCCTTGTCCGTGATGACGTCCCAGGTGCCGTCCTTGCGCTGTTGCAAGTCGGTCGCCCAGGTGTCGGTGTAGACCTCGGCGCCGCGGTTGCGTGCGCAGATGGCATAGGCGTGCGTGACGCCGTAGGGGTCGACGCTGCCTTCGTCCTCGTCGTACAACGCGCCGACGAAGTACTTCTCTTCGAGCAGCGGGTTCAATTCCTTTGCTTCCTTCATGGAGATCATCTCCATGTGCATGCCGAGGTAGCGACCGCGGGCCTGGGCCATCTTCAGCCAGTCGAGGCGCTCGGGCGTGTCGGCGAGCTGCAGACCACCGGGGAGGTGGATGCCGCAGTTCTGGCCGGACTCCTTTTCGATCTCCTTGTACAGGTTCACCGTGTACTGCTGCAGGCGCGCCACGTTCGGGTCGCCGTTCAGCGTGTGCATGCCACCGGCTGCGTGCCAGGTGGAACCCGCCGTCAACTGCTTGCGCTCGAGGAGGACGACGTCCGTCCAGCCCTCTTTGGTCAGGTGGTAGAGCACGGAGGCTCCGACGACACCTCCACCGATGACGACGACGCGGGCTGATGATTTCATGGTCTGTCCTTTCGCATGCCGATGGGCAAGTCTAGAAGTCGGTCTTCACGCCGCCTTCGGCGACGCGACGACGGGTGAATTCGGCGAGTTCTTCGCGGACCGCATCGTCGATCGGCGGCGGTGCGTATTCGGCGAGGAAGGCGCGCGCGAGGTCGGCGGCCTTCTTGTCGGCCGTCGGGCTGCCGCCCTCGACCCACGATTCCCAGTTGCGCCAGTCCGACAGCAGCGGCTTGTAGAACGCGGTGCGGAATCGGTCCTGGGTGTGCTGGACGCCGAAGAAGTGTCCGCCCGGGCCAACTTCACCGATGGCGTCGTGCGCGAGGGTCTCTGCATCGACGACGATCGGCTGCAAGTACTCGGCGACCATCGACAACAGGTCGGCGTCGAGGATGAACTTCGGCAACGACGCGTGCAGGCCGCCTTCCATCCAGCCCGCGCCGTGCATCAGGAAGTTGACGCCACCTTGGATTGCACCCCACAGCGAGAACACGCTCTCGTAAGCGGCCTGTGCGTCGAGGGCGTTCGCCGCACACACGTTGCTCGAGCGGTACGGCACGCCGTAGCGACGAGCGAGCTGGCCACCGGCCATCGCGGTGCGCATGTACTCGGGCGTACCGAATGCGGGAGCGCCCGACTGCATGTCCACGTTCGAGGTGAAGCCGCCGTAGGCGACCGGTGCGCCGGGGCGAACGAGCTGGGAGAAGACCATTCCCGAGAGTGCCTCTGCGTTCTGCAGCGACAACGCACCCGCGAGTGTCACCGGCGCCATCGCACCAGCCAAGGTGAACGGCGTGATGATCACGAGCTGACCGCGCTTGGAGTACTCCATGATGCCCTGCAGCATCGGGATGTCGAGGCGCAGCGGAGACGACGAGTTGATGATCGTGAACACGCTCGGCTCGTTGTCGATCTGCTCGTTGGATACCTGGCGCGCGATGCGCGTCATCTCGAGCACGTCCTGGTTGCGCTGGCGACCGAGGCTGTAGCAGTGCAACGCCTTGTCCGTCATCGTGAGCATGTCGTAGGTGGTCTCGAGGTGACGGATCGAGGAGTGCAGGTCGACCGGTTCGACCGGATAGCCGGCGACGAAGTGGATGATGTTGAACATCTGCGTCAGCTTGAGCAGATCCTGGAAGTTCTGGCGCGTGCCCGCGTGACGCGTGCCGTCGAGCTCGACGAAGTTCGGTGGGCTCGCCACGGAACCGAACGCCATCCAGTTGCCGCCGATGCGCAGCGAGTGCTCGGGGTTGCGCGCGTGCAACGTGAACTCACTCGGTGCGGTCTTGATCGTCTCCATGACGAACTCGGGATCGAAGCGCACGCGAGCGTCGGTGATCTTCACCCCGTCCTTCGGGAAGAGTGCACGTGCATCGGGCTCGAGGAAGTCGATGCCGTGGTCTTGGAGCACCTTGAGTGAGGCGAGGTGGATCGCTTCGACCTCGTCCTCGGAGAGCACCTTGGTCGGCCCGTAGGTCATGCGCGGCTGGGCAAAGGGCTTCTGTTCCGGCAGCTTGGAGCGTCCTGCGGCGTTCTGGCGGTCTCGTCCGCGGCGGCGCCCGCCCGTCGTTTCGATCTCTGTCACGTGTCCCCTCGAGTGGTCAACCCCTGCTCGGGGTGCAGCCTTAGAGGTTAGTTGCCGACCGTCGAAACGGTCATGTCGGTGAGCGCGGAAACGACGGTGGTGTGACTATTGCCCACGGCGGCGGCGGATCTCGGCGGAGATCGCAGGCACCACCTTGTGCAGGTCGCCGATCACCGCGTAACCGGCCTTGGTCACGATGTTGGCTTCCTTGTCGGTGTTGATGGCGAGAATGTTCTTCGACGCCATCGCACCCACCCAGTGCTGAATCGCCCCGGAGATGCCACAGGCGATGTAGATGTCGGGGGCGATGCGCGTGCCGGTCTGGCCGACCTGGTCGGTGTGATTGCGCCAACCGTTGTTGGTGACCGCGCGCGAACATCCGACGACACCGCCGAGCAGTCCCGCGAGTTCCTCGAGTGGTGCGAACGCTTCTGCCGAACCGACGCCACGACCGCCGGAGACGACGACGGGCGAGGTGGCGAGCGTGACGCCTGCGACGCGCTCCACGCGATCGACGACGAAGGAGTGCAACACGGATGCATCGAGGGTGACGTCGTGAGTCGTGGTCGAACCCGCGACCGGTGACTCCGACGGCTCCACGACGTGATTGGCGAGCGTCACCAACTTGATCGGTGCATCGACCTCGGCCTGTTCCATGAGTGATCCGCCCCAGCGAGTGCGCACGACGCGAAGCGCGCCCGCACCGGTGAACGACTCGTCGAATTCCGTGCAGTTCATCGCGGCGGGAAGGTCGAGTCGTGCGGCGGCTTGGGCGATGACTTCATGTCCGCGTTCGGTGCCGGTGCCGATGACGACTTGCGGGTTCGTCGCGCGAATCACCTGCGCGAGGCTCTCGCCCCATGCTTCGGGACCGAAGTCGACGAGAGCAGCGTGATGAGCCTGGTGCGTGACGGTCGCGCCGTGTGCTGCGGCGGCTGCACTCAGCGCATCGGCATTCGCGCCGATGGTGACGGCCTCGAGTTGAGTCCCCATCTGCTTGGCGAGTGAACGACCAGCGGTGAGCACTCCGAGCGATGCGCTCGTGATCGTGCCGCGGTCGTGTTCGATGACGGCGAGCACGCTCACTTGAACACTCCCAATTCTTCGAGGAGATCCACGACTGCTGCCGCGGCCTCCGGTCCTGTGCCGAGGATCTGGGTGTTGCTCACGCGCTCCGGTGGTCGTTGCAGCGTGACCATCTTCAGGCCACCAGCATTCGCGCTCGACTCCTTGCGCTGCACTTCGACCTTCTTCGAGGCGAGGCGACCCTTCATCGTCGGGTAGCGGGGGAGGTTGATGCCTTCCTTCACGCCGACCGCTGCGGGCATCGGCAACTTGTAGATGTCCTGACCTGCATCGGATTCACGTCGCACGATCGCGGTCGTGCCCTCGACGTCGAGACCCTTGGCGCCGTTGACGATCGGGCGACCGAGCTTCAATGCCGCGCGGATGCCGACTTGATAGCCACACGAGTCTGCGGATTCGTTGCCGAACAACACGAGGTCGAAGGGCTGGCTCGCCGATTCGATCTCGCCGATGACCGAGGCGATGGCGTCTGCGGTGCGCTGTGGGTCCCAATCACCTTCGGCGATCGGCACGAGCACGGCCTTGGTGGCGCCGACGGACAGTGCGGTGCGCAGTTGCTCTTCGGCTTCTGCCGGTCCGAGTGTGAGCACGGTGACTTCGCCGCCGTGCTTCTCGACGAGCTGCACGGCTTGTTCGACCGCACATTCTTCGTGCGGGCTCACGGTGAAGCCGAGGAACGCGGTGTCCACGGCCTGGCCGTCGTCGGTGATGTTGATGCGTGCACCGGGTGCCGGTACTCGCTTCACGCACACGCAGATGTTCATGATCGAACCGTTCAGCTCTTCATGCGGGCGTCGGTCGGGTCGAACAGCGGCTGGCTGCCGACGCGTGCGACGCGCACGGGGAACAACTCGTTCATGTACATGACGCGCAGCTCGTTGCCCTCGACGGCGTGTTCCGGCGTGAGGTAGGCGAGCAACAGGTACTTGCCGAGCGACGGTGCTGCACCGGCGGTGGTGACGCGCGAGACGCGACCCTTGGCATCCACGATGCGCTCACCATCCTTGGTGAGGATCGGCTCGTTGCCACCCGTCGGGAAGCGCTTGATGCCCGACTTGCTCGTGTGGTCGAGGACTTCGAGCGTGCACATGATCGCCGCGGGCTTTTCATCGCGTGCCTTCAGGTACTCGGCCTTGCCGATGAAGTCGGCGGACTTGACCTTCGGGCGGGCGAGTCCAGCCTCGACCGGGTTGTATTCGCTCTCGAGCTCGGCGCCCATCAGTCGGTAGCCCTTCTCGATGCGACCGGTGACGGCGTACACGCCCATGCCGACGGGGATGATGCCGAATTCCTTGCCGGCTTCGGCGATCGAGTCCCACAGACGAAGACCGTGCTCCATCTTGGTGTAGACCTCCCAGCCGTTCTCACCGACGTAGGAGATGCGGAACATCCAGCACGGCACGCCGTCGATCAACACCTCGCGCACGGAGCCGTACGGGAAGTTGGCCTGCGACACGTCGTAGGCGACGAGCTTGCCCTCGGCATCGATGTTCTGCGTTGCCTTGGCCATCGTCTTTTCCGCGTTCGGGCCCCACACGCCGATGGTGCACAGCGAACTCGACATGTCGGTGAAGGTCACCGAGCCGTCGGTCGGCATGTGACGGGTGAACCAGTACTTGTCGCGACCACCGTCGAATGCGCCGGTGATGACGCGGAAGTGCTGTTCGCCGAGGCGCATGATCGTGAGGTCGCCGCGGAAGCCGCCACCCGGGGTGAGCAGTGGCGTGTACACCGAGCCGCCGACCTTCACGTCCACGTTGTTCACGCACATGTACTGCAAGAAGTTGAGTGCACCCGGTCCGGTGAAGTCGAACTCGTTGAACGCGGTGAGGTCCACCATGCCGACCGACTCGCGCATCTGCAGGTGCTCGGCATTCGAGATCGGCGACCACCAACGGGCGTCCCACTCGTGCTCACGGGGCTGACAAGCGTCCTTGAACTTGTCCATCAACTTGGCGTTCGAGGCGAACCACTGCGGACGCTCCCAGCCGCGCGCGTCGAAGAACGTCGCGCCGAGTGCTTCCTCGCGGGCGTAGAACGGGCTGCGACGCATGTTGCGCTGCGATGCCCACTGCTCGCGCGGGTGCACGATGCCGTAGGTCTTGTTGAAGTGCTCCGCGCATCGCGCGTAGATGTGGTGCTCGGTCTTTTCGTGCGGATAGAAGCGGCTGATGTCGGACGAGTGCGGGTCGCACAGGTGCGGGTAGCCGTACGTCATCCACTCGGCGACGAGCTGGGCGATGCCAGGACCTTCCTTGATCCACACCGCGGCTGCCGACCACAGGTTCTTCACCTCTGGCGTCTCGCCGAGTACCGGCATCGCATCGGGCGTGAGCGACAACAGACCGTTGATCGCGTACTTGATCTCTGCGTCACCGAGCATCTCCATCAACTCGATGGCCTGCTCCATCTGCGGGTCGAAGTCGTCCTGCGTGAGTGGCAACTCGGTGGGCGACAGCGCCGACTCTTCGTTCGACGGGATGTCGTTCGGGTGCATGAAGATCGGACGGTGTGCGTACGAGCCGACTTCCATCGATCCTGCGGTCTGACGCTCGTAACAGAACGTGTCCATGTCGCGGATGATCGGGTAGGCGACCTCGGCGTTGGACTGCTGCAAGATGTCGATCGGACCGACGTCTGCCATCTGGTGCACGGCTGGCGTGAGCGGAATGTTCGCTCCCGCCATCTCTGCGATGCGTGGGCTCCACACGCCACACGCGATGACGACGTACTCGGCTTCGATGCGACCCTTGTTCGTGACGACGGCCTTGATCGTGCCGTTCTCGGTTTCGAGATCGAGCACTTCGGTGTTGGCGAACACCTTCAAGTGTCCGGCCTTCTGTGCGCTCTCGCGCATCAGCGTTCCGGTCTGCAGTGAGTCGACGACGGACACGCTCGGGGTGTAGAAGCCACCGAGGATGATCTTTTCGTTGATGAAGGGAACGAGCTCCTTGACCTGCGCGGGGGTGAGCAGGCGGGCGTCGATGCCCCACGACTTCGCCGACGTCATGCGGCGGTTGAACTCTTCGAGTCGCTCGGGGGTGCGCGCGACTTCGATGCCACCGGAGGTGTTGTTCATGCCGTGGTCGATGTACTGGCGCTGCGAGGCGAGCGTGAGCAGTGCCATCTCCTTGTTGTGGTCGGTCGGGAAGATGAAGTTCGATGCGTGACCCGTCGAGCCACCTGGGTTCGGGAGCGGTCCCTTGTCGATGAGCACCATGTCGGTCCAGCCCAACTTGGAGAGATGACCGACGAGGCAGTTGCCGACGATGCCGGCGCCGATCACGACGCACTTGGCGCGAGTTGGAAATTCACTCATATTGACCCCCGATTGCTTCGCCCCACCGCGCTCGTGCGACGGGGCACTGATGATTTTGGTAGTATATCAGCGCAATATCAGACGGAAAAAGTGGGGCCGTGATGAGCATGACACTGAGCGAGCGGGCGTACTACGCCATCCGCGACCTCATCGTGCGCATCGAGCTCGCCCCCGGCGACGTGATCCGCGAGGACGTCCTGCAGGACCGACTCGGCATCGGTCGCACGCCGATCCGCGAAGCGCTCCAGCGCCTCGCCCGTGACCAGTTCGTGACGGTCATTCCGCGCCGCGGAATGCTCGTGTCGGGCGTCGACGTCACCGAGCTGTCGATGTTGTACGAGACCCGCACGATCCTCGAGCCATACGCGACGCGCCTCGCGTGTGCACGCGGCAAGGCCGAGCACTGGGAGTCGATGGCGACGGCGCTCGAGGGTGCGCGCAAGCCGGGCATCACGAACGACGCGTTGATGGCGATCGACCGCACGTGTCACGAGATCGTCTGGAGCGCAGCAGGTAATCGCTTCCTCACCGACACCTTGGACATGTTGTACGCGCAGAGCGACCGGCTGTGGCACCTCTATCTCGCCGACGTCGCCGACATGCACGACGCGGTCGAGGAGCACGGCGAGATCTACAAGGCGCTCGCCGATGGTGATGCGGATCGCGCGGCCAAGCTCGCCGAGGCGCACATGCGCGCCTTCGACGAAGAGATCTCGCAAGCCGTTCGCCGGCACCTCTAGTCGTTACTGCGTCGTCAGACTTGCGGCGAACATTCCCTCGCGCACGCGTGCGGCGATCTCTTCGGGAACTTCGCTCAGTCGCTCGAGCGTGACGCCATCGATGCGCGCGGTGCAGCGATAGTCGTGCGGGTAGTTGCCGACGGGACTACCCGTGTCGATGCCGACGTCGAAGGTCTCGCCACTCATCGAATACACGAGCGGAACGGTCTTGTCGATGCGACCACCTGCGACGTCGTTCCCATCCACGTTCATCACGACGGTGCCGCCTGCGCCGAATCCGCCGTCGTAGGCGAAGGTGATGACGACGCGGTGTGCTCCGCGCGAAAGCGGGGTTGCCGATGCGCACACGAAGTGCTCGTGGCCGTACAGGTTGTAGTGGAAGACCGGGCGTCCATCGTGGGAGAGATACAACGACCAGCCGGCCATGTTGCCGCCCTGGCACACGATCACGCCGTGATCGGTGTCGCCGAGGATCTCGATGTCGGCGGTGATTCGATACGAGCAGTTCTTCAGGTTCAGCACCGAACTTTCCGGCATCCGCACGTGCGCCGTCGTGTACGTCATCTTGGTGATCCCGTCGAGGGCGTGCGGAACCGAAAACTCGCCGTGTCGCGGGGAACCGGCATCGCGCAGGGGATAGATGCCGTAGTCGATCGCTTGTCGATGGAAGAGTTCCTGCAGTTCGCGCAACTTGTCGGGGAACTTCTCGGCGAGGTCGACGGCTTGCGAGAAATCCTCGGCGATGTTGTACAACTCCCAGCGTTCCTGTGGGCCGTCGAAGTCGAGCCCCTGCAGGCGGATCCACGGCAGTCGTCCGTGGAAGCACGACGCCATCCAGCCCTCTGAGTAGATCGCGCGATTGCCGAGGATCTCGAAGTATTGATGCGTGCGCGCACTCGGCGCACTCTTGTCATCGAAGGAGTACGCCATCGACACGCCGTGCATCGGCATCTGCTGAATTCCGTTCACGCTCGCAGGAGCGTCGATGCCGACCGCCTCGTAGATCGTCGGGGCGAGGTCGATCACGTGGTGGAACTGTGTGCGCAGTCCGCCCCGATCGGCGATGCGCTTCGGCCACGACATCGCCATCGCGTTGCGGGTGCCGCCGAAGTGCGAGGCGACCTGCTTCATCCACTGGAACGGAGAGTCGAGCGCCCATGCCCAGCCGACGTTGAAGTGGTTCTCGCACTTGGCCGTGCCGAAGTCGTCGAGGTGATCGAGCAGCCACTCGGGATCCTCGTGTACGCCGTTCTGGAACGATGGTGCGCTCCATGCGCCGTGCACCGTTCCTTCCGCGGACGCGCCGTTGTCGCCGGTGATGTAGATGACGAGCGTGTTGTCGGCGATGCCGAGGTCGTCGAGCGCGCCGATCACGCGATTGATCTGGTGATCGGTGTGGGCGAGGAAGCCGGCGAAGGTCTCCATCAGTCGAGTCGCCACCGGTCGATAGCGCTCGGGGTAGTCGCTCCACGCGGGGATCTGTTCGGGTCGCGACGTGAGTGCGGTGTCGGGAGGGATGACGCCGAGTGCGAGCTGGCGGGCATAGATCTCCTCGCGCAAGGAATCCCAACCGGCGTCGAATCGCCCGGCGAACTTGTCGATCCACTCGCGTGGTACGTGATGCGGTGCATGCACGGCGGGCGTGGAGAAGTAACACAGCATCGGTCGGTGCGGCGCGCTCACGCGCTGGCGCTGCATCCACTCGATGGCCTTGTCGGCGAGATCCTCGGTGAGGTGGTAGTCGGGATTGCCGATGTGTGGGGAAATCGGTGTCGTCTGGTCGTAGACGGGAGGCTCCCATTGCGAGGACTCTGCGCCGATGATGCCGTAGAAGCGATCGAAGCCGAGTCCCGTCGGCCAGCGATCGAACGGACCGGCTGGGCCTTGTTCCCATGACGGTGCGAGGTGCCACTTGCCGAAGCATGCGGTCGAGTAACCGTGCATGCGCAGCACCTGGGCGATGGTCGCCGACTCCGGTGGGATCGCGCTGTCGTATCCAGGGAAGGAGTTCGCGATCTCCGTGATGCCGCCCATGTGCACCGAGTGATGGTTGCGTCCGGTGAGGAGCGACGCGCGCGTCGGGGAGCACAGCGCGGTCGTGTGGAACTGGTTGTAGCGAAGGCCGTTCGATGCGATGCGATCGAGTCCCGGCGTCGGCACCGGTCCGCCGAACGTGCCGAACGATCCGAATCCGACGTCGTCCAACATGATGAGCAGGATGTGCGGCGCGCCCTCGGGTGCACCGGTGGCGTTCAGCTTGCGCGGAGTGGATTCTGCGATCAGCCGTCCCGCGCGCCCCTCGAAGGGCGGGGTCGGCTTGGGCACGCTCGTCACGAGCGGAATCCCTGTGGGTCGAATGCGCGTAGCACTCGCGTCACGAGTGATTCGTCGCCGCGAATGACGACATCTTTGCTGGCTAGCGCAGCGGTGAGCGTCGTTGATCCGGTGAGCAGCCCTGCCCACGTCGCCATCGAACAGGAGACGACGTGTTGTGCGCCATCACCATTGGTGGGAACACAGACGTTGTTGCGCACGTGTAGTCCGCTCGTGCCGTGTTCGGCGAAGTCGAACGCGACGTGTGCGTCGATGCCGTCGATTGCGGACGGATCGACGAGGACGCGCAGGACGTGCACCGCGTTGTCCGCGGATCCGGCAAGCAGTGCTCCGCGCGAGAAGCGATGCGTAGTTAGGCGTGAGCCATCTGCAGATCCGTCCCACTGACGTGCACGGGTGAGGCACCAGTTGCGAATGTTCGCAGACGTCGTGCGAGTGGCGATCGTGCGCAGCACGTGCGCGAGCGCCTTGCGGTCGTCGTCCTCGGCGTTCGTGCTCGTTGCGAGCATCGAGGCGAGCTCGAGTGCCCAGCGCACATCGTTTGCTTCGAGTGCACGTGTGCACGATGCGCGCACGGTGTCGCGTCCACCGAGCGCTGCGATGTAACGGTCGTTGCGCTCGACGGTGGGGTACGGGAACAGGTTCGCTTCGTTGCCATCGAAGAAGCCGAACAACCCCGAGCGAATCTGTCGCGTGTGGTGTTCGGCGACGCCGTAGTGCTCGGTCGTCAGGTAATCGTCGTCGGCCCACTCGGGGAGTCGCACGAGATGCGCGAGGTCGGCACTCGTTGCCCCGCGGTTGGTGTGGCGCACGGTCTGGTCCCACAGGAACTGGATCGAGTCCCGATAGCGACCGACACGCTTGGTGATCTCGTCGCGACCGTTGATCGGGATGCCGTGCGCGCCGATGAGATGATTCGCGCGCACGGACAGTAAGTGGTCGAGGCCCGCGAGCAGGATCATCGGGTCGCGATACTCCTCGCCGCGGATCGCGAACACGTTGAAGAGCACCGGCCACACCAAGTTGTTGACGACGAGGTCGAGCGAGGGGATCGAGATCGTCACGGAGTCGTCTGCATCCGACGGTGCGGGCGTGATGTCCATCTCGAGACCCGCGACGGTGATGCGACAGGCGGAGTCGAAGGTGTGATCGGCCTCGACGTAACCGGGCGTGTGTGGGGCGTGCGCTGGGTTGCGGAAGTAGGTGCCGAGCCCCACGCCGACGATGCCGTCCGGCCCGTCGAGCGGAAGGGAGGTGCCGAACTGTTCGACGAGTCCGCGGGTGTAGGTCGGAGCAATCGCAGACGCCGTGCGTGTTCGATTGGTGGCGATGCGCGAGTGTCCCCACACGGGGAGGGTCGATCCGGCGTCGGCGAACGCAGCGGTCGTGCCGTTCACGTAGTGGAAGTGGGTGTACATCACCGCGGCGATC
Organism: Ilumatobacteraceae bacterium; assembly: GCA_036804285.1. Taxonomy (GTDB): domain Bacteria; phylum Actinomycetota; class Acidimicrobiia; order Acidimicrobiales; family Ilumatobacteraceae; genus UBA3006. The sequence goes on from DAIRSS010000025.1 coordinate 15,669, forward strand.
GGTCGCGAGGTTGCGGTGCGTAGCAAGGCGATCGCTGCGGTCATTTCCTCCACGCACTCACCGGTGTCGATGGCGATGATGCCCTCGGGTGCGTCGATGAACGTCTGGTTCGACAGTCCATTGCCGACGACGCACCATGCCTTGTCTCCGACCGAATGCAATCGCGGTGGGAACATCTCCATGTGCGACACGGTGTCGCGGTGTACGCGTTGACCGCGCGAGTCAACGACGGTGAGGGCGTCGTTTGGTTCGAAGCTGCGAGAGCGTCGCGAAGTCACTTCCGAAGCGTAGGCGCGCGAAGTGCCTCGGGCTTCAGTTGGCGTAGTCGCCGAGGACCTGGGCGGGCTCGGTGGATGCAGTGTCCGGCCAGTTCGAGTACCAGATGTCTGCGGCAGATGCGCCGACGTTGAGCGGAAGGCGATCGAATCCGTCGAGTGCAGGGACGAGCGGCTCGACGACGACGTCATGGCGAGGCTTGTAGAAGAACGGGAACGACTGGCGCGCGCCGCCAGAGGTGTTGGTCACGCGATGCGGGGTGGAGATCAATCGTCCACCGCTCCAGAGCTCGAGCATGTCGCCGACGTTCAGCACGAGCGCACCGGGCGGACATTTCGCGTCGATCCATTGATCGTCACGTGTGCGCACCTCGAGACCGCCGACGGGATCGTGCGCGAGGATCGTGAGCACGTTGAAGTCCTTGTGCGGATGGATGCCCCACGTGTCGGGTTGCGGATCGGTGGGCGGGTAGTTCAGCAGCGTCATGTTGGTGAGCGGCTTGTCCATCGCCGACAGGATGCGCTCGGGTTCGATTCCCATCGCCGAGCACAGCGCAACGATCAGTGCGTCGCACACTTTCGTCATCGCGTTCCAGTACGTCATCACTCGGCCGCGCACGTCGGCATCGATGCGTGGCCAGACGTTCGGTCCGTACAGGTGACACTCTGCGCGAATCGGATCGTCGATCGAGGTTTCGTTGTGCAGCTTCCACGCTTCGTATTGATCGCCCTTGCCTTTGCCGGAGTTCGGCGTGAAGTATCCGAGTGGCACGTACCCGCGGTAGTTGCCTTTGACCACGGTGTCGAGTGCGAGAACCTCGCGCGGAGTGTCGAAGGTGTCGCGTACGGCTCGACGCATGTCCTCGATCGTCGACTCGGGCACGCCGTGACCCGTGAGGATCGCAAACCCGATGCTCGAGAGCGCGTCGTACAGCGCACCGGCGGCGCGTTTTTCGTCGTCGGGTGAAGATGGGTGGACGAGCGGCGCGATGTCCACGATCGGCAGGCCGAGCGACATGGTGCAATTGTGCCATGGCGGTCGTTCCGGGGGTGCGGAAAAGTCCCGCCTATATAGTGGACAGGTCATTTCGGCCACCGTCGTGGCCATCAACCGGGGAGTTGTCCACACATGTCGTTTCCATCCGATCTTGAAATCGCACGCGCCGGCAAGCCGAAGCCGCTGAAGGAAATCGCCGCCATGATGGGCATCGGCGAGCAGTTCCTCGAGCCGTACGGCACGCAGCTCGCCAAGATCAGCCTGGATGCGATCGACTCGCTGCAGGGTCGTCCGAAGGCCAAGTACGTCGTCGTCACCGCGATCACCCCGACGCCGCTCGGCGAAGGCAAGACCACCACCACCGTCGGTCTCGGTCAGGCGATGAAGCACATCGGCAAGAACGCCGTCATCAGCCTCCGTCAGCCGAGCATGGGTCCGACCTTCGGCATCAAGGGTGGAGCAGCGGGTGGTGGCTACAGCCAGGTCATCCCGATGGAACTCCTCAACTTGCACCTCACCGGTGACTTCCACGCAGTGACCGCCGCACACAACCTGCTCTCGGCGATGGTCGACAACCACCTGCACCAGGGCAACGAGTTGGATCTCGATCTCGACAACATCACGTGGCGTCGCGTGCTCGACGTGAACGACCGTTCGCTGCGCAACATCATCGTCGGCCTCGGCACCAAGGAAGACGGTGTCGTGCGTCAGACGGGCTTCGACATCACGGCGGCCTCCGAAGTGATGGCGATCCTCGCGTTGTCGACCTCGATGGCCGACATGCGCAAGCGTTTCGCTCGCATCGTCGTCGGTTACAACACCAAGGGTCAGCCCGTCACCGCCGAGCAGCTGAGCGCTGCCGGTTCGATGGCCGTCATCATGAAGGACGCGATCAAGCCGAACCTTCTGCAGACCCTCGAGAACACCCCGGTCATCGTGCACGCGGGACCGTTCGGCAACATCGCACACGGCAACTCATCCATCATCGGTGACTTGGTCGGCATCCACGGTGGCGACTACCTCATCACCGAGGCCGGCTTCGGTGCAGACATGGGTGCGGAGCGCTTCTTCAACATCAAGTGCCGCGCCTCGGGTCTCGTTCCGGATGCCGCAGTGCTCGTCACCACGGTGCGCGCATTGAAGGCGCACTCGGGTAAGTACAAGATCGTCGCCGGTAAGGCGCTCCCGCCGGAGCTCCTCGCTGACAACCCAGCCGACGTCGAAGCCGGTGGCGAGAACCTGCGCCAGCAGATCGAGAACGTGAAGGCTCACGGTGTCACGCCGGTCGTGGCGATCAACAGCTTCCCGACCGACCACAAGAGCGAGCACGACGCGATCCGCAAGATCGCCGAGTCCGCTGGCGCCCGCGTCGCGGTGTGCACGCACTTCGCCGACGGTGGCAAGGGTGCGATCGAACTTGCTCGCGCAGTCGAAGAGGCGTGCAACGAGAAGAACAACTTCCACTTCCTGTACAAGTCGGAGGCCTCGCTGAAGGAAAAGATCGAGGCCGTGGCCACCACCATCTACGGTGCGGCCAAGGTCGAGTACTCGGCGACGGCGAACAAGCAGTTGAAGAACTACACCGACAACGGCTTTGCCGACCTGCCGGTGTGCATCGCCAAGACGCACTTGTCGATCTCGGGTGACGCCTCGCTGAAGGGTGCGCCGAAGGGTCACACGCTCACCGTGCGCGAGGTTCGCGCGTCGGTCGGTGCGGGATTCGTCTATCCGATCTGCGGTGAGATGCGCACGTTGCCGGGTCTCGGCACCAAGCCGGCCGCTGCCATCATCGACTTCGACGAAAACGGCGAAATCGTCGGCTTGTCATGACCGTGGAGTTCAAGCGCACACCGGG
>DAIRSS010000026.1:0-18110 GCA_036804285.1 Ilumatobacteraceae bacterium
ACATGCATTCATGATCTTGAGCACAATGTGCGAAGTCAACCCTTCTGCGTCCGCCCAGTCGTAATTCGCCCCCTCAAAGGGAAGCCCACGAACCCGAGAAACCGCCTCATGAAGGGCCCGCCAGTTCTCAACAGAATCATCATGTCTCACGTTCCACCGAGCTTCTTCGAGCAACTCGACATCTGTACGAATTCCTGTTGGAACAAGAATCTTCTTTCGATTGTGAGCTATTTCGAAGTCTATTGATGGATGTGCTACACGAATAGCCCTCCGCAGTTCGGATACCACATTGTTGAATGTTGAATCTTCGACGGAATGATCCCAAAGCGCCGTCCTCGCAACATCCCGCAAAGGCCTGTCTCGGTGAAGAACGAGCCAGGTTAAGAGTTCCTCCGACTTGGACTTTCGAAATTTCAACTCAGTGCCATCACTCTTTGTGATTTCAATGGGCCCCATCAGTTTGACAACCAAATCGCAATCCTTGGCACATACAACCGGATTGCTCAATTCCTCCCCTGATGTCAATCGATTTCCCATCTCGTGGGTAAGAGTCGAAAGCTGAGTCTTCTCCACACGATCGGTAGGAATTGAATTGATTAAGAGACCCGGCGGTCTAAATTCAATCCTGTCATCATTCCCTTGGAGATAGATGTCGAAAGAAGCGTTAATACTGGAAAGAGATTCCCCATTGGTTCCGAGATGAATTTGAACTTCGACATGACCACATTCATTGAACGTTGTCGTCACATGTCCTGATACGACAGTCACTAGTCGTGCGATTGCAGTCAGGTAGTCAACAAACGAAGCAGCACCTTGTGCGCCATGAATTCGAATAGTCGTCTGCTGTGAAAGACCAAGGGAGACGAGTTCAAGACCATCTATCCCGATTGGGATTCGATCAATTTCATCCAACTCCTGCTCATTAACTAACCGTGACGACGAATCCGGCCAATACACGCGCTCTGAGAGTTTCGATACGTGTCGACTTTTGTACATCAGACTCTGGAGAATCAACTGGCTCATGCGGGTATGTGGGCGATAGTGAGTCCCCGACCGTGCGCTTTCAAGCATCTTCTGGATGTTCAGCTGCACTTGGCGAAGGAGAAAGCCAGCCAAGATAGTCATCGCAGTGCTTGGGAGATTCACATCAACTTGTCTCGACTCACCAATTACCTGAGATTGAGATTCGACGACTTCAATTGATCCTTCGTCTTCAGAACTGGTTCCCCAATCCAGCGCTCCAACAAGCGCCGCAGCAGACATGGCGATGTGCGTTGGAATCATGCGGCTGGGACTTACAACTCCCATCCTTTGCGCAGCCTTGAGCGCTGCTATTGCAGAGACCACTCCCCATACCCACACCAGCCAGATGGCGAGAACCCCAAGGGCCTGAAGACCTTCACTTGAAGTCTGCGAATTGCCAAGGAGCTTCACGTACCTCTGCGGAGTATGCCCAGTTGCTACAAGTGTCAGTGGTGTTCCAGCAATCTGCAAAACACTGAGGAGAATTGCGCGCTTCATTGGACGACCGGCTCTGCGCTTCGTTTGACCGCGACTGTTGTTGACGACAAACCGATGAGTTTGAGCAAAACGAATTGAACGTCCCCATAGACGTGCACTGTCAGAACGTTGTCCTCGACTGACACCGTGCCCGATACTCCATGGCGCTCGAGGTAGCTGTGCGCAGCTCGCGATGCTCTATCGCGATGAAGCAAGGGGTCACCACTTCTCAACGACGTCACTTCTTGGCTCCCAAATCGGGCTGCGTTTTCAGCGATGTCAGCATGCGCAAGATAATTGGAAACCACGTTCCCCCCATCCACCACAAGGGCCATGCACGCGATGAATACCGAGAGGAGGCCGAGCACGAAAGCCGTGATGGATCCTGATTCAGTCGAACTCATTATTCATTCGCTCGCCAAACATCGACGACTTCAATCGAATGGGCCCTAAGCGTCTTTGGCACGAGCCCAAGAAATGAAAGTCCGCTTGTGTCTACTTCACACTCAACTTCGACAAGCACAGAAGGTCGATCGGACTCTTGATCCACCGCAACGTTTACCCTTGCGTCACTACAGCCTGACCGATATTCATCTAGGTAGTGAAGTGCAGCTTCCACGCCTACTTCATCCATTTTCGAATAGCGAACAGTCGAGGCCGTCCGCGCTCCATGATCAGCCGCAAGTTGGACTGCTTGAGATGAAGCAACGAGCCGACTGCCGTACACGATTGAAAGAAATCCGATGGCGAGAACGGGAGCAAGGAGTACCGCTTCAACCGTCACCGAGCCCTGCTCATGTCTCATCGATCCAACTCCTCTACAAATCGCTCTTTCCGTTCGGTTACATTCCTTTCAATCACACGGGGGAAACCCGGGATGATCTGCGGAATCGCAATGTGGACTGTGACTTCCACCCAGTCAGATCGCATCTTGACCTCTGGAGGCGAACTCAAACTTCCGCCGAGTTCGGCAACGGAAATCGACGCCACCCGTTCACCATCAAGTTCACTTGCACCACTTGCGGCTGCTGCCGCCGCTCCTTGTGCTGCGGCAGCAGTCGCAATGTTGGCTGCATGGAAGAGCGTGGTTGCTTGAACCCCGAGGAGGAGCACAAAGAACACAACCGGCACGATGATCACCGATTCGGCGCTCACTTCACCACGCTCGTGCCTCATTTCAGCCGAGGTCCAGACTGTCAGCCTTGTCGCGCACCCGGGCCGTGATAGTCGCTCCGACCGCAATCGCCAGAGCGATGAGAGCAGCAGCCATGACAACGGTCGTGGCACTGACCTCGCCACGTTCGAGATCCCGCTCCCGAGACGCCGTAAACCGAATCCAGTAGTACTGAAAATGTTGTCCGATCGATTTCATTGATGTTTCCTTTCGTGTTGATTTTTTGCTTCACCAACCCTGAAGCATCTCCACTACTGCGGGATAGCCAACAAGGCTGATAAATCCGATGAAGAGGAGCACCATCGGCATCCCCATTCGCTCTGTGGCGGCAGCGGCCTCTGCCTCGATTTCGCTCAGCTGTCGATGCCGAAGCGTTGCAGCACGCGCAACGAGTGTGTCCCTGATTCGCGCTCCGTGACGTCCCGCGAGCTCCACACTCCCTGCCACTTCGACGATCTCGTCTATTCCGAAGCGGCGTCCGAGATCTGCAAGTTCATCCCATGGTGAGGTCCGAGCCACTTGCGAACGGCGCAAACTCTTGCGAATCTGTTCGAACGTCTGTCCATCCCCGGTCTCACTTGCCATCAATAAGGCCGACTCAATGCCCGACCCTCCTGCAAGAAGTACCGTCACGAGGTCAAGGAAACTTGAGAATCCATAGCGGAATGACTTTCGCCTTCGGCCTGCTTCTTTCTGGAGCACGAGATCGGGATAGATAAAGCCCGATCCGAGCATCGCCATTACAAGTGCGACAACCAAAATCCCTGATGACGCTGGGAACGAGTTGCCAACAATGGCAACTATTGCGATCCCACCAAGACCGGAACCGAAAGAATACATGGCCTTGCGAATTGTCATCTCGTCAGCCGACACTTCACAGATCTGGAGATTGCTCTCGTGCTTGCGCAGAACACTGCTCTTAATGCGTGAATTCAGATAGCTGGTCCATGCAGTCGCGCGGCTCCACAATTTGTCTGCAACCTGCGGTCGAATTACGAACAACAGACCCAACGAAATCATTGTCCAGAGCAAGGAGTTGCCGATCATCCTGTAACCCGCTTCTTCACGAACCGTTCCGGCATTACTACTTCTGACATTCGCTTCATCAGAGCGAATGACGTCGCAAAGACGACTCCAATACATGTGAGGAAGATTTGACCATTGAGACTCGAATAGGGCGACAAGTAGTCCGCGCTAAATATGAAGAGCCCTCCGACAAAGACAACGACGACGCCGATGATGATTCGAACAGAGCTTCTTGTGCGCGCCCTGCTCACCCAGACCCGAGATCGCATCTTCCCCTCATCTCGCGCACAATCTGCGACGTGAGATAGCAAGGTGACAAGGTCTCTCGCTTGGTACTGGGTAGCGGTTAGAAGTGCTGAAACAACAAAATCAGCTGTTGGATGATCAAGGTCGTCCGCGAATTGGCGCAGCCCTTGAGCTGTAGAGCCGTACGTCATGTATGCAACAAGGCGTTGCACCTCAGGTTGAATCGTCCGTGGAGCCCTCTCAGCGGTAGCAAAGATGGCCTCTTCGAGCCCATGTGAACCAGCGAGGGTGTCGCGAAGCTGTTCGGTCCACGTTGCAAGTGCATCGACGAACAAGCGCTCGTCGCGGAGTGGACGATGCTGCGTACCTTTCCGTACCAGCAAGAAGGACGCAACCAAAGCCACTAGTCCAACCGCCACGAAACCAGAGAGCCACCACCCAAGAGTCCCAATGAGAGCGGGAAGTACAAGAGTCCTCAGCGCGTTCCATCTCACGACAACTCTGCTCGCCTGACGCCTAAATCGGGGCCTGAGCACAATGAGGAGGATCCCAAGTGCACAAAAACCGAAACTTGCTGCCATCGCAAGAAGAATCATGGAGTTACTCCGGGTGCATCAAATCCGTGCTCAAGCAACAGGGCTCGACTCGTCTGCCGGAGAGAGGAGAATGAGCGTGATCGACCTTCACGGCTCCGTGAAAAGACTTCGTTTGAGATGATCGTCGAACCGTCTGCATCGACAACCTCAAGAATCGACTTGATTTGTCGGACGCCTGCGATGAGTTCGATATGGACGACGAAATGAACGGCGCTTGCAATCAAGGTATTGATCGTCTCGACCGGTAACCCGGTAGACGCCATCGAGACATACGCAGCCAACTTGGGGAAGACGCTGCGTGCCGAGTCAGCGTGCATTGTGCACATTGAGCCGTTGTTCCCTTGACTCATGGCAAGCAACATTGGGAACGCTTCGGCTCCACGTACTTCACCAACAATGACCCTGTCAGGGTCCATACGCAGCGCCATTCGGGTCAAGTCCACCAATGTGATTTCGCCGTTACCTTCAATGTTCGCTGGCCGGGCCTGGAGTGCATCGTGATCGGGATGGAGATCATCAAAACGATCAATCCCGAGCTCATAGGCGTCCTCGATCGTCACAATGCGCTCGACCCGACCAACCTCATTGATCAGACTCCGCAGAAGAGTCGTCTTTCCCGAACCTGTTCCACCACAAATAATCATGTTTCGCTTCGCCCTGACTGCGGCTGCAAGAAATGACGTGGTCAGTGGGTCGCAAAGGCCACGAAGCTGAAGGTCGCTCAGTCGAGAAATTGAAAACTGATGCTTTCGAATGACAAGAGTCGGCCTCATCGATATCTCCATTGCGGCGAACAACCTTGAACCGTCTGGGAGCTGCAGGTTCAGCTCTGGTGAAGCGCTATCAAAGCGACGTTCCGTGCGACCAAGACGCGTTGCCGCCCGTCGAATGAGATCAATGAGCTCATCATCCGAATCGACAACTGGCGCACGTTGTTCGCGAACGCCGTTGCGCAACTTCACCCAGACCGGACTCGAACCTTTGACATGAATATCGCTGATTTCCTCGTCATCCATAAGCACTTGGAGTCGGCCAAGTCCAAGTACATGAGCAACGGCCATTGACGTCAATGTCTCCTGCTCGGGTGGTGACAATGCCGATTGACCCTCCACAACCAGCGAGTTACTCAGACGAATGGACTCATTCATTGCAACGGTCTGTGCAAAGAGCAGCTCCTCATCGGTCGTCCACGGTGCCTCTCCGAGGCGACGTAGTCGAATGTGTTCCTCCGCAAGCTCGCTTCCGATCCGCTCGGCGACCAGTGCACTCAGCTTTCCAAGGTCGGCTCGCATGACAGCCATCTCTCCTTATCCCTCGTTCAATGAACGCACGAGACCGAGATGGACTGAGCCGGCACCCGCAATAGCTAGGGCGACTTCCGAATCGCCGACCAGTGTGACGACGGTCGTCTCGGCGCCATCGACTTCCTGGTCCACTGCCCAGACACGCAGCCGCTCCGCGACGATCCGCGGAGGGGCAGCATCGACGATCGTTGCGTCGGGACTCACGATGACATTGACGTCGTCCCCGGCGGCAAGCATTGGAGGAAAGTTCCCCAGCTCGACAGGGACTGACACCAAAACCATCGAAGAATCGAGCATCGGTTGTCGCACAAGAAGAGCTGGCACGAGTGGCGAACCTGCTTTGACTTCTGACACCACCATCGCACCAAGAACATCGCTGACTTGATTTCGACTCAAAAAGTGCCGAGAGGAGTCTTGAGGAACATCAATCAATTGAAGGTCGCCGTTGGAGATGAGCTCGCCCTTCGAAAGATCACGAGAAACAGCAATCACTCCAACCGACTGAGTTGCAGCGCGTGTCGTCACGACTGCACCAACAATTCCGATCAAGACGAGCATCGAACCAAGAACCGTGGTCGACAATCGTGATCGCTTTCTACCCTCCGAGACGACATGCTCGGGCTCGAGGTCGCTGACGACCTCGTCTGACACCCTTGATGCCGATCGAAGAGAATTGAGCCGTGAATCCACGGTTCCCCTCCTTCGTCGCAACCAATCCGCCGATGGTGCTATGTGTGTTTCGGAGAGATTGAAATGGACGTGCACTCGACAAATCCACTCGTGCGAGGAAATCATCTGAATTACAAGTAAGTGATTTGAATCCGAGTCCTGTGGGTTGATTAGCCGTAGCCTTGAAACGAATGAGTACCGCGTCGCCGACTTCCCCGCCTGCGATTCCCCCTGCGGCAAACGAGTCCTGCTGGTGTGGAAGTGGGCGCAAGTACAAGCGTTGCCATAAACCGCTCGAGGGGAGGGTCCTCCCTGGCGTGGTCAGCCCAATGCGAACCGTCCCGGCACATATCCCCCGGCCCCCGTATGCAGAATCCGGCGAGGTCCGCCGATGGAACGAGTCGGCGATCAAGACACCCGACGTGATTTCACGCATGCGCCATGCGGGGAAGATGGCGGCTGAAGTCCTTCGTCTGGCAGGCGAGTTCGTCAAGCCGGGCATCACGACGGATGCAATTGATGCATACGTTCACGATCTCTGTATTGCGCGAAACGCATACCCAAGCCCGCTCAACTACTCGGGCTATCCCAAGAGTGTTTGCACGTCGGTGAACGAAGTGATCTGCCATGGAATTCCAGACTCGCGCGTGCTTGAGGATGGCGACATCATCAACCTCGACGTCACGTGCTACATCAACGGGGTTCATGGCGACACCAATGCAACGTTTGCCGTCGGGGCGATCTCGGATCAGGACACCAACCTCATTCGGGTCACCGAAGAATGCATGTGGCGAGGAATCGAAGCCGTTGTGCCAGGTCGACCATTGAGCGACATCGGCAAGGCGATCGAGGCACGGGCAAAACAGGACAAGCTCGGTGTGGTTCGGGCCTTCATCGGACACGGAATTGGCGAACAGTTCCACACCGATATTCAGGTTCTGCACTACTACGACGCCCGCAACAACACGGTCATGCGCCCCGGAATGACCTTCACGATCGAGCCCATGATTACCCTCGGCACATGGCAGCACAGAATGTGGGATGACGACTGGACTGCTGTCACCGCAGATGGCAAGCGGACCGCACAGTTCGAACACACCGTGCTCGTCACGGACACTGGCGTCGAAGTCTTGACCGGAGGCACAGGAGCAGCATCTCCTGCTGCACCCTGGAGCCGCTAGGAATACCTGCATGATTGACGCAATTGACGCCGACCGCTACTTGCGCTTCGAGCGCAAGGAATGGGCCGAGCTGCGTGCTCAGACGCCATTGACGCTGCACGAGCGCGACCTCGAAGCTCTTCGCGGCATCAACGACAGGATCGACCTCGACGAAGTCGTTGCGGTGTATCTCCCCCTCACGCGACTCCTCAACCTGTACGTCAGTGCGACACAGAATCTGCACCGCGTATCTGCGACGTTCCTCGGCGCAATCGCTCCGAAGATGCCATACGTGATCGGAATCGCAGGCAGCGTCGCTGTCGGCAAGAGCACGTCCGCGCGCATCTTGCAGGCGCTCCTCACACGATGGCCGGAACATCCACGAGTGGAACTCATCACCACGGACGGATTCCTCTACCCGAATGCGGTTCTCAACGAGCGCGGAATCATGAATCGCAAGGGCTTTCCGGAGAGCTACGACACCAAGCGACTCATTCAATTCCTCCGTGAACTGAAGGCGGGAATGCCGGCCGTGTCTGCACCCGTGTACAGCCACGTGGAATACGACATCGTGCCGAACGACTCCATGACGGTGCGTCAGCCCGACATCTTGATCCTCGAGGGCTTGAACGTGCTGCAAACCGGCGTGGAAAGCACCGAATTCGTGTCGGACTACTTCGACTTCTCGATCTACATCGACGCCGAAGAGGGTGACATCGAGCGCTGGTATGTCGACCGATTCCTCGCCCTCCGCCAGACGGTGTTCCAGAATCCAGCGAGCTTTTTCACGCACTATGCACACCTCACGGATGCTGAAGCCGTCGACGTTGCTCGTTCGATCTGGCGCGAGATCAATGGCAAGAACCTGCGCGAGAACATCGTTCCCACTCGCGCACGAGCATCACTCGTGATGCAAAAGAGTGGAGACCACCGAGTCTCCGAAGTGCACCTGCGCAAGCTGTAGTCGACTACCCGTTTTCTTCGAGCCACGCGGGGACGTCTGCGAGGGAGCTCAATTCGACCCACCGATCCCCTTCACCGGGAATCATGTCGGTCGACTCCAGTTCCCAGAGGATTTCAAACGGCACGTGCACGCCGAATCCACCGATCTCCAACACCGGCAGGATGTCGCTCTTCAGTGAGTTCCCGACCATGCAGAACGTGTGCGGATCGACACCAAGGCTCCGTAACACGCGTGAATAAGTCTCTGCGTCCTTTTCGAGCACGATCTCGACGTGATGGAACAGATGCGCGAGACCGCTGGTTCGAACCTTGCGCGTCTGATGGACGAGATCACCTTTGGTGATCATGATCACTCGACGATGACGCGCAACCTCGGCGACGACGGAAGACGCCTCGTTGAAGAGGCGAACGGGTTCAGTGAGGTGCTCTTTCACCGATGCAATGATTTGCTCAAGAACTTGCGGGGGAACGGTTCCGTTCGAGAGTGTGAGGGCCGCCTCGACCGCACACAGCCCGAACGACTTCACTCCATAGCCATACGTCGAAAGGTTTGCGCCTTCGATCGCGACGAGCGCGGACTTGATGTCAACTCCGTCCGCAACGTAGGGACGAACGAGATCGACGAACTGCCGCTCGTTCTTGCGGAAACTTTCCTCGCTGTGCCAAAGCGTGTCATCCGCATCGAATGCAACAACCTCAAAATGATGACGCACGAGACGCCTACCGGTGCAATGCGTTGAGATAGTTGTAGACCGTGATCCGCGAGACACCCATCGCGTCAGCGACGTCCTCGACTGCTCGTCGCAGGATGAACGCACCGCGTTCGTCGAGTAAGCGAATTGCGGTCTGCTTGTCGTTTCGCGAGAGATCCTTCAATGACGACCCAAGCTCGCGTTCGACGCTTTCGATGATCTGGTTCAAGACGCCGTGCAGGGCCGGGAGGCGTACACCGCCAATGACCACTCCCTCCCATGCCGCCGGCTCTTCGTTGTGACTGTCTGCCCCGACGACATCCACGCTCACATTCGTCGCACCATTGCTGTACGCCACGTGGAGCAGCTCGCTGACCACGGTGTGGATCGATTCTGGTGCGATGTCGAAGGATGAGCCGAATGGGCCGAAGTCGACTTCGATTCCGTGACGGCGAACCGCCTCGACCGCGAGCGTCACGTGCCGACCTGGTGAGCCGGCGACGAATGGCTCGATGGTGAAATCGACTCTGAGCACCCGATCATCGTAAAGCCCAGCGAGCGTTGCGCCCCAAGGGGTCCCTCCGCCCATGGGCTGAGATGGGCCGGCGAGCCTACGATTGCGACATGTCCTCTCAACGACCCGTCCAACCTGCGACTGAACGTCACGGCACACCGACCGGCGTCATCGACCACGCTGCCGGTCTGCTGGAAGATGCTCGATCGGTCCGACGAGACCTGCATCGCTGGCCAGAAGTCGGCCTCGACCTTCCGAAGACCAAGGACCGCGTGCTTGAGGCACTCGATGGACTCCCGCTCGACATCACGTTGCACAAGACGACAAGCGGTATCGCCGCGCTTCTCACCGGTGACAAGCCCGGACCGACGGTCATGTTGCGTGGCGACATGGATGCGCTCCCGATGCCCGAGGACACCGGTCTCGACTACGCGTCCAAGGTCGACAACGTCATGCACGCCTGTGGACACGACACGCACGTCGCGATGCTCGCTGGCGCCGCGCGGATGCTGAGTGAGCGAAAGTCGTCGCTCCCCGGACGAGTGCTGTTCATGTTCCAACCCGGCGAAGAGGGCTACGGCGGAGCCGAGTACATGCTCGATGAAGGCCTGCTCGACGTGCCACCACTTGCCGACGGAACTCCATCTCCGATTTCTGCCGCGTATGCGATCCACATCACCTCGTCGATGCCCGCGGGCATGATCGGGACGAAGGGTGGATCGGTGATGGCATCGTCGGACTCATTCGACATCGTCATCACCGGAAAGGGCGGCCACGCCTCGGAGCCGTTCAGGACGTTCGACCCTGTTCCGGTGACGTGCGAAATCGTGCAGGCAATTCAGGCGATGGTGACACGGCGCTTCGACATCTTCGACCCGACCGTCGTCACCGTCACGCGCTTGGTTGCGGGAACTGCGTACAACGTCATTCCCGAATCGGCACGCATCCAAGGAACGATCCGCGCCATTTCAGCAAAGACTCGCTCATCGGTGCACGAACTCATCCAGCGCGTCGCTGACGGTGTCGCCACCGCACACGGGTGCAACGCCGAGACGACGGTAAATCTCGGTTATCCGGTCACGGTGAACGACGTCCCGTCAGCAGACTTCGGCCTCGACATCGCAGAAGCACTCGTCGGTGAGAAGCAGGTCGTGCGAATGCCGAACCCGGTGATGGGTGCGGAAGACTTCAGTTACGTCCTCGAGAAGTTGCCTGGTGCCATGCTGTTCCTCGGCGGGACACCACACAACAAGGACCCGCGCACGGCTGCCCCGAACCACTCCAACCGCGTGATGTTCGAAGAGGATGCGATGACGACGGGGATGGCCCTGTACTCCTCGCTCGCCTTGCGCACACTCGGCGTCACGCTCGACTGACGACCAATGACCCGGGGCGCCTCACGGGACTCTCGCCCACTCGTGGGCATTCGAGTCATCGACTTCACCCGCGTGCTGTCAGGGCCGCACGCGACCCGCATGCTCACCGATCTCGGTGCGCAAGTCATCAAGGTGGAACCCCCCGCTGGGGACATGACCCGCTTCACCTATCCGCGGATCAACTCGCAGTCGACGTACTTCGTGCAGCAAAACGTCGGCAAGCTCAACGTGTCGATCGACATGGACAAACCAGCTGGTGTCGAACTCGCGGCTCGACTCATCGCCTCTGCAGATGTCGTGGTCGAAAACTTCCGCCCTGGCGTCATGAAGCGACTCGGACTCGACTACGAGCGCTTCGAGCGCGAGTGCCCACGGCTGATCTACACGTCGATCTCTGGGTACGGGGCGTCGGGCCCCTGGACGTCGCGACGGGCCTACGCACCGGTCGTCAACGCCGAGACCGGCATCACGAAGCACCAAGGTGACGTACGAGGCGGCACCTATGCAAACGATCCACACAGCCACGGTGACGTTTACACCGCAGTTGAGACGGCAAGTGCGATCTTGGCCGCACTCTTTCAACGCGAGCGAACTGGCCGAGGTCAGTACATCGACGTGTCGATGGCCGAGACCATGCTGTACGTGAATGAACACGCACACAATCAGCTGTGGGCTGATCCCGTGGCACCTGGAACGATTCGATCGTTCCAGCCCGCCGACTATCCCGTCCTGACGACTGCGGATGGTTCGGTCGTCGTCGTCAGCGGCCACCCGGCAGAGAAGGGCACGTTCGAGTTCTTCGTCGGAGCAATGGGCAAGACCGAGCTGTTGAGCGATCCTCGCTTCAGCACCGTCGAGCTACGGCTCGAAAACTTCGCGAGCCTGATGGACGAAATCAGTGCATGGGCGCGCACGGTCGCCAATGCCGAGGAAATCGAGAAGATCTTCGATCGGCACAGCCTTGCTACTGGTCGGCTCCGAAGTGTGGACGAGATCGCGACGACGGATTGGGCGAAGGATCGGGACGCAATTGTCGATGTCTCGGATCGCGGAGATGGAATGATCCGGGTTCCCAACAGCCCGTGGCACTTCTCGGGATCGGATACGTCCGTACAGGGAGTCGCCAAGTATCGAGGCGAGGACAACGAGTTCGTGTGCCGAGAAATTCTCGGGATGTCAACCGATGCGATCACCGTTCTCGAACGAGACGGCGTACTCGTCAGTCGGATTCCGAAGAACTAGCGGCCCGAGTGGCCGAAGCCACCGCCGCGATCCTCACCAGACAACTCATCGACTTCGCGCCACGTCACGGCGACGATCTCCTGGATGACGAGTTGTGCAATGCGATCCCCTCGACGAACTTGGTAATCAGACGTCGGATCCGTATTGATCATCACGACTTTGAGCTCTCCGCGATAACCGCTGTCGATGATTCCTGGCGTGTTCACGAGCGAAATCCCGTGCTTCAGCGCGAGGCCACTCCGCGGCACGACGATCCCCATGTAGCCGACGGGAATCGCAACAGCGAGTCCGGTCGGGACGAGCACACGACCACCGTTTGACTTCAAGAGTGCGTCTTCACGCGCATGCAGATCGACGCCCGCATCACCAGCATGGGCAGTCTGTGGCAACGGCAAGTCGGGGTCGAGTCGTCGAACATCGACGATCACGTTTTTAGACATGTGACGAGAATACGCCTAGATTGCATGGCGTGCTGGTGTGGATGGATCTCGAGATGACTGGTCTCGACCCAGAGCGTGACGTAATCGTCGAAATCGCCACATTGATCACCGACGACGAACTGAACATCGTCGCCGAAGGACCCGATCTTGTCATCCACCAGCCCGAGGAACGACTTGCGGGAATGGAACAGATCGTCGTGGACATGCACACGAAATCTGGGCTCCTTGACGCAATTCGAACGAGTTCGATTTCACTCGAAGAGGCTGGCGCAAAGACATTGGACTTCATCAAGCTGCATGTCCCTGAGCCTCGAACGATTCCGCTCTGCGGAAATTCGATCGGAACCGACCGACGTTTCCTTGCCAAGTACTTGCCGGACATCGAGAACTACCTGCACTATCGATCGGTCGACGTCTCGACGATCAAGGAGCTCACCAAACGTTGGTATCCGAAGGTCGGGATCGACCGTCCATCCAAGAGCGGCCAGCACCGCGCGATGGAGGACATCAAGGCGAGCGTGCGAGAACTCCAGTTCTACCGCTCGAAGGTCTTTCTCCAGCCTTAGATCCGAACCGAGCGGTCCTTCCACGACACGGTCCGCAAAATGAAGCGGCGCCACACGCTGACACACAGCACCGCTATGAAAAACACCAGGTGAACGGGATAGATCACGGCATCCACGATCGTGAAGCGCCCAACGACGCGAGATGAGAAAAACAACTGGGCTACGCAGATGGGATACATGACGGCCCCAACGACCAGTGGTGAGCAAAGGAAGACGAACCACGCCACCACCCCGATCACCGCAATGGCGGACGCACTCAATCCCGCGCTGGCAAAGTTCTTCACGAACCCCTCAAAGACTCCCCGAAGCCCCGTGCCGTACATCCGAAACGTCACGCTGTTCTTCGAACCCACTTTGACTACACCACGTTCGAAAAGTTTCCCGAGAGCAACATCCTCGATGATCGAACCACGAACCGACTCGTGTCCATGTCCGCCAAGTGCTCGATACGCCGCAGCATCGCAAACGATGAGCGGTCCGAATGCAAGTGGTCGTCGAGCAACCCACAGTCCACGACACCGACTCGCCATCACGCTCACCACATTGAAAAGCATTGCGAAATGCTCGCTAAATCGAACCGGAGTGTGCCACGGCTGCATACTCACCATGGTCGTTGGGTCTTGGGAAACATGCACCACTGCATCAATCAATGATTCGCGTGCGTTCGTCCCAAGCCGGACATCGGCATCTATGAAGACCAAGATTCGGCCACTCGCTCGCTGTTGACCCTGCCAACATGCGTGTGGCTTCCCTGCCCATCCCTGCGGTGGATCATCGACGGAAATGATGATCGCTCCGTGGATAGCTGCTTCGGCCGACGTTCGATCCGAAGAGCGATCGTCGGCGACGATCACTTCGACACCCTCACCGAGCGTGGCTCGGATCGACGCAATGGCTTCGCCAATGTTTCGCTCTTCATTACGAGCTGGAATGATGATCGACACCGAATCGAAACCGGCTGATCCGGATCTCCGTTTCGATCGCGCGGGGAAAATGCTCACCAAGCCAACGAGGAAACCTGCGATCGCGATTGCGAGGTCGATCGTCACCCGCTAACTACTTCTGGTCGAGTCGAACGATCTGGGTCAACGCCGCAACTCGATCGCCACCGAGAACATGTCGGAGTACCACTCGCCCCGGTAGTTCCTGGGTCACGATGTCGATGCCCTGACCGGGATCGACCGAGAGATGGTGTTCAACGGTCACATGAAGTGGTGCACGCAGGTCGCCATGCGCCGACAGGTACTCCTCGGCCGCAATCCAATACGACGCGTTGTTCAGATGTCCGACTGCATCGAAATCAGCAAATCGAGTCGGCCACGCTTCTCGTGTGGAGCCATCCTCCGACAATGCAGGAAGTTCCTTACCGAGGACAAGGTTCGCCCGGATCTTTCGTCCACCACTTGCCTCGTCAACGATGGGAATGAAGTCTGCTGGCAATGGCGACGGCTTCAGGCTCTTGAGGTCCACGTGCACCCACAGCGCCGCCGTTTCGATGTGCCCAGACGTTGCACCACGGATCGTCGTTCGTCGCTCTGCCCAGTGGGAGCCATAGCCACCACACCACGTCGTGAGGGAAACGTCCTGCATGTACACCGGGAAGTCATAGACCCACATCTCGGTCCGACGAACCACCCAGCCGTGAACGTCGCTGTAGTTGCCGTCCACCGCGTCATCATTGGCAATGTCCTGTAAATACCGCGCCGTAGCGTCCAGCCGCAGACGGCCCTTCGGCGTGACGTCACCCAACCGCACCCTGCGATCGACCCCGAACCGTCGGCCGACGTTCGGCAACGGGACGGGATTGCCGGGCTGCCACATGCCGTCAAACCCTATCCAGGCAAGGAAGAGAACGCTTTTTCGATAATTCGCTTGCAATCGGCGGGCAGAGGTGATTTCCTGAAAGTCCCATGTTGTCAATTCACCGCTCCCTCATGTCAGGCGTAGTTGGTGCTGACGCGCGCGTAAATGCGTCCCCGATGTGGCGCGACGCAATGGCAACCTTCGCAACCTATTACCAGGGCTTTACGAAGCGCCCCCGACAAGGCCTCTTGGGGCTCACGACGTAAACAGATTTCACGTCGGAGATCGCCGAGAGGCCGCTGGGAGAACCCAGCGGCCTTTTTCATTTCCCCCCACGATCTCCGACGTGAAGCCAACCGCAACAACGGAAAGGAACCACCATGACCATCACACTCACCGAACTGCAGGACGAACTGATCCTGTCGCCACTGCGTTGCAGCGACGGCAACGGAACGCTCTCCTACCTGTTCTTCTCCGAGGAGTACGTCGACGTTCAACGCGCCAAGGCGATCTGTGCGAAGTGCTCGAGTCGCCAAGACTGTCTCAGTGCAGCCCTTGATCGTGCGGAGCCATGGGGCGTGTGGGGGGGCGAGCTCCTCGAAGACGGACGGATCTGTGAAACCAAGCGACCTCGCGGAAGACCCGTCACTCGAGCGGTTGCTGTCGCCAGAGTCGAAGAGGTGCCGATTCCACTCCACCTCCGACCAACGGCGCGACAGAAACCAGGCAAGGTGCTCTCGGTAGCCTGATCCAGTGCCCGCGCTGCGATTCATCCGACGGCATTTCATCCCACTTGTCATCGCAGTCGTCGTCGTCAGCGGAGTTGGTGGATGGGCTATCAGCCGTCAGTCACAAAATGACGTTGATGCGCGACTGACAACTCCAGGAGAGGTCCCCTACCCACAGCTGTCGACGAACGAAGCAGTCGTGGGTAGGAGACTTCCGCCCGTGGACATCATGAGCGAAGACGGACGGACGATCTCCAGCGCAGACTGGATCGGTGCACCGCTTGTTCTTAACTTCTGGTACTCCACGTGCGAGCCGTGTCGCCGAGAAATGCCACTTCTCGCAGCAACCGCGAGCGAAGTTGCACCGAACGTGAGGTTTGTTGGTGTGAATCTCAACGACCCAGTTGACGTCGCGCGCGAGTTTGCTGATCGTTATGGCGTCACCTATGACCTCGTCTTTGACAACAATGGCGATCTCGCACGCGAACTTGGTGTCGCAACGGCACCCGTGACGCTCTTCGTTGACCAAAACGGCACCATCGTCGATCAAGTGGCTGGTGAACTCCAAGAGTCTGATCTCGCCGATCGACTTCGCCAATGGTTTAGCCTCTAGGCGTGGAGTTGTCCGGAAACTTCGCCTACAGCTTCATGCTCGGCGTGCTTGCAGCGGTCAACCCGTGCGGGTTCGCGATGCTCCCCAACTATCTCGTCTACTTCCTCGGTATCGATGACCCGGAAGAATCTTCAACGTCGCCCGTTCGCCGATCGCTAAAAGTCGGTCTCAGTGTTTCGTGCGGATTCCTTGCGGTCTTTCTCGTCGTCGGCGTCATCTCACGGGTCTTCACCCAGTGGATCGAGCAGAATGCCAAGTACGCGGCCCTTGCAATCGGAATTGGGCTCGTATTCGTTGGTGTCCGCATGCTCTTCGGCTGGAAGCCGAGGTTTGCGACACCCCACAGCACACGACAGCTCGATCGAACTTCTCGATCGATGTTCATCTACGGCGTGATCTATGCAGTCGCCTCGATTGGCTGCACGATCGGTTTTCTCACGACCGCGATCTTTGGATCCTTCTCGACGCATGGCGTTGTGTCTGGGATTCTGAGCGTCGTCCTGTATGGACTTGGGATGGCCCTTCTCGTCACTGCGCTCACCGTTGCACTCGGTCTCGCACGGCAGGGGCTCGTGAGTTCGCTTCGTGGAGTGCTCCCATACATCAGTCGTTTGTCGGCAATCTTCATGGTCGCCACGGGCCTCTACCTCGGTTGGTATTGGTACGTGGCGATCAGTGAGCGCTCCTCGCTCGGTCCTTTCGCCTCACGGATCGAAAATGCTCAGTCAAGATTCGCCACACTGCTGCAGGACATCGGGAGCTGGAGTCTGGCAGGGATCATGCTTGGCATTCTTGCCATCGCAGTGTTCATGTCTCGAAGAGCAAAGTCGGGTGGCTCAATCACATGACGCTTCGTGAACTCCTCCAGCATCCAGAAGTCGAAGAGGTTTGTGAACTACGGAGCCCGTTCGGCATCATGGCCTACCACGGTGGCGGTCTCGAAGAGCTGACCGACGTCATCGGTCGACGGGTGGCCGAACAAACCGACTCCTCGTACTACGGCATTCACCAACCAGCAGCCCTCAAGTGGCACGTCGCATCACACCACATTGATCCTTCGCATTCCACGCAGTTGCAAGGTTTCCTCGAGCACGTCAACACCGTCGTCACACTCCACGGATTTGGTCGGAAAGGTTTCTTCACGAGCATCCTGCTTGGTGGTCGGCACAGGGAACTCGCTCGCCACATTGCTGGGCATCTCTCTAGTGCCCTTCCGGCATATGACATCTGCGACGATCTTGAACGAATCCCTTCTGACCTCGCAGGACAACACCCAAAGAATCCGGTCAACTTGGTTGCACAGTCGGGTGTTCAGATCGAACTGCCACCTCGCGTGCGCGGTCAGAGCCCGTTGTGGTGGGATTGGGATGAAGACGACGTCTCACCCCACACAACACGTCTCATCGACGCGCTCACCGACAGCATTCTGACTTGGCGTTTAGGGCGCTAGACGCTCGATCAACCATGAGTCGGTTGTGCGTCGATAGCGAAAGCGGTC
>DAIRSS010000027.1:0-17594 GCA_036804285.1 Ilumatobacteraceae bacterium
GCCCTCGGGTCGCTAGCTCAGTTGGTAGAGCAACGGACTTTTAATCCGCAGGTCCAGGGTTCGATCCCCTGGCGACCCACGAATGACAGACGAGCGCACCATCGACCTCTCCCTGACCGGGATGACGTGCAACGCCTGCGCGATGAACATCGAACGGGGCTTGACCGCACTCGACGGGGTAGCGGCAACGGTGAATTTCGCCGCCGAATCAGCGCGGGTGTCGATCGCCAACCCGTCCATCACATCTGAACGGCTGATCTCGGTGGTCGAAGGACTTGGCTATGGCGCTCGGCTGCTCGAAGACACCACGCCGGACATGCTGGACGCAGAGGTCCGCGAAAAGGTGACCGCCCTCAAGATTCGACTCACCGCAAGTGCGATTCTCGCGCTTCCCGTGTTCATCGTCTCGATGTTCACCCAACTGCAGTTCACCAACTGGCAATGGTGGGCACTCGTCTTTTCTGCCCCTGTCGTGACATGGGGTGCGTGGCCGTTCCATCGCGCCGCACTGATGAATGCCCGGCATCGATCGACGACGATGGACACGCTCATTTCGCTCGGTGTCGTTGCGGCAACGGCATGGTCGGTCTGGGCATTGATTTGGGGCGACGTGACGACGCATGCAGGCATGGACATGTCTGGTGGCATCCACGTGTACTTCGAAGTCGCAGTGTCGGTGACGGTCTTCCTCCTTGCAGGCAGATACTTCGAAGCGCGGGCGAAGCGTCGCGCGGGCGATGCACTTCGGGCATTGCTTGCGCTCGGAGCGCGTCAGGCTGTCATCCTGCGTGACGGAGAAGAAGTAGTGATCGATGCAGCGAAGGTCAAGGTCGGCGATCGACTGGTTGTGAGGCCAGGTGAGACGATCGCTGCAGACGGAGTCGTTGAGGAAGGTAACTCCTCGATCGACGCGTCGATGTTGACCGGCGAGAGTGTTCCAGTCGACGTCGGTCCGGGTTCGAAGGTCACGGGTACGACGACGAACCTCACCGGAAGATTGATTGTCAAGGCTCGGCGGGTTGGCGCCGACTCTACGTTCGCCCAGATGACGAAATTGGTCAGAGATGCACAGACCACGAAGGCCCCGGTTCAACGGTTGGCCGACCGAGTGAGCAGCGTGTTTGTGCCGACGGTGATCGTGATCGCAGTGGGAACGTTTGCAGCCTGGTATTTCCTCGGTGACTCGACCGACCAGGTCTCGGATGCATTCACCGCTGCTGTTGCGGTGTTGATCATTGCCTGTCCTTGTGCTCTCGGACTTGCAACTCCAACTGCACTCATGGTTGGAAGCGGTCGTGCAGCTCAGATGGGAATCGTGATCAAGGGAGTGGACGTCCTCCAAAGCACGCGTCGTATCGACACCGTCGTGTTCGACAAGACCGGGACCGTGACCACGGGGGTGATGCAGCTCGTTGATGTCATCGTCGCTGACGGCGTTGCACGTAATGAGGTGTTGTTGCTGGCTGGCTCGTTGGAACATGCGAGTGAGCACCCAGTTGCAAAAGCAATCGCGCAGGCTGCGCGAGCGGAACTCGGTTCGCTCGATCACGTGAGCCAGTTCGAATCGCTGCCCGGGCTTGGCACGACGGGAGTTGTATCAGCGAGGCGCGTCATCGTCGGTGGAGAGGCATTGTTCAGCAAGCAACTCGTGCTCGTGTCGAAGCAGTTGCGTGAAGCCCTCGTTTCGGCTCGCGAGTCGGGGAATACGGCGGTTCTCGTCGGGTATGACGGCTCTGCGAAGGCCGTTTGCGTCGTTGCGGACCGACCGAAGCCAAGCAGTGCCACGGCGATTAGCGACCTGCGCAACCTGGGACTTCGACCGGTGCTGCTCACCGGTGACAACCGTGAGACGGCGATCGCCGTGGCGTCGCAGGTGGGAATCGAGACGGACGATCAACATGTGATCGCTGGTGTGTTGCCAGCCGACAAGGTGCGTGTCGTCGCGGACCTGCAGGAGCGCGGTTATGCGGTCGCGATGGTCGGTGACGGTGTCAACGATGCGGCGGCACTCGCACAGGCAGACGTTGGGATCGCGATGGGAACTGGAACCGACGTCGCGATGCACGCAAGTGACCTCACGATCGTGAGCGGGGACCTTCGACTCGTATCGGATGCAATTCTCTTGTCACGAGCGACGTTGCGGACGATCAGCGCGAACGTGTTCTGGGCTTTCGCCTACAACACGGCAGCGATCCCGATTGCTGCAACCGGATTGTTGAACCCGATGTGGGCCGGTCTGGCAATGGCGTTTTCGAGCGTCTTCGTCGTGAGTAACTCGCTTCGTCTGCGAACGGCGAAACTCACGCCACAGACCGCGTTCGTGCACGCAACTCGCTGATTGCCTCTCGTCTCCAGGTTCGAGCGGTCCGAAGCTGGACACCATGCTGTCGTGCAATCTCTTCAACGGTCATTCCATCGGCGAGTTGTCGAAGGATCAACAAGTTCTGTGGCGAGAGAGATGAAGAAGCGTGGTCCAACGCATCATTGAGAACCATGGCAGCGGTCTCATCGGGTCGGGGTGCCGGAACATGCGCCATTGCTTCGGTGTCGCACAGTTGGACCGTGTAGCGCTGATATCTCGTCGGCTGGACGAACGCGTAGTACTCGCTGTCGCGTACGAGATTCGAGGCGACCTTTGCTGGTCTGCGCTCTGTCGGGTAGGTGCGGATCAGCATCCACGCATGGGAGATGATCTCGGTGAGAGCCTCGTCGAATCCTCCAACGGTGATCTTTCCCCGTCGGCGCGCCACGGCGATGAGCGGTGGGAGAAGTCGCTGAAGCACTATTCGTGCGGCGAGTTCGTCGGTTGCTGCTCGTTCTACGAGGAGGAAGAGATAGCGGTCGGCAACTGAGTCTTTGGGGTCGCGACCAAATCCCGCGTTGTTGAGGACCTCGTCCAGGTGTCCGATTGGTGACTTGGGAAGGCCCCACGTGTTCACTCGCCGTACCGCTTGTCGAGCTGTAGAGAGCCTGCGCCATTCAGCTCCGAGGTCTCGGAGCATTGGGCTGGATCCGGATGGGTGTGTGAGGAGTGAGTGTGTGCGGGTTGTGGTTGGTGTGGTCATGGAGACATCGTCCGCATGACCATCACCGGAACTCAGTCCGCGATTCTCACCGCAGTTCTCACCGCGAGAAATTTCGCGTCTAGGGTGTGCGCATGCGCATCGTCTTGCCTTCGGGAACCCAGGCGTCGGTGAGCTTGGTGGACAAGGCCGCCATGGGTCTGGTCATCGCCCCGGACATTTTTGGCCTGCGACCGTTGTTCGACGACATGGTCGAGCGGCTCTCCCGAGAGTGGCAGATGTCAGTGATCGCGGTCGAGCCGTTCCCGGGGCAGACGCTTTCGGAAGAGATTGCCGATCGGTTTGCCGCGGCCGCACACCTCGATGACGAACTTCATCTGCGCGACCTCACGGAGGCCGCCGATTACCTCGGAACTTCGCGAGTCGGACTGATGGGGTTCTGTATCGGTGGGATGTATTGCTTCAAGGCAGGACGGTCTTCGCGTTTCGATCGAATCGCCTCGTTCTACGGAATGATTCATGTTCCTGAGGCGTGGGCTGGCCCCGGCCAAGGAGATCCAATCGAGCAGCTACGCGCTGGCCACCCCGATCGAGTGCTCGCGCTGATCGGTACTCAGGATCCGTATACGCCACCGGATCACGTCAACGAACTCCGCGCGGTTGGGGTATCAGTTCGTGAGTATCCGGAGGCCGTGCATGCGTTCGCCCATGATCCAGCGCGACCAGTTCATCGACCCGACGATGCGGCGGACGCGTTCAGCGCAACACGCAACTGGTTGTTGGGGAACTAACTCGAACGGACTTCGAGTCGATCCCGCATCAAGATGTGATAGCGGCGATCGTGCTGCTCCAGCCATCCGAGGCGAATGAAACTGGCGATCGCCTTGTTGACGCGCTCGCGTGAAGCGCCGACCATGCCTGCAAGTTCTTCTTGGGTGACGGGAAGGACAAATTCATCCTTCCCACCGGAGAGTTCGAGTAGTCGCTTGGCGGTACGACCAGTGACGTCGAGGAAGACGCTGTCGGAGAGCACCTCGTCCATCGTGCGCAGTCGGGTGGCAAGAAGCTTCGCCACACCCCACAGCATCGCGGGGTTGGAGCGCATGTGCTCGACGACCGGACCGTACGGAATGCGAAGGACGGTGGATGTCTCGATTGCTCGAGCCATGGCGGAGCGGGCTCCATTGTCGAGGAGACCGAGCTCGCCGAAGAGGTCACCAACTTCCATGAGCGCGAGAACGCTCTCACGGGCATCGAGTGGCTTGTTGTCGACTGCGATTGCAATGCGACCGCTGAGTACGACGAACAGAGCATCAGGCGCGTCGCCTTCGCTGAAGAGAACGTCTCCGCGCTGCAGCTGTTGTGTTGTTGCACTCGATGCGATGGTCGAGAGGGCAGCAGAAGGTGTCTCGGCGAAAAAGGAGGTTTGAGCAAGGATTTCTTCGTGTTTCATGCGGGTTTGACGGTACTACCCTTAAGCGTCGTGGCAACCGCAGCGAACGAAATTGTTTGGACGGTTGTCGTTGCGGCAGGGACGGGCACCCGTTTCGGTGGGCAAAAGCAATATGCCTTGATCGGTGATCAGCGAGTACTCGATTGGTCAATTGAAACCGCACGGTCGGTCAGTGATGGAGTGGTCGTGGTTGTTCCATCTGAAGACGTGGCGCGCGAAGGTGGGGTCGCCGGTGGAAAGACGAGAAGTGAGTCCGTTCGTAACGGGCTCGGTGCGGTTCCAGCCGAAGCAACCATCATCTGCGTGCATGACGCAGCGAGACCCTTCGCGAGCGAACATCTCTACAGAGAGGTCATCGCCCAAGTAGTGGGTGGCGCTGATGGTGCGGTCCCTGGACTCCCCGTCACCGACACGATCAAGCAGGTGTCTTCGGCCAATGTCGTCGTTGCGACTCCTGATCGGTCGTCGCTCGTGGCCGTGCAGACACCGCAGGCGTTTCGCGCATCCACGTTGCGCGAGGCCCATCGACTCGGAGCAGACGGAACAGACGACGCCGCTCTCGTGGAGCGCGCAGGCGGAAGAGTCGTCGTGGTCGTCGGCGAGGAAATGAATCGAAAACTGACGACGCCACAAGATCTCGAGTGGGCGCGTTCGAACGCTCGAAGCGAGGTGTGAACGTGTCGCAACACGAGATGCGCGTCGGACAGGGATTCGACATCCATCGATTCGAGGCCAGTCCCTCAGGAAAGAAGCTCATCCTCGGTGGAGTCACTTTTGAGGGCGAGCGTGCGCTCGTGGGGCACAGTGATGCCGATGCGATTGCACACGCAGTCGCCGATGCGCTCCTTGGAGCTGCAGGTCTTGGCGACATCGGCGAGCACTTTCCCGACACCGACCCAAAGTGGAGTGGAGCAAATTCCATCGACATCCTGCGCAGCGTTGCGGCGATGTTGGTCAAACAGGGCTATCGCATCCACAACGTCGATTGCAGCGTGGTGTGTGAGCGCCCGAAACTTGCGCCGCATCGAATTGCGATGCAAGAGAACCTGTCAGGTGCAGCAGGTGCGCCAGTGACGGTCAAGGGTCGTCGCGCAGAGGAACTTGGTGCGCTCGGTCGAGCCGAAGGCATCGCTTGCTTCGCGGTTGCATTGATTTCGAAAGATCACGCATGAAGCCGCGCAACGAAAGAGGTTCGTCACGCAAGCCGGGTCGTCGGCCAGAGCGCAGTCGAAGCCCACAGCGAGGCACCGCACCGCGCGGCGCACGGGATGACAAGGGACTTGGTGGGACGCAGATCGAGGGGCGTCAAGCAGTGCGTGAACTCCTCCTTGCGGGACGGAGACGCGTGCACGAGATCCTCATTTCTGAGGAACTTGACGAGAATCCGGTGATGAGCGACATCCTCGAGTTGGCCCGTGATCAACGCGTACCAGTGCGCAAAATTGCGAGGCGTGAACTCGAGCGAGAGGCTCGCAGCGAGGCCCCACAGGGCGTGATCGCATTTGCTCAGGAACTCACCGAATCGGATCTCGCTGACTTCGTTGCTGGTTCGTCGGCGAAGAAGAAGCCCTTCCTGATCGCAGTCGATGGCGTGACCGATCCGGGAAATCTCGGTGCGATTTTGCGGTCCTGCGATGGTGCGGGCGTGGACGGCGTGATTTTGCCGAAGCATCGAGCGGTACACGTGACTCCAACCGCGGCAAAGTCTGCTGCTGGTGCGGTCGAGTATGTACCGATGTGCATCGTCGGTGGGCTACCTACTGCGCTTCGACAGCTCAAGGAAGCGGGAGTGTGGATCGTTGGTCTCCACGATTCGGCAGACAAGAGCATCTTTGACATCGGTGATCTCGCCCTTGAACCGATCTGTCTTGTCCTTGGAGCTGAAGGACCTGGCTTGTCGCGACTCGTGCGTGAGCGATGTGACGTGCTCGTGAGTATCCCCATGCTCGGCTCGTTGTCGTCACTCAATGTTTCGGCAGCAACAGCGCTTGCGACGTACGAAATCGTTCGTGCACGCAGGGCGTAGCATTGTCGGTCGAAGCAAAGTACGAAAGTGCCGGGTTAGCTCAGGGGCAGAGCAACCGCCTTGTAAGCGGTAGGTCGTGGGTTCAATTCCCACACCCGGCTCACAGAATTAGACATGACTCCGTCCGACATCCACGGAGAGGTACGGTAATTGTATGAATCAAGACCAGCGACGCCCCCGCAGACCATCGGCACCAGCTCGACCAAGCCTGAATTCGACGACGTCAATTGTCGTTGCGGTCGCCGCGGTGATCCTTGGCTTCCTCATCTTGCGTGACATCAATGGTGACAACTCCTCAGCAAATACCGGCGACGGTGGTATCACCCAGCCAACGGAGACCGTGGCGCCAACCGACACGATTCCCGTCGAGACGAGCGTGGACACCACCATCCCGCTGACCAACTTCAAGGTTCAGATCGCCAATGCATCGAAGGTTCCAGGCAGTGCCGGCGAGTTGACGACTGCTCTCCAAGGCCGGGGCTTCATCGTTCAACCCGCGACGAATGCCAGTGAAATCACCCCGAAGCAGACACAGACCGTCGTCTATTTCATTCCAGGTAGTGAGCAGGCAGCCGCTCGAGTCGCAGCAGAGCTTGGTGGAGTGACTACGGCTGCAATGCCCGCACCGATTCCGACCGAAAGCGGCGAGCTTGGTGAGGCCACCGTATTGATCCTTCTCGGTACGGACCTTGCCGGTAAACCGCTCGCGGCACCGGTCTCAGGCTGATCTAGAAGCCAAGCTGGGCGAGTAAGACGCTCGTCGCTCGCTCGATGCACGTCGCAGTCGCGTTGAATGCGTCGTTCTCTCCGAACTGATTCACCAGACTCACGTGGGTTACGCGATGTGCCACTGGTGCGTCGATGTTGCCACAGATTACGCCAAAGGGTTTTCCCGAATTTGATGCAAGTTCTTGCATCCCGCCAACGACTTTGCCGTTGAAGCTCTCTTCGTCGACGAACCCCTCGCCAGAGATGATGAGATCGCTATTGCTGACCAGCTCTTCGAGGCCGAGTTCTTCAGCCACGATGTCAAAGCCTGGTTGAAGGCGCGCACCTAGAGCAGCGAGCCCTCCTGCAAGTCCTCCGGCGGCACCAGCGCCTTCAATCTTGGTGACGTCGACGCCGTATCGATCCTGGTAGTCGATCGCAAGGCGAGTTAGTCGATTCGTAAGAAACTCGATTTGTGCGCCACTTGCACCCTTTTGTGGGGAAAATTGGCGTGCAGCATCGACGAAGGATGTGCGCACGTCGCATGCGACGACGAAGTCGACAGCTTTCAGTCGGGCTGGCGTGGAAATCGCCTGCAGTGCTCCAAGACCACCGTCGGTCGTTGCCGAACCTCCGACACACACGATGATTCGAGTTGCGCCCTCATTGAGCGCAGTGTCAATGAGTTGGCCGGTGCCAACCGTTGATGCAGCTATTGGGTCGTTTGAGGTCTTTCCGCCGACCAGTTGCAGTCCCGACGCGCGCGCCATCTCGATGATCGCGGTGCCCTGCGACATGCGCCATTGCGCATCGACGGGTCGACCGAGCGGATCGGTGACCCGTGTCGTTCGGTTCGCACCACCGAGTGCTTCAAGCGTTCCTTCTCCGCCGTCGGCGATCGGGCGCTCGACGCATTCGTGGCCAAGTTCCCAACACGCGTGTCCGATCGCGGCTGCGACTTGTGCCGCGGTGACGGTGCCACGGAACTTGTCGACGGCGGCGAGAACTCGCATGCAAACAGGCTAGGTTGCGACCGTGGTCGGTTCGTGGTCGCTTGGATGGCTTCTTGCCGAGCTCATCATCCTCGTGGTGACGTTTCCGACAATCGCGCGACTGATTCGATCAATTCGACCGACAGCAGGCCTCAAGAAAGTCGTTGATCGAGATCTCCGAGAACCCCGAATCAGTGTCGTGATCCCCGCGCGAAACGAAGCGGATCGCATAGGTCCGTTGTTGGACTCGCTTGCATCGGCGCCTGGAATCATCGAAGTGATCGTCGTTGACGATGAATCGACCGATGGAACTGCCCGTGTTGCGCAGGCGCACGGTGCA
The DNA here is from genome assembly GCA_036804285.1 of Ilumatobacteraceae bacterium. Classification (GTDB taxonomy): domain Bacteria; phylum Actinomycetota; class Acidimicrobiia; order Acidimicrobiales; family Ilumatobacteraceae; genus UBA3006. Next base: position 8,543 of record DAIRSS010000027.1, read on the forward strand.
GTGGTCGTGTCGTCGCCGTCTCGTCCCGAGGGATGGGTCGGCAAGACATGGGCGCTTCAACAGGGGATTGTGGCCGCACGAGGAGAGTGGATCGTGTCGCTGGATGCCGATACCCGACCAAGTCCTGCCTTGCCAGAGTCGGTGGTGCAGTGGGCCGAAGAACGCGAAGCCACGCTGACCACAGTTGCGGGGTCGTTCGAGTGTCCGACGACTGGAGCCCAGCTCATTCATCCGGCTCTGTTAACCACGTTGATCTATCGCTACGGACGCCCTGGAGCAGTTGGAGACGGTCGGGTAATTGCGAATGGCCAGTGCATGGTGTTCCGCAAAGACGATGCGATCGGCATGCGCTTCATGGAGCGTGTTCGAGGTGAACTCATTGAGGACGTCGCGCTTGCGCGGTCATTAGTGCAAGAAGGTAGGAATGTCGTGCTGGTGGATGGAGCGAGGTTGCTCCGTGTGCGCATGTTCGAGGACTTTCCCTCGACAGTTCGTGGTTGGGGCCGATCGATTTCACTAGCCGGAATTGAGAGTCGCACTCGATTGCTCGGCCAACTCGTGGCGGTTGCGTGCTCTCAAGTGCTTCCGATTGTCTTCATCATCTCGGGAAGTGCGCCGGTGATGGGGTCACTCCTTCTTGCGATCAGGATCGGGACACTTGTCGGTGCGGCGTCGTCGTATCCGCAGCGGAAGTGGTCGTTCTGGTTGTCGCCCGTTGCCGACGTCCTCGCGTGGAGCATCGTCGCACGCGGCGTCATTCGCCACTTTGTTGGCGCCCCGGTCGTTTGGCGCGGCCGCACGTATGGCCCTTCGCGGTCGAGTCTCTGACAGCATTGACACACATGGAGACCTTCGCGACGTTCCACCTCATGTCTTGGAGAAGTCGACTCGTTGCACTTGCTCGACTCGGTCTTGATCGTCGAATCTTGAAGAAAGCAGATGGAATCGTGTTCTGGCGGTTGTTAGGAACGGGGAAAGGTTCTACGACTTCGCCGAGTGCAGACCTCTCTCGGACTGCGGCATTCATCGTGTGGCGAGACGAATCTGCCTATCGGTCATTTCTCGCAACGAGTGACGTTGCCCGCCGTTGGTCATCGTCTCGACTCGTCAAAGAGTCTTGGTCAACTCGCCTCCGCACGACGGGGGGCCATGGGTCGTGGCAAGGATTCAAACCGTATGAACACTTGTCGCGTGGAAATCAAGATGGTGTTGTCGCGATCATCACGAGGGCAAACATTCGCGTGAAGTCCTGGCGCGTGTTCGCGCGTGCTGGTGTGGAGGTCGATCGTCAACTGCAGGAAGCTCCCGGATTGATCGCAGTGTGCGGTGTGGGTGAGGCGCCGATCGGTCGACAAGGAACGTTCAGCCTGTGGCGTTCACTTGATGATGCTCGTCAATTCGCGTTTCAGACCTCAAGACATCGACACGTCATCGATGAAACGCACCAAGGTCGTTGGTACGCAGAGGAACTGTTTGCGAGGTTCGAGCCCTACGACGCAGAAGGTCGTTGGGATGGGCGAAATCCCCTCGAGACGAACCGCAGCGCGTAAGGCGCGAGCATCCCATACGGCTCGCCGTTCGTTGCATGGTGTTCTCGATGTGCGTCACCAAGTCGACGAAGTGTTTGCGATCCGCGGGAAAGGTCGATCCCTGCTCGGCGATGGATCACCATGTCGTGGACGATTGCGTACAGCAAGCCATATGCCGTGGCTCCAATTCCAATCGGCACCAGAATTCCTGCTTGCGGTGCGTTGAAGCCGATTGCGAGGAGGCCAACGACGACGAGGGCAAAGATGACGGGGTAGAGGTCATTGAGTTCGAGGCGGGTTGGCTTCGTGCGGGCAGCGTTGCGATGGTGGCTGAGGTGAAGGGTCAGACCGAAACCGTGCATCACCCAGCGATGGAGCGCATAGGTGATTGGTTCCATTGCGACCATCGTGGCGATGACAACCAACACGTTTCTCACGGCGCATACCGTAGTCGTTGTCGGGCAGACTACTCAGGTGGTCGTTGACCTTTCTTTTCGCACTGCCCTTGTAGTTGACGTAGCTGCGTGGATCGTTCTCGGTCTCGTCATTGGCTGGAGGCAAGCACGAATGCCGGTGGAGCGACTTACTGGCGAAGGGTGGTTCAGCAAGATTCGACCGTGGGAGTCGGGTGGCCGCATCTACCGGAGGGTGGTATTGATACACCGCTGGAAGGATCTCATTCCTGACGCAGGAACCTGGTTTGGTGGATTGTCGAAGCGGCGTCTGCCATCTGACGAGGACGGCGGAATGGCACGATTCGTCGCAGAATGCCAACGTGCGGAGCGGACACACCTTGGTCAGGTCTTGGCACTGCCACTGTTCGCCGTGTGGAATCCGTCCGATCTGTTCTGGTGGAACGTTGGCTTTGCACTCGTTGGCAACCTGCCGTGCTGGTTGATTGCTCGATTCAATCGCGCGCGCATTTCCAGCATCCTGATGCGCAAGGGCGTCTAACATACGGTTGATGTTCCTTCGCGGCCGACTGCAATGGTCGCTCTTGATCATTTCGCTCGTTAGCGGAGTCCTTGCGGTCGTCACGTCGAGAGGTTCGGATTCCGAATCGGCGACGGAAACAACAGTTGCCGAAACCACGATCCCGTTGCTCACGACCACGACGTCATCCGCGCCGGTCATGTACACGGTGCAGATGGGTGACTCGTTGTTTCAGATTGCAAAGACGTACAACTTGAACATGAAGGAACTGATGGATCTCAACGGCATCACTGATCCTGACAAGGTGTTTGCTGGCCAGGTGTTGCAACTTCCCGCCGCGACAGGATTCGTCGGCTTTGCCTCGTCAACGACGATGGAGCCGTAAGTCGACTCTCAGCGATTCGCGCGGCGACGAGCATCGACGATGCGAGCGATGTCACCCATGATGCGCGCGATGTCGAAGTCCTTCGGCGTATAGACGGCAGCGACGCCGTTGTCGAGGAAGAACCGTTGGTCGACCTCGGGGATGATTCCTCCGACGATGACCGGTGAGTCCACTCCGAATTTCGTCATGTGGTCGATGACGCTTGGGACGAGCTCGCGGTGTGAGCCGGACAAGATCGAAAGACCGACGAGATCGGCATCCTCGTCGCGCGCAGATGCGGCGATTTGCTCAGGCGTGAGTCGAATCCCGCTGTAGACGACTTCCATTCCGGAGTCGCGTGCCGCAACAGCGATCTGTTCGGCGCCACTTGAGTGTCCGTCCAGACCGGGCTTCGCAATCAGCACCTTTGGCGGACCGCCAGGAATTCGTTGTACGAACTCGGCGACCTCGTGCAATTCCTTGGCGCGACGGCCGGCCGCGGCGCCAACACCCGTCGGTGCTCGGTACTCACCAAACGTTTCGCGCAGGATGTCCGCCCACTCGCCAGTAGTCCCTCCCGCTTGAGCGAGAGCGATCGAGGCGGGCATCACGTTTCGCCCGGATCGGACATCGTCAGCAAGAGCAGTCTTGGCTGCTTCTACACGCCCGTTGTCGCGGTCTTTCCTCCATTGACGAACGTCGTTGATCAGCGTCTCTTCGATCGATCGATCGACAGTGAGGATGTTGTCGTCGCCACCGAGTGGGGATTCAGTCGATTCGGTGAAGACGTTGACACCAACGACGGAGAGTTCGCCAGACTCGATGCGTCGAGTGCGCTCCACCATCGACGAGACGAGGCGGCCCTTCAACAACTCGACATTTTCGAATGCGCCACCCAAGGAAAGGATCTCTTGCAGTTCGGTCCACGCGGCGTCAGCAAGCTCTTTCGTCTTCGATTCGACGACGTGCGAACCCGTGAAGAGGTCTCCATACTCAAGAAGATCGGTCTCGTAAGCGAGCACCTGTTGCATCCGCAGCGACCATTGTTGATCCCACGGACGGGGAAGTCCGAGGGCTTCGTTCCATGCCGGCAGCTGGACGCTCCGTGCTCGCGCATCCTTGGACAAGGTGACGGCGAGCATTTCGAGCACGATGCGCTGCACGTTGTTCTCTGGCTGCGATTCGGTCAACCCGAGTGAATTGACCTGCACGCCGTAACGGAAACGCAACGCCTTCTCATCGGTGATCCCATACCGTTCTCGGCCGATGCGTTCCCACAGGTCGGTGAATGCTCGCAACTTGCACATTTCCTCGACGAAGCGGATTCCCGCATTGACGAAGAACGACATCGCTCCGAAGACTTGCGGGAACTTGTCGGGCTCGATCTGACCGCTCGACCTGACCGCATCGAGGATGTCGATCGCATTCGCCAATGAGAATGCGATTTCCTGGACAGGTGTGGCTCCCACCTCCTGCAAGTGGTACGAGCACACGTTCATTGGATTCCACTTCGGTGCGTGTTGTGCACACCAGATGATCGTGTCGACGGTGAGTCTTCGCGACGGCGCTGGCGGAAAGATGAAGGTTCCGCGGGAGAGATATTCCTTCAGTACGTCGTTCTGGGTCGTGCCTCGGAGTTCACGGCTTTCCACACCGTGCTCGGAAGCGTGTGCGACGTAGAGGGAGAGCAACCATGCAGCCGGAGCATTGATCGTCATCGAGGTATTCATGTCGCCGGGCGGGATGCCGTCGAGCAAGGTGCGCATGTGCCCAAGGTGTGCGATTGGCACGCCAACTTTTCCAACCTCGCCGCGGGCGAGGACGTGATCCGGGTCGTAACCCGTTTGGGTTGGAAGGTCGAAGGCGATTGACAACCCGGTCTGGCCCTTCGCAAGATTTTGGCGGTACAGGGCGTTTGATGCTGCGGCACTGGAGTGCCCCGAATACGTGCGCATCAACCAGGGTTCGTCGCGACGCGTCGCCATGGAAGTCAAGGCTACGCCGTGATGGCGTGGGCGAGACGACCGAGGTAATCATCACGCGAGATCTCGATTGCCCCGAGTGTGGCGAGATGCGGCGTCAGCCATTGCACGTCGAGAAGGTGAACCGAATGGGCCTTCATCTGGTCGACGAGATGCATCAAGGCGACTTTCGATGCATCTCGAGCGAGATGAAACATCGATTCACCCGCGAAGAGCCCATCGATCCGAACCCCATACAGACCGCCCACGAGCGTCCCTGAATCGTCGAGTACTTCGATGCTGTGTGCCCACCCAAGGTTGTGGAGTTCAACATACGCATCGATGAATTGCTCACTGATCCATCCACCTGGCCGATTTGGCGCAGCGCATCCTCGCATCACGCGTTCGAATTGCTCGTTCTCCGTGCAGTGGTATTTTCGCGAGCTCCGTCGCATCGACCTTGTAATACGCAAGCTGTCGAGAGGAAGGATTCCGCGGTGAATTGGAGACCACCACGCGATGTCGCTGTCATCGAATGCCAAATCTGTCGGCATCGGGAAGATCCCCGCACGATACGCGGCAATCAGTGTTGAAGGCTGAAGGTCTGCTCCACGACCCACGAGATCCGCTTGAGGCCAATCACGCGATGGTGGGAATCGCCAAATTGCAGGCGGGAGAGAAGCCGGACGGTGATCGAACACGTCACCTCACCTCCCTTTGCCGTCGGATTAGTAAGAGAAGAAGCCTTGCTTGGTCTTTCGTCCGAGTTTGCCCTGTGCAACGAGTGACTTCAGTGTTTCCGTTGGCGCGTAGTTCGGATCCTTGAACTCTGCATGGAGCGCTTCAAGGATCGACAACGTCGTATCGAGTCCAACGAGGTCGAGAAGCGCGAACGGACCCATCGGGAAGTTGCATCCACCCTTCATTGCAACATCGATGTCCTCCATCGTGGCAGTACCCATCTCGTGCATCCTGATTGCGTTGTTGAGGTATGGAAAGAGCAACGCGTTGACGATGAAGCCGGCGCGATCGAGTACTTGGACTGGGTCCTTCCCACAGGATGACGCAAACGCGGTCGCCGTTGCGATGGTCTCGTCGGATGCCGTCACCGGCCGAATGATCTCGACGAGCGGCATGAGCGTTGCAGGGTTGAAGAAGTGGATTCCACACACCTTGTCCGGTCGATTCGTTGCCCGTGCAAGTTCGATGACTGCAAGTGTGCTCGTATTTGTCGCGAGGATTGCTTCGGGCCGAGTTGCCTTGTCCAGTTCCTTAAAGAGCGCAACCTTGGCTGCGAGGTCTTCGACGATTGACTCGATGACGAGGTCGCAATCCTTGAGTGACGAAACGTCATCCGTGAGTGTGATGTTGGCAAGTGTCCGGTCCGCGTCTGATTGGGTGATCTTTTCTTTCGACACTTGTTTGTCGAGGCTCTTTGCTACCGCATCTTTCATCTGTGAAGCCGTGGCAATCGAACGTGAACGGACAATCACCTGCTTGCCGGATCGTGCGATGACTTCGGCAAGCCCTGAGCCCATGATTCCGGAGCCACAGATTCCAACTGTCTTGATCTCGTGTGCGGTCATGGTGCAACGGTACTCATGAACGGCATTGTGCAACGAACCCGTTCCCGTTGGGTGCTAGGTTGCCGACGTCATGGGGATCGTGGTGCTTGAGGGTGGCGGACCGTTCGTCGCCAATGATGCTCTCGATGCGAGTCTCCTGCAAAGCGTTGGTGGCCCGATTGCAGTCCTCCCCACAGCTGATGCCTTCGAAAATCCTGACGACTTGATCGAGTCAGCCAACCAGTGGGCTCGAAGGCTCGCACTCGACATTGTGGTGTGCAGTGTGTACACCCGAGCAGACGCGCGGGAGGGACATCACGCCGAAGCTATACGTTCGGCCAAAGCTGTGGTGCTCGCTGGCGATTCCTCAATTCACCTTCGATCGACACTCCTGAACACTCCGGTTTGGGAGGCGATAGAAGCGCAGGGCGAGACGGGGATTGTCATTGGGGTGGGGAACTGTGCATCAGCACTTTGTGACCCAATGATTGATCCGCGTGGTGGCGCATTGGGACTGGGTCTAGGACTGGTTCGAGAATTCACCGCAATTGTTGAATCAGAGCAATGGTCCACTGAACGAATGCTGAGGACGCGCAGTTTTGTAAGAGGTTCGATTGCTGTCATCCCAACAGGTTCTGCAGTGGTCAACCGGGACGGAGAGTGGTCCGTATTTGGTGACGCGACCATTCAAGTGAATTCTTCCGAGGAGACAGGAGGTGTCTGAGCGCACCGACGAGTTTCGACAAGACGTACAAGGCATTCGAGCAATCGCAGTTCTGCTCGTAGTTCTCTACCACTCAGGAAACATCATCCCAGCGGGCTTCATTGGGGTGGACATCTTTTTCGTCATCAGTGGGTTCGTGATCACGAAGTCGGTACAACGACGACTTTCCACAGGAGTTCAGTTCTCGGTAGGTGAGTTCCTCGGTCGACGGGTTCGCAGACTTTTTCCGGCTTTGTCAATCGTGATTGCGGTGACGATGTTGATGGCACCGTGGTTTGGAACGATTGCGTCAAGAACTCAGACGTTACGAACAGGACTCTTTTCTTCCGTGAGCGCGGGAAATCTCTTCCTGTATAGGTTCCGGCCAGAAGGTTATTTTGAATCGAAGGAAAAGACGAACGCGCTCCTTCATCTTTGGTCGCTTGCAATCGAAGAACAGTTCTATCTCGGATTTGCTCTCATTCTGGGCGTTGCCGGAATCCTCGCTCGTCGACGAAACGTTGCGCAGAAGACAACGGGTGTCTTCGCAATGCTTGGAGCGACATCTCTTGTCTTGTGTGTTGTTCTTGGTCAACGCGAGCTTGCGCTTCCACAACAGTTCGTTCGGCTACTTGGCTCAGGTGCACTTGATGCGGATTTCAACTTCTATATGCCCTTTACGAGGGCGTGGGAGTTCATCGCAGGGATTCTGTTGGCGACCGCAAGTTGGCAATCGCGTTTGCTCACCACCGCTCGAGTCCGTCAATTCGTGGCGATCGTATTGTTTGGCGCCGCACTCATCGTGATTAGTGATGCTCGGCCGTTCCCTGGTCTCGTCGCACTTCTGCCAGTTGCGTTTGCTGTTGTTCTCATTGGACAGGTCCCGATGGGCGGCCCCTTGGCAAGCATCCTCGAAAGCAAGTTGATGCAATGGATCGGAGATCGCAGTTACAGCTGGTATCTGTGGCATTGGCCATTCATTCAATTCGTGAATCCGCTGTTTCCTGGCAACAAGGCAGCACTCCTCGCGGCAGCGGCACTTTCGATCGTCCCCGCACACTTCTCTTTCACTTTCGTTGAAGGTCCGCTACAACGAAGCGGCACTCGGAGATTTTCGATGCTGGCGCTCGCTGTCATGCCACTTTGCGTCGCTATTCTTGCGTTTGCTTTCGTGCCAAACCCATCTGCAGAACTCAATGTTCATCTTGATGCAGAGCGAGGATGTGAATCTGGGGATCCATCATTGATTAGTCGCGAATCAAAGTGCACGTTTCGAGTGGAGAATTCGAATGGTCGAGCAATTTTGATCGGTGATTCTCATGCGGGTCAACTGGCCGAAGGGTTTGTCATTGCATCCCAAGAACTAGGTCTTGACGCGACGATTGCGACACGCGCTGGTAAGCCACTTCTCGCACCGTCCGGAGCTCCGATGCAGCCCGGCGATGATGAATTGCTTGACGCCGTGATCTCCGAAATGCCGAGCCTGGTCGTAATCGCCCAATCTCGCTACCCGACGCTTCTCCCTGATGGTGTCACTTGGGGAGATGTGTTCGCCCCAGTCGTTAATCGTCTTGAAGCAGAAGGGATTGGCGTCGTAGTGGTCAATAGTTCAGCGGTGCTTGGAATTGAACCGAGAGAGTGCTCGATCGTCTCTACGTATTTCCGTAGATGTGACGCAGAAGTTGTTGGGGTCCGATCACAGTTGGCAAAGAACGTTGAAGGATCTCTTGAGGAGGAGCGGTCTGCTACGAGCGAGTCTGATGCCGTAGTCGTTCAACTTCTCGATGTGTTCTGTACCGAATACGACTGCGCAGCTCAAAAAGACGGAAAGTGGATGTGGCGAGATTCGTCACACATGTCGAGGTATGCCAGTGAACTCGCAGCCCCTATTCTGCGTGCAGCAATGTCAAAGGTAAGTGCGCGAGATTAACTCTCGATGATGACGACCGTATTGATCACGAGTGGCTCGATCGGTGGAACACCGTTTGTCGCCGGGT
>DAIRSS010000028.1:0-17256 GCA_036804285.1 Ilumatobacteraceae bacterium
GCCCCGGCGTCCACGGCGAGCCGTGCGTACTTGGCCATCAACTCAGGCGTTCCCGAATAGGTGATGGTCGTGCCCTCGAACTTCGGGATGCCACAGTTCCCCTTGCACACGATCGGATTCACCGCTCCCGCCATCTCGAGGACCGAGACCAAGATGTCGCTTGCCCCGACGCCGCAATTGGCACCGATCGCCAAGGGTGCGACCGGAAGATCGGCGAACTGTGCGGCGAGCGTGTTCGGCGCAAGTCCCATCATCGTGCGACCCGCGGTGTCGAAACTCATCGTGCAGACATACGGCATACCCACGCGAATCGCCGCCTCGGCTGCTGCGCGCATCTCTTCTGGTGCAGACATCGTCTCGATCCAGGCGACGTCGGCGCCGCCTTCCTTCAAACCCTCGATCTGCTCGGCGAAGGCATCCACCGCCTCGTCGTGCGTGAGCGCTCCGAGTGGTTCGAACAACTCCCCCGTCGGCCCGACCGACCCAGCAACGACGACCGGTCGCGAAGCAGCGTCCGCCACACTGCGAGCAAGTCGCGCGGCCCCCGCGGCGAGCTCGTGCACGCGAGCCTGCGCATTGTGCAACTTCAGGCGATGACGATTGCAACCAAACGTGTTCGTCAGGATGATGTCGGCGCCGGCGTCGACGAACTGTTGATGGAGCCCAGTGACGCGATCCGGGTGATCGGTGATCCAGAACTCCGGTGGCTCGCCCGACTCCAGACCGACCTTGAAGTAGTTGGTCCCGGTGGCCCCGTCCGCAAGGAGGGGTCGACCGAGCGCGAGGAGGTCTTGCAGGCTCGTTCGCACGATGCGAACGCTAGCCCATCACGTTTCCGGCGGTCACGGCTTCGGAGCGAAGTCGTGAGAATGCACCGAGGTTGATCGCCTTGCCCGTCGCTTCTCCGACGAACTCGAGTGGCGTGACGTCATGATCGATGCCCTGTTCTTGGGCCTCGATCAAGATGCGCATGAACTTGCCGACGAGCGGCGCGTTCTTGAACTGATTCCCACTCGTGCCGCACGCCATGAAGAAGCCGTTCACGCTCGACTTGTCGTACAGCGGAATCCAGTCGTCGGTGACGTCGTACAGCGCGCCGATGCCGAGCAACTTGAGTGGAATACCGAAGTCGGGCAGGCGTCGCGCGAGGCGCAGCATCACACGCTCGAAGAACTCGACGGTGACCTGGTCGTTCCAGTCATCGGCGTCCTCGATGAAGTGCAGAGGATCGCACGCTGGCTCCGTCGTTCCGACGTTGAGCAAGTCACCCATGTGTGGACGGAAGTATTGGCCGAGGTCGAGGTCGGCAACGATCGGCGCGTTGTCTTCGAGGCGGAACCCGACCGGTGCCGGTGGCGAGAACACTTCTTGACGCAGCGGCTGGTGATGCACCTTCATCTCGTCGTACACGCCGGCCAGCCTGTTGATCTTGGCGGCATGAGGACCAGCGGCGTTGATGACGATCGGCGCCGAGATCGACTCGCCAGTGGCCAACGTGACTCCGGTGACGCGATCACCAGACTTGGTGATGCCGGACACTTCCTTGTGGAAGAAGAACTCTGCGCCGTGCGACTTGGCCGCATGTGCGAGGTTGTGCGCCGCGAGCATCGGGTCGTCCATGAAGCCACTGAGCGGGTCGAACAACGCGGACAACTGGTCGTAGGGGTCGTCGGCGAACGCGGGGTCCTCGATCGACTTCGGCGGATAGAACTTGCCGGTCTCGAATGCCGGCCAGCGCTTGCGCACCTCTTCGGGGCTCAAGACCTCGTACGGAATCCCGAACTGGTCCCACAACTCGCGCTGACGCACGCCGTCGTACCCCTCGGTCAAGAACACGAGGTATCCGGTCTTCACGAACTTGGCCATGCCGTCGGGGTCCTCGACGCCGACGAAATCCGACCAGTTGTACCAATACTGAGCGGCCTCCCAGGCCATCAGGATGGTGTTGAAGTTCGAATAGGTGAAGCGAATGATCGCCGACGATGCGCTCGTCGAGCCAGCACCGGGCGCACCGCCCTTGTCGATGACGACGACCTTGCGGCCGTTCTTCGACAGCTCGAGTGCGATCGACGCACCCATCACGCCGCCACCGATGATGACGACGTCAGTCGATGCGGGAATTTGGCTCACTTGTCACCGTCCAGGATGGCCTGGGCCCACTTGGCGGTGTCGGCCACGTTGTTGAAGGTGAACGAGTGGATGCCCTGGATGCGCAACGACTGCGCATCGCGAGCGAGGTCGTTCAACAACTTGGTCGGGTCGTAGCCGCCTGGAGCGAACATGCGCGTGATCGTCGACTTGTTCTTCGACAGATAGCGCATCGACTGACCGATGCCGAGGCGCATGCCCATCGTCATCAACTTCGCGCGGTCGACCACGCCCGGAAGACCGAGGTTGATCGGCGCGGTGAAGCCCGCTGCGCGCTCTTCCTTCAGCCACGAGCGAATCTTTGCGGCATCGAAGCACATCTGCGTCGAGGCGAGCGGCTTGATGCCCTTCGACTCGATCAACTTCTGCTTGGCGTGGATCGCCTCATGCAGATCCTTGTTCGAGATCGTCGCATGGCCATCTGGGTATGCACCGAAGGCGAGCGTCTCGATGCCAGGGTTGGCGTCGAGGAAGTCGCGCATGAACGGCAGTGCGTACTGATAGTGCGGCGGGGTTTCCGCATCGCCACCGATGATGAACACTTCCTTGATGCCCTGTGCGCGCACCCACTCGGCGAGCTTGGCGGCATGCTCTGGCCCCTCGACGAGTCGCGCGGCGAAGTGCGGAACGGCGTTGTGCCCCTTGGCGACCAACTGCTCACACAACTGCTGCGTGGTCGCGATGCCCTTGACTGGCGAGCAGGTCACCGACACCGGTGCGCCATGCGGCAGGTCGGCGATCGCCTGATCGAGTGACTTGAGCGGAATGAGCTCGTAGCGCATGTGGGCGACGAGCTCGCGCGCCTCGGGTGAGTACGAGGCCTTGCTGGATCCGAAAATGGAAGTTAAGAGGCTCATGGGTGTTCTCCGTTCAGTGTCGTGGGGTTCGCATCAGCCGAACGTATCGGGGAGTTCAGCCTTGCGCTTGGCGATGTAGTCCTGCAACTCGGCGTCGATGGCGTCGTCGAGTGGCGGTGGTTGGTAGGCAGCGAGACGTTCCTTCCACAGGCGATTCGCGCGCGTGGCGGCGTCCTGGCTCCCGTCCTCCACCCACTGCTCGTAACTGTTGTTGTCAGCGGTGTCGGAGCGATAGAACGCGGTCTCGAAGTTCGTGAGCGTGTGTGCCGTGCCGAGGAAGTGCTGGCCAGGATCGTTCTCCTGGAATGCGCTCATCGCCTGGCCGTTGTCCGAGGCATCGAGACCCTTGCCGAACGTCATCATCATGCCGAGCTGGTCGCAGTCCAAGATGAACTTCTCGTAGCCAATCGCAAGACCACCTTCGAGCCAACCGGCCGAGTGCAACACGAAGTTGGTTCCCGCCATGATCGTCGGGATCAACGTCGCGGCACTTTCATACGCGGCCTGCGCATCGGGCAACTTGGACGCGCACAACGACCCACCCGAGCGGAATGGAACACCCAACCTGCGCGCGAGCGCCGCGACGGTGTACAGCACCATCGCGGGCTCTGGCGTGCCGAACGTCGGTGCCCCGGTCAGCATCGACATCGAACTGGCGAACGAACCAAAGATCACCGGCGACCCCGGTCGAACCAACTGACAGAACGCCATGCCGACGAGTGACTCGGCGAGCGTCTGGGCGACCACGCCCGCAGACGTCGTCGGTGCCATCGCACCGGCGAGGATGAACGGCGTGATGATCGAGGCCTGATTGTTCTCTGCATACACCTCGGCGGAGGCGAGCATCGTGGCGTCCCACACGAGCGGCGACGACGCATTGATGAGGCTCGTCATCACCGTGCGATCGGCGAGGTCACCACCGAAGGCGATGCGAGCGAGGTTCACGCTGTCCTGCGCACGCTCTCCCGCCGTGACGGAGCCCATGAAGCCCTTGTCGGAGTACTTGATGTGCGAATACACCATGTCGAGGTGACGCTTGGAGACGGGGATGTCGACCGGTTCGCACACGGTTCCACCCGAGTGGTGGATGTAGGGAGACATGTACGACAACTTGACGAAGTTCTGGAAGTCGGTGATCGTCGCATAGCGGCGACCGTTGTCGAGGTCGTGCACGAACGGTGAGCCATAGTTGGGAGCGAACACCGTTGCGTCTCCACCGATGCGGACGTTGTTCAGCGGATTGCGAGCGTGCTGGATGTACTCCCGCGGAGCGCTCGCCTGAATGATCGAACGACACATGCCACGTGGGAAGCGGACGCGGGTCCCATCGACGTGCGCCCCGGCATTCTTGAACCGCTCGATTGCGCTCGGGTAGTCGCGAATCTCGACACCGATCTCTTCGAGGATCGTGTCGGCGTTGTGCTCGAGAACCGAGAGGATCTCTTCGCTCGCGAGTTCGTACGGCTTGATCAGTCGGGTGAGGTATGCCTCGCGCTGAGCGCCAGCCGACTTGCGGGTCGCCTGACGGGCCGCTCGCCCGCCGCTCTTGCGATGTCGCTCTTGGTCGCTCATTCCATACCCCTCGTTGCGTTTCCCATTCTCACACAGTCACGAACTTCGTCGCCGACGCCGTCCCTCGCGACTTGCGTCACCACCAGAGGACTCGATCCGTGGGGGCAGGGTGACGACCGTGGCCAGATTGGGGGCCTCGGCGGTCGCATGAGGAAACGCCATGGCGGCGACGAAGAGCTCTTGGAACCTGGGCTCGGTCGCGGTCTCGATCTTGGTCACCTTGCGCGCAGCCGTCTCCATCTCGTGGCGCTGCGTGAGCGAGAGCAACGCCTTGGCCGCCCCGACACCTGCCGCATTGCCCACCGAGCGAACGCCCGCCACCGGACAGTCCGGCACGAGCCCGAGCACCATCGCATACACGGGGTCGATGTGCGCGCCGAATGCTCCAGCAAGACGAATGTCGGTCACTGTTGGACTACCGGCGTGCTCGACGAGGAGGTCGATACCCGCACGCAACGCGGCCTTGGCCAGCTGGATCGCACGAATGTCGTTCTGGGTGATCAGCAGTCGCGTGTCGCCATGTTCGTACAACACATACGAATGTGTCCGCTCATCGGCGACGACGCGCGGAGTCTTCGAAGCGAGTGATCCCTGGATGACACCATCTTGGGAGATGATGCCGGTGAGATACATCTCGGCGATGACCTCGATGATTCCCGAACCGCAGACACCCGTGATCGGGGTATCGGCGAGCGCATCGCCGAATCCGGGCTCGTCGGACCACGGACCGATGCCGATGACCTTGAAGCGCGGTTCGAGCGTCTCTTTGTCGATGCGCACCTTTTCGATCGCGCCTGCAGTTGCACGTTGCCCCGACGACAACTGCGCGCCTTCGAAGGCGGGTCCGGTGGGCGACGATGCAGCGAACTGGCGAGTGGAGTCACCGAGCACGATTTCTGCGTTCGTGCCGACGTCGATCAGCAACTGCATCGATGAACCACGGTGTGGACCCTCGGCCAGGATCGCACCCGCGGTGTCGGCGCCGACGTGACCGGCGATGCACGGGCCGACGTAATACGACGCATTCGGGAGCTCGAGGTTCAACTCGCGCGCGCTACCACTCACCGCTTCGTCCGTCGCGAGCACGAACGGCGCAGCGCCGAGCGGCGTCGGGTCGATGCCGAGGAGGATGTGGTGCATGATCGGATTGCCGACGAGCACGATCTCGAGCACGTCGCTCGTGGCGATCTTGGCCTTCGAACACAGTTCGAGTGCGAGCGAATTCAGCGACGTGCGAATGGCCGAGGTGAGTTCTTTGTCGCCACCCGGATTCATCATCACGTACGAGACGCGACTCATGAGGTCTTCACCGAAGCGGATCTGTGGGTTCATGACACCCGCACTCGCAACGACTTCACCCGTCGTCAGGTCGATGAGGTGACCGGCAACGGTCGTCGAGCCGACGTCGACGGCAATACCGAATGCGGTGTCGACGAATCCAGGCCATACGGCGACGATCTCACCGGGCGTGCCTCGACGGATCGCCACGGTTGCTCCCCCGTCACCCTTGTCGATCGCGCGGTGCACGGTGGAGAGCACATGGTTCGCCACGGTCGGCTCGGCAAGGTGATGTTGCTTGGCAACGGCGGAGCGCAATTCTTCGATCGCCGTCACTCCGTCGCCGAGCGTGGACTGCTGGACGCTGACGTAATAGAGGCTGAAGTTCGGATCGACGACGATCTCGCCGAGGTCGAGATCCTTGCGCACGATCTGCTTGTGGACCTGACTCATCGCCGGGACGTCGATCACGACGTCGCCACACACCTTGGCCATGCACCCGAGACGGTTGCCCTCAACGAGTGGGCGCTTGCCCCGGTAGTCGACCTCGTCCTGGCCGGGAGGCGTGAGCGACTCGACGCGTGCCTCGATTCCCCACTTCGGGAAACTGCCGACGCTCGGGGTCACTTGGCAACGACCACAAATACCGCGACCGCCACACACCGAATCGAGATCGACGCCGAGCTTGCGCGCGGCATCGAGCACGCTCGTACCGTCGGCGACCTCTGCATCGAGGCCCGAGGGCGTGAAGACGATCCGCGACATTGGGTGTTTGCTACTGGGCCGAGCGACGACGACGACCTTCGCGGTCGCCACGACCACCGGTCGGGGCGTTCGGGTCGCGATTCGCGCGAATCCAGTTCATGCAGTCCTGGTCGTTACCGCTGAGGACGTCTGCTGCCATGATCGCGGTCTTGACCTCGGCATGCAGTGGGCTCATGATCGCCGACGTCATACCTGCACCGATCGCCATCGACAGGAACGTTCCAGTCACGGCGTGACGGTTCGGGAGACCGAAGCTCACGTTTGATGCGCCACAGGTCGTGTTGACCTTCAACTCCGAGCGAAGACGACGGATGAGCGCGAATGCCTGGTTGCCGGCCTGACCGAGTGCACCGATCGGCATCACGAGCGGGTCGACGACGACATCCGAGTAGTGGATGCCGTGGTCTGCGGCGCGCTCGACGATCTTCTTCGCGACGGCGAAACGCACATCCGGATCCATGCTGATGCCGGTCTCGTCATTCGAGATGGCCACGACTGCCGCACCGTACTTCTTGACGAGCGGGAGCACGCGCTCGAGCGACTCGTCTTCACCCGTCACCGAGTTGACGAGGGCCTTGCCCTTGTAGACGGAGAGCCCGCGCTCGAGTGCATCGATGATCGACGAGTCGATCGACAACGGCACGTCGGTCACCGACTGCACGAGTTCGACTGCGCGTGCGAGCAATGCGGGCTCATCGGCGAGTGGAATTCCCGCGTTGACGTCGAGCATGTGTGCGCCGGCCTCGACCTGGGCGATCGCATCTGCCTCGACGCGACTGAAGTCGCCGTTCTTCATCTCTTCGGCGAGCAACTTGCGACCCGTCGGGTTGATGCGCTCGCCGATCATCACGAAGGGCTTGTCGAAGCCGATCACGACTTCCTTCGTCGGCGAGGAGAGGATGGTGTGTGTCATGGTGCGAGGTGTCCGTTTCTGTCTTGGTTGAGTGATCTATTCGTCGTCTTCGAGTTCTTCGAGTGCCGCCAATTCCTTGGCATCGACACTCATCTGCTCGACGTCTGCTTCGAAGCCGCCGGCGTAGGCGAGTTGCCCGAGTCGGGTACGGGAGTACTCGGCTTCGATGCGATCAGCCACGGCTTGCGCCGCAGACGCCATGTCGCCGTCGAGGGGCAGGTTCTCACGACTCCACTGGGCGACGTCTTCTTCGGCGGTGTAGATCTTGGCCTTGCGCTTGGCGCGGTCGATCGCGCGCTGGAACTTGGCGGACAGCACGACCTGGTGGCGCTCTCGACCCATCTGGGCGTTGACCTGTGCGGGGATGTCACGCCACTTGATGATCACCACTGCGTTGCCACCTCGTGCCACTAGTTCTCCTCGCGCTTCGTCGTTGAATGCGACCTGAACGATACGGGAATGGCGGCCTCGAGACCATCGATGCCCACGTGTTCGTGGCGAAAATCTAGACCCAACTTCTCCGCGGCGCGCTGTCCAGCCTCGATGACGCCCGGATCGGTGGTCTGGGTGTAGAGCACCACCGTCGTGTAGTTGGAGAAATACGTGTCGCGAAGCTCTGGGTGGCGGTCGAGGCCAAGGCCGCTCCAGACCAATGCGTCGAAATGCTTGGCGAGGAAGTCGGTGAGATAGAAGGTGCCCGGTTCGGCTGCGTGATCAGCCGCAAAGCGTTCGGAGCCGGCGAAGAACTCATAACAATGGGCGCCGGGAATGCGCGAGATCCCTGGGTGCGCTTCGAGATACCGATCGAGGGCGCCACCGGTGCCACAGTCGGCGTATCCGACGAACACCGGTCGACCCGCTGCAGCACCAACTACTTCATCGAGTGCGGGAACGATCCCCTCGGGTCGGTTGTGCAGGTTCGCCGGCAGATACTTCACCTCGATCGCCTCGGTGAGACCGTTGCGTTCGAGCACGGCACGCAGTTCGGACACGAGTGCGCCGCAGGCGACGATCAGCGGACGTGAGTTGCTGGACACTGGCCCACCAACTCCTCGTTCGAACTAAGCGACCGACGGGCCAGGAGGCTCGGCGGTGCGGGTGCGACGAGCGCTGACGAGCTGCTTTGCGGTCTCGGCTGCGACTGCAGCGTCACGACAGTACGCATCAGCACCGACGGCGACACCGAACTCTTCGTTCAGCGGAGCTCCACCGACCAAGATGATGTACTTGTCGCGCAGACCGCGCTCCTTCATCGTGTCGACGACGACCTTCATGTACGGCATCGTGGTGGTGAGGAGTGCCGACATGCCGAGGATGTCTGGCTGGTGCTCCTCGAGTGCGGCGATGAACTTGTCCGCATCCGTGTTGATGCCGAGGTCGACGACTTCGAAGCCTGCACCCTCGAGCATCATCGCGACGAGGTTCTTGCCGATGTCGTGGATGTCGCCCTTCACGGTGCCGATGACGACCTTGCCGACGGACTCTGCGCCGGTCTCTGCGAGCAGCGGGCGCAAGATCGCCATGCCGGCCTTCATCGCATTCGCGGCGAGCAACACCTCCGGAACGAACAGAATGCCGTCGCGGAAGTCGACGCCGACGATGCGCATGCCCTCGACGAGCGCGTCCTGGAGCACCTTGTCCGGGCCCCAACCACGGTCGAGGAGGATCGTGGTGCCCTCGACGATTTCTTCCCCGAGACCGTCGTAGAGGTCGTCGTGCATCTGGGCAACGAGGTCCTCGTCAGAAAGTCCCGCCAGGTCGATGTCGTCGAAATCGCTCATGAATGCTCCCCTAGTTGTCGTGCCTCGCGGGGTGTACCGCGAGATATATCACGAAGGAGAAAGGCTAGCAGGGCGTCCTTGCGGCCGCCCATTTCACCTGAAGATTCGCCGAGCTATCTCGTCTCGTGGCGATAGAACTCGACGGGCTCTGGAGCGAGCGGCGTTGCCCCCAAGATGAGGTCGGCGGCCTTCTCGGCGAGCATCATCACCGGCGCGTAGATGTTGCCGTTCGTGACGTACGGCATCACCGAGGCGTCGACCACGCGCAAGCCCTCCATGCCCCGCACGCGCATCGAGGTCGGATCGACCACTGACATCTCATCGACACCCATGCGACACGTGCACGACGGGTGATATGCAGTCTCCCCGTCCTTGCGCACCCACTCGAGGACCTGCTCATCGGTCGCCACTTGTGGCCCCGGTGAGATTTCTCCACTCGAGAACTCGGCGAAGGCTGGCTGGTTCAAGATCTTGCGCGCCGCCGCGATTGCCTCCACCCATTCCTGCAGGTCTTCCGGCGTCGAGAGATAGTTGAAAGTGAACGCCGGCTTGTCGCGGACGTCGCCCGAGGTCACCTTCAGCGAACCACGCGAGTTCGAATACATCGGACCGATGTGCACCTGATAACCGTGCCCGCCAGCTGGTGCGGTGCCGTCGTAGCGAACCGCGATCGGCAAGAAGTGGAACATCAGGTTCGGATACTTCACCGTGTCGTTGCTGCGAATGAATCCGCCTGCTTCGAAATGATTCGATGCTCCCGGTCCCTTGCGGAACAACCACGCGAATCCGATGAACGGACGCTTCCAGAACTTCATGAGTGGATTCAACGACACGGGCTGCTTGCAACCGTGTTGCACGTATACCTCGAGGTGGTCCTGCAGGTTCTCACCCACTCCAGGCAGATGATGCACTGGCGTGATCCCGACACTGCGCAGATGCTCTTCGTTCCCGATTCCCGACACCTGCAACAGCTGCGGAGAGTTGAACGCGCCTCCACACAAGATGACCTCGCGCGCGGCGACGGACTTCGTGCGCCCGAACGGCAACCTGAACTCGACGCCGGTTGCACGTTTCCCCTCGGTGACGACCTTGGTGACGAGTGCTCGACACTGGATGGTCAAATTCTTGCGGCGCTTCACCGGGTGCAGATACGCGCGCGCTGCGCTGTAACGACGACCGCGCTTCACGTTGCGGTCGAAGGCGGCGAATCCCTCCTGCTTCACGCCGTTCACGTCGGTCGTGAGTGCGTGACCAGCCTGCTGCACCGCTTCGAAGAACGCGCCGAACAGCGGGTTGCGCACCTTGCCGCGCTCGAGATGCAACGGGCCGGACTTGCCACGGAACCGATCCGTCGGCTCCGCAGCGAGACACGACTCCATCTTCTTGAAGTACGGCAGACAGTGCGCATACGACCAGGACTCCATCCCGGGATCGGCCGCCCAGCGCTCGTAGTCGAGCGGATTGCCGCGCTGGAAGATCATGCCGTTGATGCTCGAGGAACCGCCGAGGATCTTGCCGCGACCATGCGAGACGCGACGGCCGTTCATGTGCGGCTCGGGCTGTGAGGAATACATCCAGTCGTAGAACTTGCTGCCGATCGGGAACATCAACGCCGCCGGCATGTGGATGAACACGTCGAACCAATAGTCGGGACGCCCCGCCTCGAGCACCAGCACGGAGTTCTTCGGATCCGCGCTCAAGCGATTGGCGAGCGCACTCCCCGCCGAACCGCCGCCGACGATGACGTAGTCGTACTGCTTCTTCAGCGATTTCACGGAGACATTCTTACAGGTGACAAACAAAAGTGGCGGGGTTTGCACCCCGCCACTTTCACGACTTGCTGTGTTACTGGATCAGTTGAACCAGGTCGACCAGACGGCCTCGTTCGCGGCGATCCAATCGGCTGCAGCCTGTGCAGGCTCGACACCGTCGATGTCCACTGGTCCGAGGAAGGACAGCTGGTCATCGGTGGTGAGGACGAAGTTCTTCACGAAGTTGAACACTCGTGCGTCCTTGGCCTCCAACTTGGCAGAAGCGATCTTGAAGAGCACGTCGACCGGGTAGTCGCCGTCGCACTTGTCACCCTCGGCCGCGCAATCCACGGTCGGAGCTGGCAGTGCGAGGTTCTTCAGGTTGTACTTGCCGACCGCACCAGAGGGCGACCAGTAGTACAAGATGACCGGCTTCTTCTCGGCTGACAGAGCAGAGATTTCAGCCTGGGTTGCCGCTTCAGAACCGGAGAACTGCACCGTGAACGGGATGCCCAGGTTCTTGATGATGGCCTCGTCGTACTGCGAGAACGACGGGTCCATGCCGAGGAAGCGACCCTTGTCTCCGGTTGCTGCCGTGGCGAATGCCTTGGCGACTGCCGGATCCTTCAGACCTTCCCACGACGACAACTGCGGGAACTGCTCGAGTGCGTAATCGGAGACGAACCAGCCGATCTTGCCCTCAGCGCCGAGGTTGCCCATGTTGGCGACCGAACCGTCATCGATGAATGCCTGCTCCTCGGGAACGACGCCCGACGGCCAGACTTCGAGGTTGACGTCGACGTCACCGGTCGACATACCGGCGAACATGGCGTTCTCATCGATGTCGAGGATCTCGACTGGGTTGCACAAGTTGGCCTCGACCAACTGCTTGAAGATTTCTACTTCGACAGCCGATGCCGACCAGTTGTTGCGGGCAATCTTGATGGTCTCGGTGCCGTTGCACTCGACGCCACCCGCTGCGGCGGTCGTGTCGGTTGCCGCGTCGTCGCCACCACCACAGGCCGCGCCGATGAGCGAGGCGACCGCGATGAGACCGACGGACAACAGTTTCTTGCGTGAACGCATGTATCCCCCTTGAACTTGCGACGCACGGTGCGTCACGGACAAGCATAACCCCACGTCTAGTGCCCGAAAAGGGGCACTAGTGTGAGCCGTGTGTCGGGGGAAAACACACGGGTCATCGACGTCCGCAACCTCTGGAAAGTATTCGGTGCGGGCTCCCCCGATGACGCGATCGCTCGAGCCCAGGCTGGTGAATCACGCGCCGACATCTTGTCGTCGTCGGGACAAACGGTTGCCGTGCGCGACGTGTCGTTCCATGTCGGGTCGGGCGAGACCTTCGTCGTCATGGGGCTGTCAGGTTCCGGCAAGAGCACGTTGATCCGCTGCCTGTCGCGGCTGATCGAACCGACACGCGGCGAGGTTCGCCTGAACGGCACCGACCTCCTCGCCATGGGCGACGACGACCTGCGCACGGTGCGCCGCGGCCAGATGTCGATGGTGTTCCAACACTTCGGTCTGTTTCCCCACCGCAAGGTGATCGACAACATCGCGTACGGACTCGAAGTCCAGGGTGTCGACAAGGAGACCCGCCGTGCGCGTGCGACCGAAGTCCTCGGCATCGTCGGTCTCGACGGCTGGGCGAACCACTTCCCCCAGCAACTCTCGGGTGGCATGCAACAGCGCGTCGGTCTCGCCCGCGCACTTGCCGTCGACCCGCAGATCCTGCTCTTCGACGAACCGTTCTCCGCACTCGACCCATTGATTCGCAAGGAGATGCAAGACGAACTCATCCGCCTGCAGAAGTCGATGCAGCGCACGATCATCTTCATCACGCACGACTTCGCCGAGGCACTTCGACTCGGCGATCGCATCGCGATCATGAAAGACGGCGCGTTCGATCAAGTCGGCACGCCAGAAGAGATCGTCTCCCAGCCCGCCACCCCCTACGTGCGTGAATTCGTCAACGACGTGCCACGCGCGAAAGTGTTGAGCGTGCGCAGCGTCGCAATCAAGACCGCCGCTCCGAGTGGTGCACGCAGCGTGCAAGCGTCGAGCAAGATCGAGACCGTCATCCCCATGCTCCTCGAGCGAGACGAACCGATTGCGGTCGTCAACGACGACGGATCACACCTCGGCATCGTCGACCGCTCGAGCATCGCTGCCATCCTCAGCGCCGAACAGCGATGAACACCGTCGCCGTCGCAACACCGCAGAGCAAGACGACGAAAGCTCTCGTCATTGCGGGCGGCGTCGTCGCGCTCCTCGTCATCGCCCAAGTCGTCGGCTCACCGTCGTTTCCGAGCAATTGGTACGCCCGGCTCGCAGATCCGATCAATGACTGGCAGGGATGGTTGCGCACGAATCGCTCGACGCACTGGTCGTTCACCGTGTTCATCAACCCGCTCACCGACCTCGTCGACTTCTTCCTCACCCTGATCGAGGACTTCTTCACGTGGCTGCCGTGGTTCATCCCACCGATCGTCGTGTTCCTCATCATCGCTCGACGCAAGCGATGGGTGATGGCGACGTGTGCGGCACTCGCCGTCATCTATCCCGGCGTCGTCGGCGTGTGGGAACAGAGCATCGAAACGATCGCCCTGATGGCTGTGTCAGTTGCGATCAGCATCCTCGTCGGCATTCCCCTCGGCATCTGGACCGCGTTGAACAAGCGCGCCGAGTCGATCCTGCGCCCGATCCTCGACGCCATGCAAACGGTTCCGGCGACGGTGTACCTCATTCCCATCGTGTTGTTGTTCGGCATCGGCAAGGTGCCAGCGGCGATCGCCACGGTGATCTACGCGCTCCCACCGATGATTCGCCTCACCGCACTCGGCATCCAGCAGGTCCCTCGCTCGGCGGTGGAGGCCTCGCGCATGTTCGGTGCGACCCGACGCCAGACGCTCACTCGAGTCGAAATGCCGCTCGCGATTCCCTCGATCGTCACCGGCATCAATCAGACCGTGATGATGGCCCTCGGCATCGTCGTCATCGCCACCCTCGTCGGCGCTGGCGGGCTCGGACAGGAAATCAACCAAACCGTGCGAGCGCTCTCTCCCGGCAAGGGACTCGTCGTGAGCCTCGCCGTCGTTGCGGTCGCCTTCGTCCTCGACCGAGTCAGCCTGGCACTCGTCAACTCACCGGGATCGAAGAACACCACGCTCACGCGTCGCCAACTGCTCGGCATCATCGCAGCTCTCGTCGTCGCCACCATCCTCGGCCGCCTCTTCGGCTGGGTCGAGTTCCCGTTCTCCTGGGGCAAGTTCTTCGCCGAACCCATCGACGACTTCGTGCTGTGGTTCCGCGACACCTTCAGCTTCATCACGCGACCGTTCAACGACTTCATCGTGCGCGACGTGTTGCTCCGCACCAGGTCACTGTTCAACACCACGCTCTCGTGGCAACTCGTCGTCATCGCCGCCGGCGCATTCGCATGGTTCGCCGCGGGCTGGAAGATGGCGACCACGACCATGGTCGGCCTCGTCGTCATCGGATTGTCGGGCATGTGGTACGACGCGAGCGAGACACTCGCACAGACCATCGTCGCCGTCGTGCTGTCGATCGTCATCGCAGTGCCGATCGGCGTGTGGCTCGGACGTCGGCCGAAGGTCGAAGCAGCGTTCTCGCCCATCCTCGATTCACTCCAGACGATTCCGCCCCTCATCTATGCGATTCCGTTCGTGATGATCTTCACCGTCGGCCCCGTGCCGGGAGTCGTCGCCGCAGTCGTCTACGCAATCCCACCGGGCATTCGACTCACCGCCCTCGGAATTCGTCAGGTGAATCCCGAATCGATCGAGGCGGCGACCACCTTCGGTGCGTCACAGCGCCAAGTGTTGTGGGGCGTGCGCATTCCACTTGCGATGCCATCGATCATCCTCGCCGTCAATCAGATGGTGATGATGGTGCTCGCCATGGCGATCATCGCCGGCATGGTGGGAGGCGGCGGCCTCGGCTACCGCTCGATCGAGGCTCTCACCGGAGCGAACGGTGCAGGACTCGGCATCGAAGTCGGGCTCGCGGTCGTCATCATGGCAACGATCCTCGACCGACTCACCCAGTCTGCTGCGCGTCGCATGCAAGCCCCCGCGGCACATTAAGTACACCCTTTCGAACTCCGCGATTATTCTCTCTGCCATGAAACGCCTGTTCGTATCCGCTCTCGTCGCACTTTCCCTCCCACTTGTTGCACCAACCAACTCGGCAAGTGCAGCGACGAGTTCGTGCTCGAAGGTCGGTTCGACGAAGACCGTGAGTGGCACGAAGTTCACCTGCCGTCTCGTCTCCAAGAAGCGCGTGTGGGTGAAGGTTGCAGCGGGTAAGTCAACGACGTCCACGACGGTCCCGAAGGGCCCCGCACCGACGGTCTCTCCCGACACCGCGTTTGCATCCACGAGCGAATGCAAGTTGAAGTCGTTCGAAACCCCGAACACGCTCGGCTTTCCTCGACCAAGCTTCCGTGGCTCCTGGACCAACCCACGGGCACTCGTGATTCCCGTTCAGTTCTCGGACACTGGATCGAACGGTCGCAACTATCAAGAGATGGTCGACATGATGAAGAAGCAAAGCGACTTCTATCGCGCGCAGTCACTCGGTCGACTCAACTTGAGTTTCGTCTGGACGCCGACGGATGTTGCCACCAAGAAGCCGACGATTTTGAAAGTGCCCTATTCGGCTGTTGACGAAGGTCTCGTCGGAATCTGCGACAAGTGCGATCGCACCGAATTGATGACGCGAATCCTGTCGCACACTCCGGTGTCGTGGGATCTCTCGAGCTACGAAACGATCATCGCGATGCTCGACGACCGGCGTATCAGCGTTGTCGGCGTCGCATTCCGCGCTGCCGCCGAATATCCGAACGTGAACGGAGCATGGAACAAGCCGATCCCCTCCCCCTCGGGACTCGTCTACTCCTCGATGATCACGACGCCATCACTCATCCCACATGAGATGGGCCACTCACTCCTCGGGTTCATCGACCTCTACGACTTCAGTGCCCCGGCACGTGACTTCACCAAGGGCTGGGACATCATGGGAACCGGTTCGACCGGACAGCAATCCGACTCCTTCTTCGCCTGGCACAAGTGGATCTCCGGCTGGTTCGACGATCCGCAAGTCGACTGCGTAACCAAGGCCGGTACGACCGTCCACTACCTGGACGACCTCGATACGGCCAATTCACTCAACAAGATGGTCGTGGTGCGCAAGAACGCGACCACGGCGATCGTCGCCGAGGTGCGCACCGAACGAGTGGTGATCTACCGAGTGCTCATGGACGTCTGGGGAGGATCGGGGCCGATCATCACCAATGACGCAACGACCTTCAAGGTCAATCCGAAGGTCGGCGACACCGTCACCGAAAGTGGCGTGAGTTTCAAGATCCTCGACTGTCGCAGCGGTGGCTGCAGCGTCGAGGTGACGAACCCAGCTGCTTAAGCGGGAAACGCTCCGAGCATCTTTGCCGCGGACAGCGTGTTCTCGAGCAGACAGCCGATCGTCATCGGTCCGGTGCCACCAGGCATCGGTGTGATCGCACCGGCAACCTTCTGCACTTCGTCGAAATCGACGTCGCCGACGATCTTCGATTCGATGCGCGACACGCCGACGTCGATCACGGTCGCACCCGGCTTCACGTGATCCTTGGTGATCAGGCGCGCAACACCGACGGCCGACACGATGATGTCTGCTTCACGGCAGATCTCGATCAAATCGCTCGGCGGCGTGGCGGAGTGTGCACACGTCGTCGTCGCATCCCCACCCTTGCGGATGAGCAGGATCGTCTGTGGCATGCCGGTCAAGGTCGAGCGACCGATCACGACGGCGCGCTTGCCCTTGGTCTGGATGTTGTACTTCTCGATCAAGCGCATCACGCCGAGTGGTGTGCACGGTGCGTGTCCAGGGAGACCACGCACGAGACGACCGAGGCTGCGATCGGTGAGACCGTCGACGTCCTTCTCGGGTGGAAGGAGTGCGAGCACCGGCTCGGGGTCGAGGTGTGACGGCAATGGAAGCTGCACGAGGATCCCGTGGATCGAGGGATCCTGGGCGAGCTTGCCGACTTCGTCTTCGACCTGCGCCTGCGAGGCCTTGCCGTTCAGCGCGACGCCATGCGAGAGCATGCCTGCCTCGCCAGCCTTCTTGTGCTTGTTGGCGACATAGATATGACTCGG
>DAIRSS010000029.1:0-2012 GCA_036804285.1 Ilumatobacteraceae bacterium
GAGCTGCAGGGGGCTGCAGCCGAGGCTGCAAGCGCGGCCGCAGCGAGCGGCTCGTGGAGCGGTGCCATTGCTGTTAAAGCAGGCGAGGTGATTGCCGATGAATCCCAAGCACCGGGATTCGACTTCTCGACGTTCGCGACCGACGCCAAGGTCGAGATGATCAACCCGGCGTCGTATTTCTCGGCAGAGTCGTGGAAGCCTTACACGGCGAATCCGTTCGACTACTTCCCGGCGGACGTGAAGTCTGCTTATGAGTCAAAGTCCCTTCGAAGCGTCGAGCCGATCGGAGGAACGATCTTTTACGACCTCGATGGAACAGCTCAGGGCATGTGGTACGTGAAGGACACCAACGGTTATCGAGGCAAGGGAGATCAGAAGGCCTCGTACAACAATCACGGCAAGGTGGCACGTGGCTATTGGGACACGCATCTCGCGTTCGCACCTGACAATGTCGATTCGAAGTCGTTCATCTACAGCATCGGCGACTGGGAGGGATGCCCGTGTCAGTTCCTCTCGGTGGGCAACGTCGATCCTTCGACGATCAAGGCTGGAGGCGCGCCGACGATTCTCGATCTCGTCGAGTACAGCTATCTCGCTCCCGATGGCTCGCCGATGGACCCGAACAGGCCGGTGAAGGGCTACACCCTTCAGCCAGGCACCGCCATAGTGGGTTCGGTCGCGTTCCAGGTGAATTCAGACGGGACGATGACGGTAGAGAAGCGTCCAGGTAAGGACGCGGCCAGCTTCACCGGCTTCGGTGCAGACGCGCTGACGTACGTTCGATAACTGCGCTCAACAGTCGTGCGCAGGCTTTGGGCCTGTCCGTGAACACTATTGTTATCGGTAGTCATGAGTGGATCGAACGAACGCGGTCGTCGACAGGAGTTTGACAGCCGCAAGTACGCGGAGTGGCAATGCGCCGCGCGCGCAAAACACGGTTGGTCGACGCGCGATCTAGCCGAACGGGCTGGGATTTCTCAGCCGTACGTCGTGGCGCTCGAGAGGGCTCGATTGTCACAGGATGGAAAGACTCCCGTCCCGACGGTGAACGTCGTGGCCGCGATTGCCGCGGCACTCGGTGCAGACCCGATTGCGGTCTTGCGGAAGGTTCTGCGACTCGCACCGCGCCACGTCCTGCTCGTCGTTGATGGGTCGACGCTTCCACCGATCGACGTCATCAAGGATGAAACCGAAGGATCTGTCGACCTGTGGGTCTGTGGTCGACCACAGACTGCGAAGGGACAAACGCGGTCATTTGCCCGCGACATTCGGTTGCACCGCGAGTCGATGAAGGACTACGACCCTGATCGAATTTCTGCATTGCTGGACAGGGAGTTGAACCACATCGTTTCCGACGTTGAGGGAAAGAACATCGGATTCATCTTCGGGGAGTCCACCGGTGTCATGGAGACCGTCTCCAATCCCGATGCATTGATCGAACTTGAAACACGTTGGAAGGACATCGTCGCCGAGTCTGCGGCCAGTGTCGGTGCGCATGCAGCATGGAATGTCTGCGTATACGAAGCACATATCTTGCGCGGGCGACGCGATCTCGAGGCCACGATGGAGTTCCTCTTTGCCCAGCACGACGAGCATTGGTTCGCCAAAGGTTCGAAAGTGCACATGGGCGACCGCGCACAGGGAAAGATCTTGGAAGCAGTCGCCTGAGGCAACTGCACGATTTGAGGAGGAAAACTCATGGCAGCTTCCGTTCGCGCACTACTCGTTGGGAAGGTCAACGACGTCTGGACGAGGCGGATAGAGGACGTTCCCATTGACTCACTCGGTGACGGTGACGTTCTCGTCAAGGTGGAGTGGTCGTGTGTCAACTACAAGGACGGACTCGCTTCGACCGAGAAGGGCCGAGTCGCACGCATTGACCCGCTGATCCCAGGCGTCGATCTTGCGGGCACCATCGTCGAGCCGGGCAATTCCGGGCTCGCTGTCGGTTCGCCCGTGATCGTGCACGGATACGACGTCGGCGTTGCTCATCACGGCGGCTATGCGACACA
>DAIRSS010000029.1:2112-17158 GCA_036804285.1 Ilumatobacteraceae bacterium
GTGCAGGTCGATCTTGCGTCGCGTATTGCGATGTGGGGCCGCATCGCCACTGACTTGAAGCCGACCTGGCTCGATTCGCAAGACTCAACCGTGCTTGGTCTCGGCGATCTCGCGCCGAAGTTGGATTCGATTCTGAAGGGTGACGTGCAGGGCCGACTGCTCGTCGACCCGAACCGCTAGGAGACCGCGGCCTAGAAGCGAGCGGGCAGGCGCTTGATGCCGTTGATGAAGTTGCTCTGCAAGTACGCAGGCTCGCCAGTGATCTCGAGGTTCGGCAGTCGACGGCGGATCTCGTCGAACATCACGGCGATCTCTCGACGTGCGAGGTTCGCACCGAGACAGAAGTGTGGTCCGCCGGCACCGAAGCCGATCTGCGCGGGGTGCGGTGCGCGCGTGACGTCGAAGCGGTAGGGATCGTCGAAGATTTCTTCGTCGCGATTGCCCGAGTTGTACCACATCACGACTTTTTCTCCCGCCGCGATCTTCTGTCCACGGATCTCGGTGTCTCGCGTCGCGGTGCGACGGAAGTGGATGACCGGCGAGGCGTAGCGCACGATCTCCTCGACGGCGTTCTTGGTGCCGGCCTCGAAGTTGTCGAACCACGCACGACGCTGGTCGGGGTTCTTCGTGAGCTGCATCATGCCGTGGCTGATCGCATTGCGCGTGGTTTCGTTTCCGGCCACGACGAGGAGGATGAAGAAGCTGCCGAATTCCTGTGGGCTCATTCGCTCGCCATCCACGGTGGCGTGCATCATGATGCTGGTGAGGTCATCTTGTGGATTCTTCAGGCGGTCTTCGCCGAGCGCCTGGGCGTAGGCGTAGATCTCGAGTGCGACGCGCATCAAGTTCTCGAGCGTGCCGCCGAAGTCGGGGTCGCCCGCGCCGAGAATTACGTTCGTCCACTCGAGGATTTGACGGTCGTCCGTGCTCGGGATGCCCATCATCTCGCAGATGATCTGCAGCGGGAACGGCGCAGCGATCGCGTCAACGAAGTCGAACTCTTTGCCCGAATGCTCCTCGATCACGCGGTCCACGATCGTGCGGGCCTTCGTGCGCACGTACTCCTCGACGCGTCCGATTTCCTTTGGCGTGAAACCCTTGGAGACGATGGTGCGCAGGCGGACGTGCTTCGGGTCGTCCATCGAGATCATCGAGCCGAAGAACTCGTTCAACTCGACGGTGAGATCGGGGATGTTGGTTCCGCGGCCCGAGCAGAACAGGTCGGGGTTGCGGCTCACGTGCCAGATGTCGTCGTGCTTGGTCAGCGCCCAGTAGCCGGGGCCGACGGGGAAGTTCTGGAGTGGGATCTCCGGGAAGAACTTGATCGGGGCTTCGCGGCGCAGGGTCGCGAACGTGGACTCGCGAACCTCGCGGGAGGCCTTCCAGAACTCGGGATCGGAGATGTTGATGGAGTCCAGGTCCACTGGGGAGGGCTGCATGGGCAAATGGTACCGTTCTCTGTGCAATCGCCCGAGATCGAACGGAGAGTTCCATGACCGAAGCAGTGATCGTCGCAACCGCCCGCAGCCCGATCGGCCGTGCCAACAAGGGCTCCCTCGTGGAGATGCGCCCGGACGACATGACGGCACAGATCCTGAAGGCTTTGATGGCCAAGGTTCCGCAGGTCAAGGCGAACGACGTCGAGGACCTCATGCTCGGTATCGGCCAGCCAGCTGGTGAAGGTGGATTCAACATCGCGCGCGTCGCGGCGATCCTCGCGGGTCTCGACGATGTGCCGGGTGTGACCGTGAATCGTTACTGCTCGTCCAGCTTGCAGACCATCCGCATGGCGGCACACGCCATCAAGGCGGGCGAGGGTGACTGCTTCATCGCAGCGGGCGTCGAGACCGTGAGTCGCTACATGAGCGGCGCGAGCGACACTGCGCCGAACCCGGTGTTCAAGACTCCGGGTGAGCGCACGAAGTTGCGCGCCGGTGGTGGCCAGCCGACCTGGACCGCACCGCAGGGTTTGCCCGACTACTACATCGCAATGGGTCAGACGGCAGAGAACGTCCGTGAGATCGAGGGCGTGACCCGCCAAGAGATGGACGAGTGGGGTGCTCGTTCACAGCAGCGTGCAGTTGCCAACCAGAAGAATGGTTTCTTCGAGCGCGAGATCACTCCGCTCACCTTGCCCAACGGCACGGTCGTGTCGAAGGACGACGGCCCGCGCGATGGCACGACGGTCGAGGCACTCGCTGGACTCAAGCCAGCGTTCCGTCCCGACGGACAGATCACTGCCGGTAACGCATGCCCGTTGAACGACGGTGCAGCAGCCGTGATGGTGATGAGTGATGCCAAGGCCAAGCAGCTCGGCATCACGCCACTTGCACGCATCGTGTCCTCGGGCGTCTCGGGGCTCAACCCGGAGATCATGGGTCTCGGTCCGATCGAGGCATGCCGTCAGGCGATGAAGCGCGCAGGCATGACGATCAACGACATCGACCTCGTCGAGATCAACGAGGCGTTCGCCGCACAGGTGATCCCCTCGGCCAAGCACCTCGGCATCGACTACGACAAGTTGAACGTGCACGGCGGTGCGATCGCCCTCGGTCACCCGTTCGGAATGACCGGCGCACGCATCATGACGACGTTGCTCAACGGACTACAGCACACCGGCAAAACGATCGGCATGGAGTCGATGTGCGTCGGTGGTGGCCAGGGTATGGCCATGATCGTGGAGCGCCTGAGCTAACAACTCGGCGCGCGGCGTCATGCAGCACGGGGAAACACAGGGGGGCGTTCGGCTCGAAGGGTTGAACAAGCTCTTTGGTGAGCGCCTCGTCGTCAACGACGTCAATCTCGACATCCGACCAGGAGAGTTCTTCTCCCTCCTCGGACCTTCGGGCTGCGGCAAGACCACCACGCTTCGCATGATCGGTGGGTTTGAAATGCCGGACTCGGGTCGGATCTTGATCGACGGTCGTGACGTCACCAACGACCAACCCGAGGAACGTCCGCTCAACACGGTGTTCCAGAACTACGCGCTCTTTCCGCACCTCAACGTTTTCGACAACGTGGCTTTCGGATTACGTTTCGAGTCTCCGAAGCCACGCGAGGAATCCGTCCGCGAACGGGTCGGTCGGGCGCTTGATCTCGTTGCGCTCGGGACGTTCGCCGAACGTAAGGTGCCGCAGTTGTCGGGTGGCGAGCAGCAGCGTGTGGCGCTCGCACGAGCTCTCGTGCTCGAGCCCCGTGTGCTCCTGCTCGACGAGCCACTCGGCGCACTCGATGCGCAGTTGCGGGCGAGATTGCAGGTCGACCTCGCCACGCTGCAGCGCCGTATCGGCATCACCTTCATCTACGTCACCCACGACCAGCACGAGGCGTTCACCATGAGCGATCGAATCGGGGTCATGCGTGAGGGGCGACTGGTGCAAGTGGGGACACCACGTGAGATCTACGAGACCCCCGCGACGGTCGACGTCGCGAAGTTCGTCGGCGCGGCGAACCTGCTCGACGCGAGCGTGGTCGCGCCAGGGTTCGTCGATGTCGGGGGCGTGCGCTTTGCCGCGCCAGAGGCGAACCATGCAGGGACCACCACGGTGATGATTCGACCGGAGCGCATTCACGTGGGCACCGGTTCCACGCCAGCGACGATCGGTCGCGTCACCTTTGCTGGCTCGACTCTCCGGGTGACGTTGAGCGTCGGATCGGCGACGCTCGTGGCCGAGGTGCCGAACGACGAGCGTTCACGTGCACTGAGCGATGGTCAGGCGACGACGATCGAAGTCTTGCCCGACGCCGTGCGCGTCGTGGCCAAGAACTAGTCACCCATTCGGGTGATGTCGGCGAGCGCGTTGCGCATGCCGCCCGGTTCGCCGTGGCGCTTCTTCCAGACCGACATGCCCGCGAGTCCGAGGGTGAGCGCACCGAGCGTCGTGAGGATGAGAAGCGTCGCCAAGGCGTTCAGGGCGGGTGTCGCACCGCCTCGAACCGAGGAGTAGATCCGCAGCGGGACGGTTTGTGAGTCCACGCCAGCGGAGAGGAAGCTCGTGATCACGAAGTCGTCGATCACGGTGGCGAAGACCACGACGAGACTCGCCATGATCGATGGCCACAGCATTGGCATGAGCACGAAGCGCACGGCCTGCAAACGCGTGGCACCGAGATCCCGCGCAGCGTCCTCGAAGCTGGATCCGATCGAGACCAGTCGTGCGCGCACGATGACGACGACGCTCGCCACCGAGAACGTGACGTTGCCGAGGACCTGTGCCGGGTAGCCGAGGGGGATTCCGCTCAGTAATCGCGTGAAGGTGATGAGGAGTGCAGCACCGACGACGATCTCCGGTGTCACGAGCGGCACGGACGTGAGTCCCTGCACGGCGGTCGAACTCTTGCCACGAATGCGGTGCGCCCCGATCGCAAGGCTGATGCCGAGAGGAACGACGATGACCATCGTCGAGATCGCGAGGACGAGTGAATTCACGATGCTCTGGCGCATCGCTTCGTCGCGAAACACCGAACCGTAGGGATCGGTGAACCACCAGCGGAACGAGAACCCCTGCCACACCGAGCGGCTGCGGCCGTCGTTGAAGGAGAAGGCAACCGCAATGACGACGGGGAGCAAACTCCAGATCACATATCCCCACACGAGTGCCGGCAAGAGGCGAATCTTTCGCTTCATCACCGCACCCGCTCGCGTCCGATTCGTGCCGTGTTGCGCAGGTACCACGACAGCCCGATGAGGAGCATTCCCGAGAGGAACATCACGAGCACGGCGCCGTTCTGTGGTTCGCTCGAATTGTTGATGTAGAAGTCGATCTGATTGCCGAGCATCTCGGTGTTCGGGGAGCGCGAGAGGAGGTCGTTCGTGTAGTAGTCACCGAACATCGGGAGAGCGATCAGGATGCCTGCCGCGACGAGTCCCGCAGAGGCGAGCGGGACGGTGACGAGGCGGAATGCCTGTCGAGACGTGGCGCCCAGGTCACGTGCGGCGTCCACGAGGCGCCAGTCGATGCGTTCGAGCGTGGCGTACAGCGGGAGGATGAGGAACGGCACGTATCCGTAGACGAGACCGAGGATGACGGTGATCGGGGAGCCGTCGAGCCAGTTGTAGTTGACGCCGAAGAACGAGAGTGCTCGTTGGGCGAATCCACTCGGGCTGAGCAAGTTCACCCACGCCAACATCCGCATCAGGTAATTGACCCAAAACGGCAAGACGATGAGGGTGAGGAGCATGAGCCGTCGCTTGCCGGCGTGGCGAGCCAGGTAATACGCGATCGGGAAGCCGAGCGCGAACGACGTGGCCATGGCGATCAACACGTAGATGAAGGTTCGCACGACCACGCCCTGGAGCGGGCCGGACACGATGCTGTCGATCACGCTCGACGCTTGGGTGAAGTCCCAGTTGAGCGGATTCCATTGCGGCACGGCATCGCGGAAGATCGGGTCGATCGACCCGAACGCGACACAGGCGACGGCGTAGAACGGGAGAGCAAAGAAGAATGCAAGCCAGGCAACTCCTGGCGCGGTGAGTGCAACCCAGAGACGGTTGCGAGAGTTCATCGAATCAGCCGGCGGTGAACGTGGTCCACACGTCGTTCCACAGCGCATCGACCTCTGGTTCGAGGCTGACGAGTCGCGCTCCCGCTTCGTATCGCTCTTGGGTGACGACTGCATCGGCGACGCTCTCGACGATGCCGCCCGACGAGAGCATCGCCTCGACGGTCACCTCGGTGAGGGCGGGCTGGTAGCCGACGTAGGTCTGGTTCTTGATCGCCACCTCGACGTCGAGCAGGTAGTTGATGAATTGGTGAGCGGCGACCGGCGTGGCGGATGCCTTCGGGATGCAGAAGAAGTCGTTCGCGGTGATCGTGTCCTTCGGGTACCAGAAGCCGAGCACGTCGGCCGAGGTTCCCTCCGCGAGGAAGAACGGCATCGCGAGTGCATCTCCACCCCACATGTAGGCGATGTCGCGGTTGCCCGCAGGGATCTCGGTGTAACTCACGATGTCGACCTTCGGGCTCGTTGCCTCGCGCAGGCGAATGAGGTTTTCCTGTGCTGCCGCAAGGACGTCGGCATCGGAGGTGTTCACGTCGGCAACACCGGCTTGGAGAAGAGCAAGCGAGATCGTGTCGCGATACGAATCAATCACCGCGAGCTTGCCCTTGTAGGTCGAGTTCCACATCGAGTCGTATCCCTCAGCCGAAATCTGTGCAGGATCGACGCGATCGGACCTGAATCCGATGCCGTTGCCATAGATGAACTGGGCCATCGTGTACTGCGAGCCCTGGTCGTAATACGGGCTCTGCAATCCGGAGAGCAAGTTGGTTCGATTCGGGATGTACGTCTGGTTGAGCGGTTGGATGAGATCACCGGCGACGAGGCGAGCGAGTGCGGTGTCGGTCATTCCGACGATCAAGTCGGGCTTGAGCGTGCCGTTGCGCAACTTGGCGATGGCGGCATCTTCGTTGTCGTAGATGGTCTGCTTGATCGTGACACCGAAGGCCTTTTCGAAGTCCGCGATGACCTCGGGGTTCGTGTAGTCGGCCCAGTTGAGGATTTCCATCGTTCCGCCCTCGTTGGCGAGACCGTCAGCGATCGCCTCGCCCGTGGATGGGAGCGTGACGGGGTTCTGTGGCGTGCCGATGACGAGCGCGCCACTGGAACTGGACGAAGAACCGCATGCGGCGAGCACACTTGGCGCAATTGCCAGTCCGCCCGTGGTCGCTAACAGGGTGCGAAGGAAGTCACGTCGTTGCATGGGTGTACCTTATTCCTGGTGAACGAACTGGACAAACGAATCGCGAGCGAAGAGGCGGCACTGCTTGCTCGAATTCCCGGGTCCGTGAAACACCACGCCAGGGCCTCGGAATACATCCCGGGCGGCGTCGCCTCCAGTTGGGCGAGTTCGCGACCCGTGCCGATCTGGGTCGAACGAGGTGAGGGCGCCTACGTCTGGGACGTGGACGGCAATCGATACATCGACTTCCACGCCGGGTATGGGGCCAACATCGTCGGTCATGCGAACCCCGCGATCGTTCGAGCGGTCCAGCACCGCGTCACCAAGGGAACGCACTTCGCGCAGCCGTCACCCGACATCGTCACGGTGGCTGAACTGCTCGCGCAGCGATTCGGACTTCCGAAGTGGCGCTTCAACAACTCAGGCTCTGAGGCCACGATGGACGCGATCCATCTCATGCGCGCAGCGACCGGTCGCGATCTCATCGTCAAGATCGAGGGTGGCTACAACGGCCATCACGACTCCGTGCTCGTGTCGATCTTCCGTTCCGTCGATCAGCTCGGCCCGTCACACAACCCGACGCGTACGCCCGGTGAGGGGGTGCCGCAGGCGGTGGCCGACCTCGTGCGGATCGTGCCATTCAACGATCTCGCAGCGCTCGAGCGGGTGTTTGCCGAACATCCGGGACAGATTGCGGGAATGATCATGGAGCCGATGATGATGAACGCGGGCATCATCGTTCCCGACGCCGGCTATCTCGAGGGTGTCCGCGACATCGTGCATCGTCACGGGGCATTGCTCACCTTCGACGAAGTGAAGACCGGTCTCGTCGTGCATCGCGGTGGCGCAACGCGGCTCTTCGGCGTCACGCCCGACCTCGTGTGTCTCGCCAAGGCTCTCGGTGGTGGCGTGCCATGTGGGGCGATCGGTGGAACCGAAGAGGTGATGGGTTTGATCGAGGATGGGCGCTACAACCAGATCGGCACGTTCAATGGCAATCCAATGACGATGGCAGCTGCGGTGGCGACGCTCACCGAGGTGCTCACCGAGGATGCCTACGCACGTGCCGATGACGTCGGCTCATACGTCTTGCAACAATCCCTCGAGGTGCTGCGCTCCTATGGACATGCGGCATACGGTCATCACTACGGGTTCAAGGTCTGTGTCGTGTTCAGCGGTGAGGTCGCGACGAACTATCGACAGTTCCTCGGCTTCAACACCGCCGTGTCGCACCTGCACTTCCTCACCCAGTTCAACGGCGGGGTGTTCCTTCCACCGTGGGGAAAGAGCGAGTCGATCACGATGTCGGTGGCACACGATCGCACGCATGCCGACCAGTGGATCGACAACATGGATCGATTCGGTCGCGCGCTCGCCGAGGTCAGCGATCGGACTTCGGCCGACTTCGCCGTCGGTAGCTACAACTAGCGGATGTCGGCGCGGTAGCGCTTGACGAACTGCTGTGCGTACTTCTCCATGCCGGTGTGGTGGGCCCTGACGAAGGACTTGGAGTTGACGCCCCGCTGAACGCGCTCAGAAACTGCGATGTCTTGCTGGTTCACGAGGTCATTGAACGACAGCGTCGGCGTGAGGTCGGCCGACGGGTCCTCGAGCGTTTCTTTGGGGAAGAGATAGTCGGTGTGCACGGTGGTGTGCGAGGCGGAGCGCGGCACGTAGCGGGTGAGCGCCACACAGGTGGGCATCACGTCGATCAGCATGTTGGGATACACGAACGCGCCGTAGACGAGCGGTTCGGTCATGCCCGGGATCATCGGGAGCGACGAGGTGGCATCGAAGGAGATCGCCGATGCTCCGGTCTTCAGTCGTGCGGCCCAGTCGTCGCGGTCACTTTCGATCGTGCGGCCCGTCTTGTACACGGGTACCAGGTCGCAGAACTCGGGATGGACGACGGAGCAGTGCAGACACTCGGAGTAGTTCTCCGCGAGCACCTTCCAATTGCACTGTGCTTCGTCCACCGTGTGGTGTGCTCGCACGAGTGAGCCGAGGTCGAAGCGCTCGAGGGATCGCGGCGCTGAGTAGAGGTGTTCGAGGGAGTCGATGAGTGACGGCGCGGTCTCGCTCAGACACACGAAGATGCAACCCTGCCATTCGTCCACCCGCACGCTCGTGAGCGCGATGCATTCGCGGTCGAAGTCCTCCTTGGCGTGGTGGATCGCCGAGACGAGCTTGCCGTCGAGTGAGTAACTCCAGGCGTGATACGGGCAGGTGATGGCCGCGCCGTGGCCGGATCCGCTCTCGTCGCACAGCTGCGAACCGCGGTGCTGGCACACGTTGTAGTAGGCGCGGAGTTCCCCTTCGCGATTGCGCACGATGAGGATGCTTTCGTTTCCGACCTCGGCAACGAGTCGATCGCCGACGTGAGACAACTCTTGGCTGAGTCCTGCAAAGCACCAGGTCGAGCCGTAGACACTCTCCATCTCGCGGGTGAAGTGCTCGTCGGAGACGTATTCCTCGCGTGTGAAGCTCGTGCGTAACCCGCGGATGTCGCTCGTCGTCATGACGATGCCCCCTTGTTCCAGTCGAGTGCGACGGGAATGTCCTCGTAGTCGAGCGTCCACAGTCGAGCTGCCGCCATGTCACCGTCGTAGCAACGCCAGCCGAGCAGTTGTTGCTGGAGCGGCGTGAGTGTGCGCGCGACCTCCTCGGACATGCCGAGGCAGCCGGCTTCCTCTGGTGTCAACCAACCGACGAGATACGACAGGTGCATGCCCTCGCGCCACACGTCTGCGGTGGTGTTCTCGCCACCGCCATGGAGGACCGTCCCTGAATAGATCAGTGCGCTTCCCGCTGGCATGACTGCTTGGATGACGTCGTCGGGATTCGGCACTCGAGAGAAGTCGTCCCAACGGTGACTGCCCGGAACCACCCTCGTTGCTCCCGCTTCGGCGGTGAACTCGGTGAGTGCGAACATGCACGAGATCGTGACGGGTCGCTCGTTCGGTCCGAGGACGAGTGGCCAGTTGTCGGCGTCGCGATGGAGCCATTGCGCGGACTGGCCCGGTCCAATGATCATCACCTGCCCGGTGTTCATCCAGTACGCCGCGCAGTGGGGAAGGATTTCCCGATCGGCAACCTGTCGCAGGATCGGATGGACGAGGACGTCGTCACGGAAGGTCTTCGAGCGTGATGCGAGTCGGGTAAAGCGCTTGGTCTGGGAGCCCCAGAACTTCTGCACCATGGAGTCCGTCGACTTGGTGCCGGCGGACGTCGAGCGCGTCGTGGCGGCGAGCTCTTCGCGAAGCCGAGCAACGGTCTCCGATTCCAGCATGTGGTGGACGATCGCGGCACCATCGCGTGAGAACGCCTCCCAGATGCTGTCGAACGAGTCGGTGCGTGCATCGAATTGAGCAAGGACTGGACGCTGTCCGACACTCATGGCTTCAGTCTAGGAACGTACCTTCGTGTGTGAGGGCGTCGTGTTAGTCGGATTGGACCGCGATTCGACGGTGTTGGAGGGCGGCGAGTCCAGTACAGGTGAGCATGAGTAACGCGACGATCGTGAACGTCACGCCTGCTCCGAATGCCCCATAGACCGGTGGCATCGCCACGGACATCGTGAGCGCGACGAGGAGTCCCGATGCTCCCGCAAGTCCCTGCACGGCAGCTGCGCGTCCGTGCGGGGCGGAATTCGCAATCGTGGCGTTCACCGCCGGATACGTCATCGCCTGCACGATGCCTTCGGCAAAGTTCAGCCACACGACGAACCACAGCACCTCGATGAGACCGTACAAGGCGAGGAACGGCGACACGATGACCAATGCGGCCATCGCAATCTTCACCGAGTCGCGCTTGTCGGTGAACCGCCCAGCGCGTGAGGCAAGCGCGATGTACGGCAGACCGAACAGCGCGAATGACAACCCGACGGTGACGTTGGTGCCACCGAGGTCGGTGAGGTATCGATCCCACAGTGCATCGAAGACACCGATCGGTGCCTGCGTCGCCATGAACAACAGCACCGCCACGCGCACCTTCGGCTCGCGCAACAAGGTAAAGCTCAGCCGCTGGCTCGCCTCGGTCGATGGCAGTCGTGGAAAGCTTCGTCGTGCGATGACCGCGAGCGTGACGAGGTTCAGGGCTCCGAAGAGCGCGAACGTCTCGCCGAGACCGACGGGATCGATCAGGAATCCACCGATGAGCGGGCCAGCAACGAAGCCGAGGAGTTCGACTGCACCGAGTCGTCCGAGCCGTTCACCGCGGCGCTCGGGGTCGACATGGGCGATGAGTGCGCGAACGGCGGGGAAGACGAAGCCGAACGCGCTGCCGATGATGCCGCGCGCGACGACGAACGTCGCCAGGTTCGATCCGGTCGCAAACAAGAGCGAACCAACTGCACCGAGGAGGAGACCTGCCATGATCAGGCGCTTGGAATGCCCGCGGTCCCCGAGTGGGGCGACGAACATCTGCACCATCAGTCCCGAGAAGAATCCCATTCCGGCGATCGCGCCGAGACCGACAGAAGAAAATCCGTACGTGTCCTGGAGGTCGCCGATGGCGGCAAAGATCAAACTGTTCGATGTCGCAGTGCCGAACGAGCAGAACATGAGCAGTATCGCATCTGCACGATGGTTGCGTTCGAGATTCATCTAGTTACGTCCGAGTTCGTCGAGGATCGCATCCGAGAACACGGGCCAGCACTCCATCGCCCATTCGTCGAACTCGCGATTGGCGAGAGAGAACGCCGCGACGTGTGCGACCGGGTCGACCCACATGAAGGTGCCCGAGCCACCGAAGTGACCGAAGGTGGATGAGGAGTTGCGGGATCCGGTCCAATGAGGCCACTTGTGGCCGCGAATCTCTGGGCCAAGTCCCCAGTTGCACGGCGAGAACTTGCCGAGTCCGGGAACGACCCCCTCGACGTCGCCGAACTGGTTCGTCGTCGCCTCGAGCGCGGTCGTCGGAGCGATCAGTTGAGGCGTTCGCAGTTCAGCGACGAAGGTGGCGAGGTCCTCGATCGTGCAGTGCACGTCCTTGGCCGGTGATCCGAGGAGATCTGCGCCGTCCATTCCGAGCGGAGCAAAGACTGCCTCGGCGAGGTACTCGTCGAAGTCCATCTCGACGCGTTCGGCGACGTGCGCTCCGATCATGTCGTATCCGGTGTTCGAATAGATCCGCTTCTTGCCGGGCGAGACGATCGCCTCGCGGGTGTCGAAGCCGTAGCCACCGGTGTGGGCGAGGAGGTGGCGAAGGGTGCAACCACCATCACCGACGGGATCGTCGAGCGACACCGAACCGTCTTCGACGGCGATCAGCGTCGCCCATGCGGTCATGACCTTGCTCACCGACGCGATGCGGAACGTGCCGCGATCACCCGAGAGATGGATGTCGCCGTTCCTGTCGATGGCGCCGACGGCGACTCGCTCGACTGGCCACGACGCAACGAGGTCGAAGGCCGCGAGGTCCGTGGAAGCCACGGATCAATTCTTGCTGCGGATCAGTTCTGCGACGCGGAATGCGAGGTCGAGAGACTGGCGAGCGTTCAGGCGCGGGTCGCACACGGTCTCATACCGTGTGTCGAGGTCGTCGTTCGACAGACCCTCTCCGCCACCAAGGCATTCGGTGACGTTCTCGCCGGTCAATTCGATGTGGATGCCGCCTGGCCAGGTGCCCTCGTTGCGATGTGCGCGCACGAAGCCCGTGATCTCGCTCACGATGTCTTCGAAGTGCCGGGTCTTGCGGCCGTTCGGCGCGGTGAAGGTGTTCGCATGCATCGGGTCACACGCCCACACGACGGGGTGTCCCGCATCGCGCACGGCGCGAAGCAGTGGACGCAGCGCCTCCTCGACGTCAGCTGCACCCATACGGGTGATCAACGTGAGGCGTCCGGGGATGCGCGCGGGATTCAGCGTCTCGCACAATTCGAGGACGTAGTCGACGGTCGTCGTCTTGCCGATCTTGCAGCCGATCGGGTTGCCGACGCCGCGGAGGAACTCGACGTGTGCGCCGTCGAGTTGGCGAGTGCGCTCGCCGATCCACAGCATGTGCGCGCTGCAGTCGTACCAGTCACCCGTGAGGGAGTCCTGGCGGGTGAGAGCTTCTTCGTAGCCCAAGATGAGCGCCTCGTGGCTCGTGTAGACGTCGACCTGATGGAGCGCGGTGTTGGTCTCGGTGTCGATGCCACACGCGCGCATGAAGGCGAGCGCGCGCTCGACCTCGGAGGCCACTTGCTCGTAACGCTGACCCTCGGCGCTCGAGGCGACGAATTCTTGGTTCCACGCGTGCACACGGTTGAGGTCGGCGAAACCACCCTTGGTGAACGCGCGCACGAGGTTCAACGTGCTCGCGGCCTGGTGGTACGCCTGCACGAGTCGCTCGGGGTTGGGCACGCGTGACTCGAGATGCGGTGTCGGATCGTTGACCATGTGTCCGCGGAAGACGGGCAACTCCACGCCACCGACCGACTCGGTTGCATTCGAGCGTGGCTTGGCGAACTGACCGGCGATGCGGCCGACCTTCACGACGGGCACGCCCATCGAGTACGTGAGCATCACGGCCATCTGCAAGATGACACGCAACTTCTCGCGGATGTTCACTGCGGTGAATTCCTCGAAGCTCTCCGCGCAGTCACCTGCCTGGAGGAGGAACGCATTTCCACTCGCCACTTGTCCGAGCGAGGCAAGGAGCGAGCGCGCCTCGCCAGCGAACACGAGTGGCGGAAGAGCGGCGATCTGCTTCAGCGCGCGGTCGAGTTCACCGGTATCGGGCCAATCAGGCTGCTGCACGGCAGGGAACGACTGCCATGTCGAGGGTGTCCACGTGCGGCTCATACGAATCGCCTCTCAGTGTACGAATGCAAACTCGGCGAAACCCGCCGAATTATCGGTTCGCTCAGACGGTCAGGAAGTCGCCTGCGTCGTCGCGCAGCGAATCCACGGCGCGGCTGACGAGACGACGTGCGGCCTCGGCGGTGACGCCGAGTTCCTCGCCGACCTGGCGGAAGCTCTTGCGCTCACCGTCGTGCATGCCGAAGCGGGCTTCGACTGCATAGCGGGCACGCTCGTCGAGCGTGGAGAGCAGGTTGTCCAAGAGATCGGTGTCGACGAGCGACATCACGGCCTCTTCCGGGCTGATGTCGTCGTTCGGGACGAGGTCACCGAGGGTCGCATCGCCGTCGTCACCGATGGTCTTGTCGAGCGAGACCGGGGTGGTGAGGCGGTGCAGTTCGGCGTTCATCGCGTCCAAGCCCTCTGCATCGCCCGAACCCTGACGGAGCGCAGCGCGCAGCGTCGCGGAGCGATCACCAGGGATGCGGATGAGCGAGGCCTTCTGGTCGAGTGCACGACCGATGGCCTGACGGATCCAGAACGTTGCATAGGTGGAGAACTTGAATCCACGGCGCCAGTCGAACTTGTCGACGGCGTGCTCGAGGCCGAGGTTGCCTTCCTGGATGAGGTCCAAGAGGTCCATGCCCTGCGGCAATGGGTAACGGCGAGCGATCGACACGACGAGTCGGAGGTTCGAGCGAATGAAGTGGTCCTTCGCCTTGGCGGCGGCACGCAAGTCGGCGCGCAACTGCGCACCGCGTTCGCCGGCCTCGAGCTTCTTCTGGGCGTCGCGGCCCTTCTCGATGGCCTTCGACAGGTTGCGCTCGTCTTCAGCGTTGAGCAGGGGAACCTTGCCGATTTCGTTCAAATAGAGGCCGATGGCGTCAGACATGTGAGGTGCTTTCTCTTTCGTGGTCGTGTGGGGGGTCAGTGACGAAAGACACGGGTGCCAACGTCACTGGCTGGGGTTTTGGGGGATTTCGGGGGGTCTTGCTGGGGGTATTACAAGTGGGTTACCGACATTAGTTCATCGGCTCGAAAAAGGGAAGACCTAAATTCTTTTT
The DNA here is from genome assembly GCA_036804285.1 of Ilumatobacteraceae bacterium. Taxonomy (GTDB): domain Bacteria; phylum Actinomycetota; class Acidimicrobiia; order Acidimicrobiales; family Ilumatobacteraceae; genus UBA3006. The sequence goes on from DAIRSS010000029.1 coordinate 16,644, forward strand.
TCTTGTTTTTCCCATTTCCTTATCCCGCTTGGGAAAGCGGGCGAGTTCGGGTCTGCCACGAATCGGGACGGGTGTGATGTGGCTCGGGACTCGGTAGAAGGGCCACGTTCCTAGACTGCTGGGGTGTATCTGGCCCCTGTGGGACTCCTGAACCCGTGACCCCCACACGCATCGGCCTCTTCGGGGGAACCTTCGACCCACCCCATGTCGGACACCTCGTCACCGCCGTCAACGTGCGCCATGCGCTCGAACTCGACGTCGTCATCTTGATGGTCGCCAACGACCCCTGGCAGAAGACGTCGTCGCGTGACGTGACGAGCGCCGAGGATCGGTTCGCGATGGTCGAGGCAGCCGTTGCCGATGTCGACGGCCTCTCAGCCGGTCGGCTCGAAATCGATCGTGGCGGCCCGAGCTACACCGCCGACACACTCGCGGCATTGTCTGCCGAGCATCCCAAGGCCACCTTGTTCACCATCGTTGGCGACGATGCAGCGAGTGGTTTTGCGTCCTGGGAG
>DAIRSS010000030.1:0-17039 GCA_036804285.1 Ilumatobacteraceae bacterium
GTCGGCCAGGCCCAAGTCCTCCAGCACGAAGACGACATTTCTCGAGCTCGCGGACCGATCGAGTTGATGTCGGATGCGGTGCGCCAAGCTTTCGTCGATGCGGGCTGCGCTCAACCACCGAGTGTCGATGCAATCCACGTACTGAAAAGCCTGTCCACGAAGGTGCAGAACCCCGCTGCGGCCATCTCACGTGCGACCGGAATTACCGCACGCATCCACGGCTACACGACCCACGGCGGGAACCTTCCACAGGCGCTCGTCAACCTGAGCGCACTCGAGATTCAGGCAGGTCGCGCCGACTGCATCGTGCTCACCGGCGGAGAATCGTCGCGGACGCGACGACGCGCACGAGCAGCCGGGGTCGATCTCGATTGGGTGTCGGGCGACGACGCGAGCACACGAGACGCTCAACCGACTCCGATCGGCGGAGAACTCGAGATGCTCCATCCTCTGGAGATCGAGCGCAACATCGTCCTGCCGATCGAGATCTATCCGATGTTCGAAACCGCGCTGCGATCTGCTGCGGGAATGTCGATCGCTCAACATCGCCGACACATCTCGGAATTGTGGTCGAGGTTCAGCGCCGTTGCAGCGGACAATCCACATGCATGGATTCAGGATCGGTTCTCGGCTGAACAGATCTCCACAACGTCGGAATCCAACCGCATGGTCGGCTATCCGTACACGAAGTTGATGAACTCCAACAACGACGTCGACATGGCGGCCGCGCTCGTCATGTGCTCGGTCGAACGCGCCGAATCGCTCGGCATACCGCGCGATCGCTGGGTCTTCCCCGTTGCAGGAACCGACGCACACGAACACAACTTCGTCTCACACCGCTGGAGCTTCACGGAGACTCCCGCGATTCGACTTGGCGCGAAGCGACTTCTCGAACTCGCTCGTTGGTCGATCGACGAAATCGACGTCATCGACCTGTATTCATGTTTTCCGTCTGCGGTGCAGCTCGGAGCGGCGTCACTTGGACTGGGAATCGATGGCCCGCTCACGTGCACCGGTGGCCTGTCCTTTGCCGGTGGACCGTTCAACAACTACGTGATGCATGCGATCGCCACCACGATGACGGCGTTGCGCAAGGACAGCGATGCAAAGGCCCTTGTCTGGGCCAACGGCGGTTATGCCACCAAACACTCCTTCGGTGCCTACCAATCGACACCGCCGAACCACCCATTCCTCCACGACTCGCCACAGCGTGAAATCGATGCACTGCCAAAGCGCCACGCAGCATCGGCGTCAGAAGTTTCGGGTGACGTCACGATCGAGGCCTACAGCGTCATGCACGATCGCGATGGTTCGCCGTCGCGACTCGCTGCCTCCGTGCTTACCCACGATGGGGTTCGCTCGTGGGCCACGACCAGTGACGACGGGATCATGCGACACGCGATCGACCACGACTTCGTCGGCGAAATCGTTCGACTGTTACCCACCGGCGAACTCGTGGGTCGCTCGTGACGGCCGACTCCTTCCCGCGCCAGTACGCGCGGACCCAACGCCTGACCCTCGGCGAGCCGCGCAACATCGTCGTCTCTCCGGATGGCAAACGGATCGTCTTTTGTCGGTCCGCATCGGGTTCAGATCCCGTCAATTCGCTGTGGATCTTCGACGTGGAGACCTCCACCGAGCGTTGCATCGTCGATGCACATGCGACGTCCAGCGATTCGCCAAGCGACGAATCCGATCTCGAACGCGCGCGACGAGAACGCGCACGCGAGGGTGCGGGAGGGATCGTTTCGTATTCGTGTGATGCCGATGTCTCGAAAGCGGTCTTCGTTCTCCGAGGTGCACTCAAGATCGTCGACTTGCTCACGGGAACGACCAACGACATCACGCCAACTGACGGTGCCGTCTTCGACCCGCGTCTCAGCCCGTGCGGTCGTCGAGTGTCGTATGTCGTCGGAAACGAACTTCACGTTCGACGCGAGGATGGATCGACGAGTGTGATCGCACGTGGCGGCGGAGAGTCCGTCAGTTGGGGACGCGCAGAGTTCATCGCCGCCGAAGAGATGGGGCGCCAGCGCGGTCACTGGTGGTCGCCCGATGGCGAGCGGCTGGTGGTCGCGCGAGTCGATGAGTCCGTCGTCGACACGGTATGGATCGCTGATCCTGCCCGCCCCGATTCGCTTCCGCGTGCAATTCGCTATCCGAAGGCCGGCACGCGCAATGCCATCGTCGGTGCGGTCGTCGCCTCACTCGATGGAACACACGTTCCAATCTCCTGGGATGCGTCTGCCTTCCCCTACCTCACGACCGTCACGTGGACGAACGGCGGTCTCGTCGTTGGTGTGCAGACTCGTGACCAACGGATGGTGTCGTGGTTGGTTGTCGACCCAGATACCGGTGCGACGACGACGATTGCAACCGAGCGAGACGACACGTGGGTGGAGCTCGTACCTGGATCTCCGGTTCTCGCCTCCGACGGCACCCTCATCTGGTGCGGGGAGCGCAACGGTGTGCGGAGTCTCGTTGCGCGAGACCGCACACTCACTCCGAACGACCTGCAGGTTCGATCGGTGATCGGTGCATCCGACACGGAGGTGTGGGTGTCGGCGAACCAACTCGATCATCCTGAGTCACTGCACACCTACGTCGTCGCCATTGACGGCTCGAAGTGTGACCTCGTCACGTCGGGCGACGGAGTCCACTCATCGGTGATCGGTGGCACGACTCGCGTCACACGAAGCACATCGCTCGCATCACCACGGTCTCGCTTCACCGTCTCATCCGGCGCCGAACTCAACAACGGTGCCGAGTCCCCACTCGTCGCACCAAACGTGACCCTGCACCGACTCGGCGCACGCAGAATTCCGACCGCAATCGTCACACCGAGTCATCACGACGGTCGAGCACTCCCCGTCCTCTTTGATCCCTACGGAGGTCCACACGCACAACGCGTCGTCGCATCGACGACCGCGTACTGCGCGTCGCAATGGTTCGCCGACCAAGGGTTCATCGTCGTGATCGCCGACGGCGCGGGGACGCCAGGGCTCGGTAGCGCATGGGAACGAGAAGTTGCGTTCGACCTTGCGGGTCCGGTGCTCGACGACCAGCTCTCCGTACTCGACGAACTCACAACCATCCATCCACATGCAGATGTGTCGCGGGTCGCGATTCGTGGGTGGAGCTTTGGCGGCTATCTCGCCGCTCTTGCCGTGCTCCGAGCCCCCGATCGATTCCATGCTGCGATCGCCGGAGCACCGGTCACGGACTGGCGCCTCTACGACACGCACTACACGGAGCGCTACCTCGGCGATCCGTCGACGGATGCCAAGCCATACGAATCGACGAGTTTGATTGCGGATGCGAACAAACTTGAGCGACCACTCCTTCTGATTCACGGACTCGCCGACGACAACGTCCTGGCCGCGCACACGTTGCAGCTGTCCTCGGCGCTCCTCGCCAACGGCAAAGCACACGAGACGCTCCTCCTGAGCGGCGTGTCACACATGACTCCCCAAGAAGTCGTCGCGGAGAACCTCTTGCTCCACCAAGTCGACTTCTTGCGCCGCGCGCTGAATCTCAGCGCGCGCTAAGTCGTCCGACGACGAAACGGTCGCGACCTGCGAGGTCACGATGCGTCTCGACGTCCTCGAACCCCGCAGCGATCATCGCCTCCGTCACACGAGCGGCCTGACGGTGTCCGATCTCGAGGATGAGTGAGCCACCTGTGCGCAACCAGCGCGGCGCCCCCGCAATGACGAGTTGCAGATCGGCAAATCCGTCATCATCAGCGAACAACGCCGTGTGCGGCTCCCATTCGAGGACATCAACGGCAACTTCAGGATCACCGATGGCGATGTAGGGAGGGTTGCATACCGCGACGTCGATCGTTCCGAGAAGATCTTCTGGCAGTGCAGACCACCACGAACCCTGTGCGATCTTCACGCGCGAGCCGTGCCGACCAAGCGTCGCCACGTTCGCTCGCGCCACGTCGAGCGCATCCGACGACTCGTCCGTCAGCCACACCTCGACCTCACGCGGATGACTCTCGGATGCGATCGCGAGTCCGATTGCGCCACTACCCGTTCCGAGATCGACGACTCTCGCGAAGCCGTCGAGGTTGGCGAGCATCGACAACGCATGTTCGACCGCAAGTTCAGTCTCGGGACGTGGAATGAGCACACGTTTGTCGACGAACAAGTCGAGATGGCGAAATGCCCAACGCGACATCACATACTGCAAGGGCTCGCCCGCGAGTCGACGCACCAACATCGCGTCGAGCGAGGCCATCATCGCCGTCGTTGGCGTTTCATCAAGCGCTGCGGCGAATTCTGCGCCGTCGAGACCACACGCGTGCTCGCACAGCCACCTCGCCTCGTTCGGATTGGAGAGGCGGACCGCAGCGTCCGCGAGGACGTCACGCCACGTGACCCGCTCGGTCATCACACCGAACTGGCGTGGGCCAACTGCTCGATCTGGTACTGCGCCGTCAAGGCATCGATCACCGGGTCGAGATCTCCCGCGAGTGCGTTCTGCAGCTGATACAGCGTGAAGCCGATGCGGTGGTCGGTGATCCGATTCTCCTTGAAGTTGTAGGTGCGGATCTTCTCGCCACGACCACCCTTGCCGACCTGTGCGCGTCGCTCCGCCGACATCTTCTCAGCCTGCTCGTCCTCGCGCAGCTTGAGAAGTCGGGCGCGCAACACCGTCATCGCGCGCAACCTGTTCTGCAACTGACTCCGTTCGTCCTGCATCGCCACGACGAGTCCCGTCGGCTTGTGGGTGATGCGCACCGCAGAGTCGGTCGTGTTCACTCCCTGACCGCCCGGGCCGCTCGCTCGATAGACGTCGATCTGGAGGTCCTTCTCGTCGATCTGCACGTCCACTTCCTCGGCTTCCGGCAATACGAGGACGGTCGCCGACGACGTGTGGATGCGGCCTTGGCTCTCGGTGACCGGAACGCGTTGCACGCGATGCGGACCACCTTCGAAGCGCAGCTTCGTCCACACCGAATCGCCCTTCATCACCATCGTCGCCTGATTGATTCCGCCCATCGGTGACGTGTCCAGCGACAACACCTCGACGCTCCAACCGTTGCGCACGGCATACGCGTTGTACATGTCGAACAGATCGCGTGCGAACAGGTTCGCCTCTTCGCCACCCTCGGCGCCACGGATCTCCACGATGATGTTCTTGCCATCATTCGGATCGGGCGGCAGGAGGAGAACCTTCAACTCTTCCTCGAGCGAACCGATCGACTCGGTTGCTGAATCGAGCTCCTGCTGGAGTTGCTCACGCTCGGTTCCTTGCGCGTCTTGGAGCAATTCCTTTGCCGCCTCGACGGTGTCGAGCGCATCGCGATACCGACGAATGCACTCCACGAGCGGGGTCTGCTGCTTGTATCGCCTGGATGCTTCCTTCAACTTGCGCTGGTCGCCGAGGACTTCCGGGCTCGCGAGGCTCGCCTCGAGCGCCGCATAGTCGGCTTCGATGGCCTTGAGTCGTTCCAGCACGGGCTTCAGGCTACGCCACGGCGACTAGCCGTGGGCTTCCAGTTCGCAAAAGGTCGCGGGTCGCTGCAACATCTCACCCAATCGACGAATGCTCGGCGTCACGTTTCCCGGCATGCTCACGACGACGAGTTCCGCATCACCTGCGAGTCGATCGCGAGCATCAGCACCGAACGAGACGACATCCAGGTCGGCGATTGCGGTGCACGCAACGACGACCGACGAGCCATCGGCGCGTTCTCCGATCGCCACGCACGGCACCGCATCCTTGACGTTTGCACGAACGACGGGAGGTTCTGCTGCCGACAATCGCGTTGCACCAACGAGGTTCGGCGCCGCGAGCAGTCGGCTTCGGAGACGACGTTCGAGTGCGAGTCGTGCAAGTGGGTGTTGCGCCGATGGGTCTCGCCGTATGGCGGCAACCGTCGAAGCAACATCCATCAACTGCTCACCCGTGGCGACCGTGCCGTGGACGAGCCGGAACGTCTCGCGATCATGGACGCCAACACCGATCTCGAGACGGACACCATCGGGATTCGTTGGATCGTCCACGACTCGACAGATCTCGAGGCCGAGAACTTCGCCCGAGAGCACGCCATGCTCGCGCACGACATCGACGCCACAGTCGGCGATCAACGATGCGAAGCGCTCGTGCGACGCAGGCACGCCTCGTTGTGGTTCATGTTCGGCACTCGGCACTTCGACGAGCGCATTGTCTGCGTAGCGCCAGACCGTGGCACTTCGAGAGAAGTAACGCGTACGGCGAGCAACCACTGCGGCGTTTTCGTCAGCGACGAGATGAAGTTCTTCGACGGCGTGTGTTTCTGCCCACAGGTGTGCAACGGCGAGTGCATGACGTTCGTGCTCGACCGCGACGACCCAACCAACTCCATCGGCAATGACTGCCGGACCAATGGCACAGGTCGACTCGACGACGTTCGCCGGGTCGACACCACGCTTGGCGAGCGCGGACGCGAGCCGTACGGATTCGAGACGACGTCGCTGATCGGACTGCATCGCGATCGACCGTCGACGTCGTGGGAACTACGCGGTCGGCTGCTTGGCGATTTCGTTCAGGAACTCGTCGTTGTTCTTGAACGTCTTCAGACGATCGATCAACAACTCGAGACCCGGAGCAGCGTTGCCGTCGGCAGCAAGTCCGTTCAACACGCGACGCAACTTCCACACCATCTGCAACTGCTTGCGATCGAAGAGCAACTCTTCGTGTCGCGTACTGGAGGCGTCGACGTCGATGGCCGGATAGATGCGGCGCTCTGCGACCTTGCGGTCGAGGCGAAGCTCCATGTTTCCGGTTCCCTTGAACTCCTCGAAGATCGCATCGTCCATGCGGCTGTTCGTCTCAACGAGGGCGGTGGCGAGGATGGTCAAACTGCCACCCTCTTCGACGTTGCGTGCCGCACCGAAGAACTTCTTCGGTGGATACAGCGCACCTGCGTCGATACCGCCCGACATGATGCGACCGGTGGCCGGAGCAGCGAGGTTGTAGGCGCGCGACAGACGGGTGATGCCGTCGAGGATGATGACGACGTCCTCGCCCATCTCGACCATGCGCTTGGCCTTCTCGATCGTGAGCTCGGCCACCTGTGTGTGCTCCTCGGACGGACGATCGAACGTGGAGGCGATGACTTCACCCTTCACGGTGCGACGCATGTCGGTCACTTCCTCGGGGCGCTCGTCGATCAACAACACGATCAACTTCACCTCGGGGTGGTTCCGCTCGATGCTCGTGGCGATCGTCTTCATGATCGTCGTCTTACCGGCCTTCGGCGGCGACACGATGATGCCGCGCTGACCCTTGCCGATCGGCGCGATCAAGTCGATGATGCGTGCGGTCATGTTGGCGGGATCCGCGGGATTCTCGAGCACCAACTTGCTGTCCGGGAACAACGGAGTGAGTTCCTCGAACTTCGGACGATTCTTCGCCTTCTCCGGCGACACGCCGTTCACGGTGTTGATCTCGAGCAATGCCGGATTCTTCTCGTTACGACCAGCGGGCTTGGAGATTCCGGTGACGTAGTCGCCCTTGCGCAGACCGAACTGGCGCGTGAGGCGCACCGACACATAGGAATCCTCGCGCGAGGAGAGGTAGCCGTTGACGCGCAAGAAGCCGTAGCCCTCGTCGCGCAGGTCGAGATAACCGGAGACGGCTACCGGATCTGTGCTGATCGGTTCGTTCGACTCTGGCTCCATCAATTCGTAGCGGTCACTTCCCTGCGGACCTTCGTCCCCACGACCACGACCACGACGGCGGTTGCGATTCCTGTTGCGATTGCGATTGTTTCCGTCAAAGCCGTCGCGCTGGAAACCTTGGCGATTGTTGCGATCGTTGTTGCGGTCCCCACGATCCTGGTTGCGGTCGCCACGGTCGTTGTTGCGCTGCTGGTCGCCCTGGCGCTTTGCCTCGGGGGCGATTGGGGTTCCTTCGTGCTCGGCCAATTCAATCTCCCAGTCGGCGAGTGGTTCGCCATCGGCGCCAAGAACTGGCGCATCGGACTTTCGTGGAGCAGGCTTGGCGGTCTCCGCCTTCGGTGCAGGAGCTGCTGGCTTCGTCTGCTCGAGGATCATGTCGATGAGTTCCTGCTTCTTGGCACGCGACGCGGACTTCACGCCGAGCGCGCTGGCGATTGCCACCAACTGCTCACGATCCTTTGCCTCAAGTGCTGATTGTTCCAAGGCTCCACTGGCCATAGGTCCTACTTTCATGGACACTCACAGAGATGTGACGTGCCCTTCAACCGCGAATGCGTTACGCGAAACTGAGCGCCGCGTGTTGCGGGGGCTTCACTCGGGAATCCGAGCCATCCCTGAGGCTAGCCCAACCAGCGAGGACTTACAACGCCCTGCGCTTGGACGCCACGAACCGTTCGACTGCAGCAAGGTCGTTCGCAAGGTCGGTGGAACGTTCCGGCCGAGCAAACAGGTCGGCGAGGTGCTCGGGCAGACTCGGTCGAACCCCAGTCGCGCGCTCGACGGCATCGGGAAACTTCGCCGGGTGGGCCGTGGCGAGCGTCACCGTAGGGATGTCACGTTCGCCGTGCGTGAACGCAGCTGCAAGACCGACAGCGGTATGCGGATCGATCAACATCTTCGTGTCGCCATAGACGCGACGCATCGTCTCGACGGTTTCTTCGTCGGAACTGCGATGCGCCCGAAAGACCGGTTCGATCCAGCGGTCGAACTGCTCCCCCGAGACCCCGAAGGATCCCGACGAGCGGAAGTCCTGCAGTTGTTTCTTGGTCACACTTCCATCGCGCCCGTTCATCTCGAACAACAAGCGCTCGAAATTCGACGACACCTGGATGTCCATGCTCGGGCTGAGCGTGGGAACGACGGGGCGCATCGACATCGCCTTCGACTCGAAGAACCGCGTCAGGATGTCGTTCGAGTTCGAGCCCACGATCAAGTGGTGGACGTCAGCGCCCATCTGACGTGCGATCCAACCAGCCAGCACGTTGCCGAAGTTTCCCGTCGGCACGGAGAACGACGCGCGACGACCGAGGGTGCGGAGCGCGGTGAAGTAATAGACGGTTTGGGCCATCACACGTGCCCAGTTGATGGAGTTGACCGCAGAGAGGTTGTTGTCCTTGCGGAAGGACTCGTCGTTGAACATCGCCTTCACGAGGTCCTGGCAATCATCGAACGTTCCATCGATTGCGACGCAATGCACGTTCGGCGAGTCCACCGTCGTCATCTGGCGACGCTGGACCTCGCTCACCCGTCCGCGTGGATAGAGGATCACGATGTCGACGTTGTCGCAATGCTTCACACCGTCGATCGCCGCGCTTCCGGTGTCACCACTCGTGGCACCGACGATCATCACTCGTTCGCCGCGCTTGGCGAGGACGTGATCGAAGAGCCGACCCAAGAGCTGCAGCGCGACGTCCTTGAACGCGAGCGTCGGGCCGTGGAAGAGCTCCAAGAGATAGTGATCCGGGGCAACTTCGACGAGCGGAGCCACGTCCGGATGACGGAACGACGAATATGCGGCCTCACACAACTTTCGATAGACGTCGATCGAGATGTCACCACCGACGAACGGATGGGTGATCGAAGCGGCGACCTCTGCGTAGGAGGCGCCTTCGACGCGTGCCTGCGGCCACGACTCTGGAACGTAGAGCCCGCCGTCGCTCGCCAGACCCGCGAGGAGCACCCCTTCGAAACCGAGTTTCGGTGCCGATCCCCTCGTCGAGACGTAATTCATGCCGTCGTTCAGAATAATCAGTCGCCGATGACGCGCAGCAGTCCACCGACGCGCATCACGACATCGAGCTTGCGCAATTCAGCGATGCACTCTTGGACGGCCGCCTCGCTCGCCTCGTGCGTCAGGAAGACGAGACGCGCACCGTTCCCGATCCCGTCCTGTTCTGCGGCACGGATGCTCACGTCGTGGCGCGCAAAGATGCCGGTGACGGCATGGAGCACGCCCGGTCGGTCCGTCACCTCGAGTGGCAACAAGTATTCGCCGCGAAGGGACGACATCGGTCGCAGGTTCGACTTGGAGAGGACTCCAAGAGAGGCATGCGCCCCCTTGTTCAGATTGACCGAGGCATCGATCACGTCACCGAGAACGGAACTCGCCGTCGGTGCACCGCCCGCTCCGCGTCCGTAGAACATGAGCGACCCCGACGCTGCACCGTCGACGACGACGGCATTGAAGCTGTCGCGCACGGAGGCGAGTGGGTGTTGGTGCGAAACCATCGCGGGATGCACGCGAACGAGAACCGAGCCCGCGGCATCGATCTCCGCAATGGCGAGCAGTTTCACCGCGTATCCGAGTCTGTTGGCGATCGCGATGTCAGCGGGAGTGATGTCGCTGATCCCCTCGCAGAACACATCACTCGCAACCACGTTCTGACCGAAGGCGATGCTGGCGATGATCGACAACTTGGCCGCGGCGTCGTGTCCTTCGACGTCTGCCGTCGGGTCGGCTTCGGCATAGCCGAGCTTCTGCGCACCTGCGAGTGCGTCACCGTAGGTCATCGACTCCTCCGCCATCTTGGTGAGGATGTAGTTCGTGGTGCCATTGACGATGCCGAGCACCCTCGTGATCGGCTCACCGCGGAGACTTTCGCGCAGTGGACGGATCAGCGGGATTCCACCGCACACGGCCGCCTCGAACAACAGATCGATTCCCGATGCGTCTGCTGCGGTGAACAACTCGACTCCGTGGTTCGCAAGCAGCGCCTTGTTCGCGGTGATCACCGGCTTGCCGTTGGACAACGCCTGCAGGATCAGCCGACGTGCATCATCGACTCCGCCCATCACCTCGACGATCACGTCGATCGTCGGATCGTTGACCACGAAGTCCGTATCCGTGGTGAGGAGGTCGGCCACCGGCGACGCTTTGTGCGCAGCCACGTTGCGGACTGCGACGCGTGCGATCTCGAGTTGCACGCCACTGCGCGCTGCAATCGTGGCCGCCTGCTGGGCGACGAGGTCGACGAACGCCGAGCCAACCGTTCCGTGACCGAGCACGCCAACACGAATGCGTTGCGGCGTCATGGCATTCACGCTATTGGCTATTGGGCAACATCAGTCCGCACGAGATCTTCATACGTCTCGCGACGAACCACGACTCGGGCTGCGCCTGCGCGCACGAACACCACCGGAGGGCGTGTGACCTTGTTGTAGTTCGAACCCATCGAATGACCGTACGCACCGGTCACTGGGGTGACGAGCAAGTCACCGACGACGAGGTCGGCGGGAACTTCAGTCTCAGAGATCAAGATGTCGCCGGACTCACAGTGTTTGCCGACGACACGAACCGACTTCGTTCGCGCTGCGTTGGCTCGTGTCGGGACGAACGCTTCGTACCCACTGCCGTACAGGACGGGGCGAGGGTTGTCGCTCATGCCACCGTCGACCGAGACGTACGTGCGGACACCGGGGATCTCCTTGATCGTCCCGACTCGATACACCGTGACCGCCGCAGACGCGACGATGGACCGACCCGGTTCAACGAACACCTTCGTTGGTTTACGCAATCCCGACGCTGCATCCAAGAGGTGACGCGACCAGTCGGTGATCGTCGGTGCGCGTTCATCTCCGACATAGGCGACACCGAGGCCACCGCCGAACGTCACCTCCTCGACGCCGAGTTCGTTGGCGAGATCCACCATCAGTCGAGCTGCGTGCGTGAAGTTCTCGACCGCGAACACGTTCGAGCCGATGTGGCAATGGATGCCGACGAAGCGCATCTTCGTCGACGCCGCAGCGATGTCGGCCGCGCGCCGTGCATCTCCGTTGCCGAGGTTGAAACCGAACTTCGAGTCGTCTTGACCCGTCGAGATGTACTCGTGCGTGTGGACGTACACACCGGGAGTGATGCGCAGCTGCACGCGTGGGGGCGCAAGACCCTCCTCCACGAGGGACTCGATGCGCGCGAGTTCGTCGAAGCTGTCCACCACGATGTGTCGGACACCTGCCGTCATCGCCATGCGTAGTTCCTCGACGCTCTTGTTGTTGCCGTGCAACACGCAGCGATCGGCAGGAACGCCGGCATGCAGTGCAACGTACAACTCTCCTCCCGTGGCGACGTCGAGGAGGAGCCCCTCGTCGTGGACGAGTTTTGCCATTGCGGAGCACAAGAACGCCTTGCTCGCGTAGATCACCGAGTCTCGGCCGAACGCAGCGACTGCCTCGTGGCATCGTGCGCGCAGGTGGTCCTCGTCATAGACGAACACCGGGGTGCCGAACTGCTCTGCAATGGTGCTGACTTCGACACCACCGATCGACAAGTTGCCCGATGCGTCGATTACCGCGTTGTCAGGCAGGAGGTGTGCAGAGATCGGATTCACATCTGCTCCGGCGCTTCGATCCCGAGGAGGTCGAGCCCCTGCTGCATCACTCGTGCGGTGAAGTCACAGAGCGCGAGGCGACTCAGTCGAACCTGATCGCTCTCCGCCTTCAACACCGGACACTGTTCGTAGAACGAGGAAAATTCGCTCGCCAGCTCATAGAGATACGTACACAACCGGTGCGGTGCGTACTTGTCGAGCGTGTCCCACACCGCGGTGTCGAACTGCAAGAGCCGCATGGCCAAGGCACGCTCACTTCCGTGCTCGATCGTCGGCGTGACGGTGCGCACCGAGGAGCGGTCGATTCCTGCGCGACGGAAGATGCTGCAGATTCGAGCATGGGCGTATTGCAGGTACGGAGCGGTGTTGCCGTCGAAGGAGAGCATCCGGTCCCAGTCGAAGACGTAGTCCTTGATGCGGTCCGTCGAGAGGTCCGCATACTTCACCGAACCAATCCCGACCTGACGAGCAACGGTGGCCTGGTCCTCGCTCGACAGTCCTCCATTCTTTTCACGGACTGCGTTCGCTGCACGCTCGACCGCTTCGGCCAGGAGTGCATCCAGCTTCACGGTCTCACCACTTCGGCTCTTCAACATCTTGCGATCAGATCCGAGCACGCTGCCGAAGGCGACGTGCACCATTGCATCGTCGTTCGTCAACCAACCCGACGCACGCGAGACGGCCTTGATCATCTCCAAGTGCTGAGCCTGTGGCGAGCCAACGACGTACACGAGCACATCGCATCCGATGCGTTCCACTCTGTCGATCACGCACGCAAGGTCACTCGTCGCGTAGTTGTAGCCACCGTCGGTCTTGCGAATGATGAGTGGTAGTGGCTCGTTGTCACGATTCACGAAGCCCTCGGGAAAGACGACATCCGCGCCGTCGCTCCGCACGAGGAGACCCGACTTCTCCAGCCGCTCGACGACCTTCGGCAGCAACTCGTTGTATGCGCTTTCACCCATCAAATCGTCGTGGGTGAGCAGCACACCGAGCGTCGTGTACACGCGATCGAAGTACGCCATGCTCTCGGCGACGAGCAACTTCCACAGGCGCAACGTCTCCGCATCACCACCTTGCAACTTGACGACGCGTTGTCGCGCGCGCTCCTTGAACGAATCGTCCGCATCGAACTTGGTGCGTGCCTGCTTGTAGAACGAGTCGAGATCGCCGACGGACAACTCCTCCGCGGCTGCGATCTCACCGAGATCGACGAGGTGTTCGATCAACATCCCGAACGGAGTTCCCCAGTCGCCAATGTGGTTCTCACGCACGACTCGATTGCCGACGAAGGAAAGCAGCCTGACGATCGCATCGCCGATGATCGTGCTGCGCAGGTGACCGACGTGCATCTCCTTGGCGACGTTCGGTGCCGAGTAGTCGACGACGTACGTGCGCGAGGAATCGACGGTGCGCACTCCGAGGCGCTCGTCTCGCATCGCCGATGACAACTCCCTCGCGAGGAACTCAGGGGAAAACGTGAGATTGATGAAGCCGGGACCGCCAATCTCCGTGGCCGAGCAGATTGCCGACAGATCCACTTGGGACAACACCTGCTGGGCAACCTCGCGAGGTTGTTTGCCGAGCGACTTGGCAACCGCGAGCGATCCGTTGACCTGCGCGTCGGCTCTGTCGCTTCGGCGCACCACCGGATCTGCATGGCCGCCAGCAAGGGCGTCGAACGTCGGCTGCAAGAAGCGTGCAACGGTGATCAACGGGTCGGCCATGTGTCTTCCATTGTTGCCGACAGCCACCCGCAGACTGCGCCCTGATTATCGTGCGCAGGTAGCCTCACGGTCAGGCCCTCGTAGCTCAGCGGATAGAGCGTCGGTTTCCGGAACCGCAGGTCGGAGGTTCAAGTCCTTCCGAGGGCGCTCGATTAATTGCCGAGTGCAGCCTTGACGAGTGCGGCGATCTTCCCTCCGTCGGCTCCAGCACCGACGCGTTCGCGAACCGCCTTCACCACGGCTCCCATCGCCTTGCCGCCGGTCGCACCCGATGCAGCAGCCTTGGCCACTTCTTCCTCGACGATCTTGCGGACATCGTCGTCGGACATCGCTGCCGGGAGATACGCCTCGATGATGGACAGTTCCGAACGTTCCTTTGCAGCGGCTTCGGTCCGCCCGGCATCGGCATAGATCTGCGCCGACTCTGCACGCTTCTTTGCCTCCGCGCGCAACACCGCAATCGTCTGGTCGTCGGTCAAGACGACCGCCGCATCCCCCGCGACCTCAGCGTTCTGGATCGCCGACTTGAGCATGCGCAAGGTGGAGACTTTCGTCTCCTCGCGTGCCTTCATCGCCGTTGCGAGGTCGTTTTCGATGCGTTCTTTGAGGCTGGTCACCCCTCCATTGTGCCCCACCGACGCCACGCCAACCGTCCACATCCATACACTGACAGACGATGACCAACGAGACGTTCGAGCTCTTTTTCGCCATGCTGAGCGTGGCGACGCTCGCGGGAACGATCGTCGTGCTCGCATCCCGTACGGTCCTGCGTTCGACGGCGTTCGGAGGATCGCTCGTGGATGGATTTCGTCCATTCGCTCGACCGCTGTCGGCGGCGATCGCGACGACGTGCATGCTCGGCAGTCTGTACTTCTCGGAGATCGTCAACTACAAGCCGTGTCGCCTCTGCTGGTACCAACGCGGCGCGATGTATCCACTCGCGATCTTGCTCATCATCTTCACGGTGCTGAAGACCCCTCGCATCGCTCGAATCGTCGTTCCCATCGCGACGATCGGCGCGGGAATCTCCCTGTACCACTGGTTGCTCGAGCGGTTCCCTGACAATCTCGACTCTGGGGTCTGCTCCAAGGACGTCCCCTGTGAGTTCGTCTGGTTCGAACTGTTCGGTTTCGTGACCTTGCCGTTCATGGCACTCACCGGCTTTCTGGCAATTATCGTGTTCAATACCCTTCCCTCAGCAACGGAGTAGTCATGGCAAATACCTCACGTGGACGCAACACCCAGACCACTTGGATCATCGGAGCAGTCATCGGCGTCGTCATCGCCGTCGCTGCAATCGTTGCAATTTCATCGACTGGTGGTGAGGAGACGGCATCCGACCTCCAGCAGTTCGGCAAGATCGAAGTCGTCGGCGATCCGCTCCCACAGTTCTCCTCCGAGGAGAGCGATCCTGCGATTGGAATGACCGCACCGGTCGTCAACGGCACGGGCTTTTCTGGCAACGCGATCTCCACGTCGCACGGCACACCGATGTTGATCGTGTTCCTCGCCCACTGGTGCCCTCACTGCCAGCGTGAAGTTCCACTCCTCGTCGAATGGGAGAAGTCGGGCGCCGTTCCCGCAGGGATCGACGTGATTGCAGTCGCCACTGGAACCGACCCGGCGAATCCGAACTATCCACCGAGCGACTGGCTCGCACGTGAGCAGTTCCCCGCGCTCTGGCCCGTCATGACCGACAGCAAGACCTTCGAAGCTGGCGAGGCGTACGGACTTCAGGGCTACCCCTACTTCGTCCTCGTCGGGGCCGATGGCAAAGTCGCCAAGCGCATGAGCGGCGAAATCCCGATGGAGCAACTCACCCAGGAGATCCAAGCCGTCCTTGGCTGACCCTTCTCGGTATTGAAAATGAGAATCATTCTCATTTTCACCGATACAGTGTTCGGGTGAAGCGACTCGTCGTCGGAGCCCTCGCGTGCGGATTGCTCGTTTCCTGTGCGCCCACTGAGGAAGCAAAGTCAGAAGCCTCGATCGTCGTGACCTACTCGATCCTCGGGGCACTCGTCTCCGAGATCGTCGGCGACGCAGCGGTCGTCACGACCGTCATTCCCGACGGCCAAGATCCACATGACTTCGAGCCATCTGCAAAAGACATCGAGTTGCTCAATGACGCAAACCTCATCGTCTCGAACGGTCTGGACTTCGAGGAGGGTCTCAGCGAAGCGATCCAGGCGGCCGAGGATCGTGGCATCCCGCACTTCGTCGTCAGTGACCACGTCACGACGCGCACCGGTGACGACCACTCCCATGAATCCGACCACTCCCATGAATCCGATGGCTCAGACCATTCCGAGGACGAAGGCTCCGCGGTCGATCCTCACCTCTGGCTTTCCCCTCACACCATGAGTGAAATGATCGGCGATCTCGGCGACGCACTCGAGCGTGCGCTGGGTATCGACGTGAGCGCGGCGGCCGCTTCGATGAGCGCATCCCTTGATGCCCTCGACGAAGAAATCTCGACACGGATCAAGGATCTTGACTCGTGCACGCTCGTCACAGGACACGACGAACTCGGCTACTTCGCCGATCGCTACGGTTGCACGGTCGTCGGTGCGGTGATCCCAAGTTTCTCGACGACAGCAGAAGCAAGCGCGGGGGAACTCGCCGAACTCAAGGTGCTCGTGCGTCAATACGACGTCGATGCGATCTTCACCGGTATCGGTACGTCCGCTGACGTGGTCGACGTGTTGTCCGACGAACTCGGTGTGCCTGCGATCGAACTCGCGACGCACTACTTGAGTGGCGTGTCAACCTACGATGCGTTCATGACCCGACTGGTCGATCAGATCGTTCAAGGACTTTCGTGAACTACTTGGTCGAGCCATTCACGTCGAATGAGTTCATGCTCTTGGCGCTCGTTGCGGGCGGACTCGTCTCAATCACGTGCGCGATTGCTGGCACCTTCGTGGTGCTCAGGGGACTTGCGTTCGTCGGCGACGCTCTCGCCCATGGGGTGTTGCCTGGGATAGCCCTCGCCGTTCTCCTCGGATTCTCCGGGGTCCTCGGCGCGG
>DAIRSS010000031.1:0-16803 GCA_036804285.1 Ilumatobacteraceae bacterium
ACGACGAGACCGACGGTGAGTCCCATGAAACGGTGGATGCGACCCATCCACTCGGCGTCGCGACGCGCGAGATAGTCGTTGACGGTCACGAGATGCACGCCCTTGCCGGAGAGCGCGTTCAAATACACGGGCAACGTGGAGACGAGGGTCTTTCCTTCGCCCGTTCCCATTTCGGCGACCCAACCCGCGTGCAATGCCGCACCACCCATGATCTGCACGTCGTAGTGGCGCTGGCCGATGACGCGACGCGACGCTTCGCGCACCACGGCGAACGCCTCGATCATCAGATCGTCGAGGTCCTCCCCGCGCTCGAGTCGGCTGCGGAACTCCGCGGTCTTGGCCTGCAGGGCGGCATCGTCGAGGGCGGTCATCTGCGCCTCGAGGGCGTTCACCTCGGGGACGATGCCTGCGAGCGCCTTGACCTTCTTGCCCTCGCCGGCGCGGAGGATGCGATCCAGGAGTGCCATGCAGGGACAAAGCCTACCTGCGCCCCTCGGGGGCTGGGGTGGCGGCGATCGCGGCACAGGTCACCAAACGTGTACCACTCGTACGCAATGCATCGAGACTGTGGTGCAACGTCGCGCCGGTCGTCACCACGTCATCGATGACGAGTACACGTCCATACCGAGTTCGACGAGCGATGAACTGCGCACCCTCTCGACGTTCACTCGCGCTCCGTCCGGTCTGAGCACGATCGTCGAGCCTGCGCAAGAGCGCCGTGCACGGAAGCCCGAGGCGTCGCGCAATGCGTCTCGCGATCAACTCGCTTTGGTCGTAACCACGCTCACGCATGCGCGCACGCGTCGTCGGCACCCACGTGACGGCTTCTGCCTCACACACGTGCTCGTGACGCACGACCCAAAGGTCGGCAAGCATCGGCGCAACCCAACGTGCGGACGCATACTTCATCGCCACGATCAACTCGCGCATCGCGCCCGCGTATTCGTGTGACACGAGAACGCCGGATCGATGCACGACGGGTGCATTGACGAGCACCGAAAAGCAGCCATCACACCACCCCGAGTGCACCGACCCGCAACCCGGGCATCGCGCGAGAAACAACACGGCTGCCGAGACCTCCCACCACTACCATCGAGCGGTGCCCAATCCGTTCCTCGCTCCGCTCGCCGATCGCCCGGTCGAGCGACTCATGAGATGTGTGTTCGGACTCGGCGTGTTCGGCGTCGGTGTTGCGATGCAGAAGCACGGCAATCTCGGGCTTCCACCGTGGGACGTCTTCCACGACGGTTTCAGCTCGATCATCGGGTTCTCGTTCGGCCACACGATCGTGGCGACGAGCGCACTCGTCATGTTGTTGTGGATCCCACTGCGTCAGATGCCCGGACTCGGCACGTTGATCAACGCCGTCGAGATCGGGCTCGTGGCGGACCTCTACCTCTCCAATGTCGAGCCCGTGACGAATCCCGTCGCCAGAGTCGGGCTCATGCTCGGTGGCATCGTCGTGACGGGTATCGGCTCAGGCATCTACATCGGCGCAGGTCTCGGACCAGGGCCACGCGACGGACTCATGACGGGTCTCGCCGCGCGCGGGATGCGCATCAGCGTCGCGCGCACGAGCGTCGAGGTGTCGATCATGTTGATCGGCGTCGTACTCGGTGGTGCGATCGGCATCGGCACACTCGCCTTTGCATTGTTGATCGGACCGATCGTCGCGCGGACGCTCCCGTATTTCCGGATGCGCCCGCGCGAAACTGCCTAGTAGCGGTACGCCTCTGGCTTGAACGGACCCGATGGGTTGATGCCGAGGTATTCGGCCTGCGTGTCGTTCAACTGCGTGAGCACGACTCCGAGCGAATCGAGGTGCAATGCCGCAACCTTCTCGTCGAGGTGCTTGGGCAACACGTAGACGCCGAGCGGGTACTTGTCGGTGTTGTTGAACAACTCGATCTGGGCGATCACCTGGTTCGAGAACGAGCAACTCATCACGAAGCTCGGGTGTCCGGTCGCACATCCGAGGTTCACGAGACGGCCTTCGGCGAGCACGATGACCGAGTGGCCGTCGGGGAACGTCCACAGGTCGGTGCCGGGCTTCAACTCGTCACGGACGG
This sequence comes from Ilumatobacteraceae bacterium, assembly GCA_036804285.1. Taxonomy (GTDB): domain Bacteria; phylum Actinomycetota; class Acidimicrobiia; order Acidimicrobiales; family Ilumatobacteraceae; genus UBA3006. The sequence goes on from DAIRSS010000031.1 coordinate 2,070, forward strand.
CGCCGCTGCGGGCGAGACCGGCCATGTCGATTTCGTTGTCGAAGTGGCCGATGTTGCACACGATTGCGTTGTGCTTCATCTTGGCCATGTGTTCGACGGTGATGATCGCCTCGTTGCCGGTGGCGGTGACGAACACGTCTGCAGTCGAGACCATGTTGTCGAGCGTGTTCACCTGGTAACCCTCCATCGCGGCCTGCAAGGCGTTGATCGGGTCGATCTCCGTGACGATGACGCGTGAACCCTGTCCGCGCAAGCTCTGCGCACAGCCCTTGCCGACGTCTCCGTAACCGCACACGACTGACGTCTTGCCAGCGAGCATCACGTCGGTGGCGCGGTTGATCGCGTCGATGAGCGAGTGGCGACAGCCGTACAGGTTGTCGAACTTCGACTTCGTCACGCTGTCGTTCACGTTGATCGCCGGGAACAACAACTCGCCACGCTCGGCCATCTTGTAGAGACGCTTCACGCCGGTCGTCGTTTCCTCGGTGACGCCCTTGATGCGCTTGGCCATCGTGGTCCACTTCGACGGTTCGGTCTTCAGCGTGCGCTGCAGGAGTCCGAGCACGATCGCGAGCTCGGGGTTGCCCGCCGACGTCGGATCGGGAACCTTGCCTGCTGCCTCATACTCGACGCCCTTGTGCAAGAGCAACGTCGCGTCGCCACCGTCGTCGAGGATCATGTTCGGTCCATCGCCGTCGGGCCACGTCATCATCTGGTCGGTCGCCCACCAGTACTCCTCGAGCGTCTCGCCCTTCCACGCATACACGGGCACGCCCTGCGGTTCATCGACGGTGCCGTTCGGTCCGACGACGACGGCTGCGGCCGCGTGGTCCTGGGTGGAGAAGATGTTGCAGCTCGCCCAACGAACTTCGGCGCCGAGTTCGACGAGCGTCTCGATGAGCACCGCGGTCTGGATCGTCATGTGCAACGAACCGGAGATGCGTGCGCCCTTCAGCGGCTTGGTCTTGCCGAACTCCTTGCGCAAGGCGCGCAGTCCCGGCATTTCGTGTTCGGCAAGGTGAATCTCCTTGCGACCGAACGGGGCAAGTGACAGATCGGCGACGCGCCAATCCCGACGTTGAGCAAATGATGACATGGTGTCTCCTCGGATGACTAGATGATGCGGTGTTGATTCGAGCGGGCTGGGGCCTGCTGGCACCAGTCGAGACAGCCCACGTTCAGGGCTCAACAGTAGCCGAGATCAGCGAAACGTCGGAGCGATGCCCTCGCTCGCGATGCGAGATTCGAGGCTTGCATGCTCGGCTGCGTCCACGGTGACCGACTCGGAGATGAGCATGACCGGGATGCCGTCGCGTACGAGGTACTTGCGCTTCAGGCGAGGGTTGTACAGGAAGTCGTCGTTGGCGAAGTAGTACAACGGGCCCTTATCTTCTGGGCAGGCCAAGATCTCGAGGAGTCGCTCGCTCACGCGCATGTGCCGATCCTACCTATGCCGTGATCTCGGCGAGGAGCTCGGCCACGTGGGTGTCGCACTCGTCGCGCGTCGCGGCCTCGAGGTTGAGTCGCAGCAGTGGTTCGGTGTTCGATGGACGCACGTTGAACCACCACGATCCACAGTCGACGGTGAGACCGTCCAGGCGATCCTGTGAGTGCGCCGAATATCGCGAAGCGATGCGCTCGATCACCACGCCGATGTCATCCACGGTGGTGTTGATCTCGCCGCTCGAGGCATACCGCTCGAATGGCGCGCGAAGTTCGGTGAGCGACTTGCCCGACCGACACATCTCCCCCAACACGCCCATCGTCGCGATGAGTCCACTGTCGGCGCGGTAGTTGTCGGCGAAGTAGTAGTGACCCGAGTGCTCGCCGGCGAACACCGCGCCGGTCTCGGCCATGATCTGCTTGATGTAGCTGTGTCCGTTCTTCGTGCGGATGCCAACTCCACCGCACTCGCCGATCACCTCGGGTACTGCACGCGAACAGATGAGGTTGTAGAGCACGGTCGCCCCGGGTGACAGGCGCAGGAACCGTGACGCGAGGAGTGCAGTCGTCGTGCTCCCCGACATGCCCTTGCCGGTCTCGTCCACGAGGAACACACGGTCGGCATCGCCGTCGAAGGCGAGACCGACGTCGAATCCACCCGCGAGCACGCGCGCCTGCAGATCTCGCTGGTTGGCGGGTTGCAGTGGATCGGCGGGATGGTTCGGGAACGTGCCATCGAGTTCGCCGTACATCACCTCGATCTCGAAGTCGGCGAGTCGCGAGAACACCTCCGGCACGACGAGACCGCCCATGCCGTTGGCGGTGTCGGCGACGACGCGTAGCGGACGCAGTTTGTCACCGGCGATGAACGACACGACGTGATCTGCGAATTCACCGAGCACGTTGACGTGGTCGAGCGTGCCCGCGGTTTGAGCCGGCGCCGGTTCGTTGCCGTCGAGGACGGCTTGTGCGAGGCGATGCATGTCGCGCAGACCGTTGTCGATCCCGATCGAGCGCGCGCCGGCGAGACAGCACTTGATGCCGTTGTATTGCGCGGGGTTGTGCGACGCCGTGAACATCGCGCCCGGCATGTCCATCTTCCCGGAGGCGTAATAGAGCAGGTCGCTCGAGGCGAGGCCGAGGTTCGTGACGCTCACGCCGTGCGTGAGTGCGCCGCGCTGGAATGCATCCACGAGCTCTGGCCCACTTGGGCGCATGTCGTGGGCCACGACGATGTGGCTCGCTTTCGTGAACGTGGCGAACGCGACACCGAAGGCATAGGCCGCTTGTGCGTCCAACTGGTCCGGGACGGTGCCACGAATGTCGTACGCCTTGACGATCGCATTCAGGTCAGGCACGGAGTACCACGCTAGTCACTTCGGCGCGGGCTTCGTCGTCGCTCGACGACGATCCACCCGATTGCGGCGAGCGTGAGCAGATACGCAATCGCATCACGCATCGACCAGCCGAAACTCATCGAAACGTCGTTCGACGTCGGCACGACGACCATCATGTTTGGCGCGACGCGGTATGGACCGAGCGCACCCTTCACTTTCCAGTTCGGGAAATAACTCACGCGCACCAACACTGGGACGCCGATTCGGTCGACCGTGAACGACACCGTGTCGTTGCCGACCTTCACGTTGCTCGCCGTCGCTGGTTCGAGGTTCACCGGCGCGATGGGTTCACTCGGCGTGACGATGTCGACGAGTCGACCCGATGAACCGGGTTCACCTTGTCGACGCGTGAGGTCGACGACGGGGGTGATGCGCTGCCACTGTGGTGGACCATCATCGGTGACGGCCACGTTCCATTCCTCTGGTTGCTGGAACCAACTCGTGCCGATCTCGAGCCATCGCTCGCGCGGATTGTCGCTCGAGACGTTGGCGACGACGGGTTGGACGGACAGCGGAACGACGATGTCCGAGCCGGGAACTTCATAGATCACCCATGGACCGGAGCGCGCAACCTCGACGAGTTGCTCGGGAATCGTGCTCGCGGCATTGACCGCTTCGGGCGTGAAGGCCATGTAGTACTTCACGCCCAGCTCGCGCAGGTAGCGCGCGCCACGCTCGGCGTCGTTGTTGTTGTACCGAAGTTCGCGTACGGGGTTGCTGCTCTGCTTGGAGAGCGCGGCCGCCGAGATGAAGTGATACGGCGTCGTGCCCGCAGCTTCGAAGAACAAACCTTCCATCGATCCGATGCAGCTGTCGGTCCAGAACGGCAACAACATGAGCGACATCGTCGTGCCGTACTTGTTCAACTCGCCGTTGTTCTCCCACAACGCTCGACCACAACCATGTGCCGGGTCCTCGCCGAGACGCTTCATCGTCTGCACGACGTCGTGATATTCACCGTAGGCAGACTTGCCCTCGTAGCCGGTGAAGTTCCAGCGTGCCCAGCCGTCTACGAAGCCGTCGTTGGATGACTTCGTAGAGAACGGACCCCACACGTACTTCGTGCTGCCATCTGCGGCGGCGACGATCTTGCCGAAGGGCATCTCCTGAAACCGGAACGCAAGCACGGAGGTCACGCACAATGCGAGCGCAGCCAGCGTGGCGAGATTGAACACGAACGAATCACGCACCCGCGGCACGACGATGACGTCTGCGTCGGTGTCCTCCGCTGGCGCGGCGACTGCACGCTTCAGCCCGCGCTCGATCGAGGTGATGCGCACCGCGAAGGCGATCACCTCGTACGCGCCGAGGACGAACAGGAAGTAGCGCAACAAGTACAAGAACGGAAGCAGTCGTGGATTCCACAGCAGACCGATGACCGGCAGGCTGTTGCGCGCGACGAACACTCCGATCGCGAGCACCACGCAATAGATGCCCATCCACTGCACGATGCGCACGCGGCGGCGTGCATATGCGAGGAAGCCGATCACCGCAAAGGTCGTGATCACGATGTCGAAGGCGATGTGCAACGGGAAGAACATCTGCCAGAACGAGTCGCTCACGCCGCTCGGTCGCGGCTCGTACTTCATGTCGGTCATGTAGGCGTGGTTGAACACGAACGGCACCACCCAGAACGCCGACAGCAACGTGGCGAGTGCGACGACCTTGCCGGCGAACGGAAGCGAGGAACGCAGCGCCCAGATCGGCACCATCAACACCACGCCGCCGAACACGAACAGCAACACGATGCCGTGACTGAGCGCAGACAGCGCGACGAGCACAGCCGCAGTGACGAAGTACTTGCCGCTGCGCAACCCCTCGGCGAAGTACGCAAAGGCGAGCAATGCAAGTGCGAGTGCGATCGAAAACGAGAACTCCCCCGCCATCGTCGAGGCGATGTTGCCGCCGTAGATCGTGAAACTCTCGTCGTACAGAAACAGCGTCGCCCCGAGTGCCAACAATTCGGGCAACGGATATGCGAGTCGCGTCATGCGCCCGAGCTTCCACGCACACCACGGCAAGGCGAGGATGCCGACGACGGCGATGAGCTTCATCGCGATTCCGTAGGGAAGCACGAGATCCAGCAGCAAGATCGCCAGCGCCGGCACGACCATGTAGAAGCGATACACGGGCAAGCCCGAATACCAGTCCATGCTCCAGCCGGTCAGCTTGAACTGCGTGAGCAGATGATCGCGCAGATATGCGGGCGCCCACACGTGCGCACCCATGTCGCCACCCGTCGGAGTGTTGTTGCGCAGGATCAAACTGGGATGGAGCGTGACCAACAACGCCACCGTGCAGCCGCCGACGATGAGGATCGTCGAGAATCGCTGCCAGTAGTCCTGTCCATCCAGCAAACGCTGACGGAGACCGACGCGCTCGTCGTTCACCTCAGCCGCATCGTGCTCGAGGTCGTCGCCAGTGGTGCTCACGCGACCAAAGCCTAGGTGGCGAGCACGAGGACGAGCCCCGTCACGTTGAACGCGACGTGCGCGACGAGCGGGAGTCCGATCCGCTTGGTGCGCGCGAAACACACGCCGAGCACGAGCGCGAAGGCGAACAGTCCCGGAAACTCGACGGGCTCGAGGTGCACGATCGTGAACCACACGGCGGCGATGACGACCGACCATGTTCGCGAGGTGATCGGTTCCAGTCGCGCCTGGATGTACGCGCGATACACGAGCTCTTCGACGAAGGGTGCGCCGACGACCACAACGATGGCGAGCACCACGATCCATGCACCACTTGCCGCGTCCACGAGTCCACGTGCACGACGCTCGACGTCAGCCGGATCGAACGCCTCGGGGAACGCCTCGCGCAACGGCCACATCACGAGGTTCACCAACACGAGCTGTGATGCGACGCCGATCGGAATCCCCCACGCATCGCTCCAGGCGAAGCGGAAGAAGTAGTCGCGGCGAACGTCGCCCGAGAGCCGTGAGTTCGACGTGTAGCGCAGCATCGCAAGGAACGGCAGCCACAACCCGAGTGCGGACAGCGCCACGACCCAGGTGGGCTGGTCCGTGCCCGACTCGACGCTGCCGGTCGCGGCGAGCAGCACACCACTGATGACGACGGCGAGCGCATAACACGTGATCCACGACAGGGCGAGATACGTGATGCCGATGCGCGGCGTCGGAGAGAATTCAGGCGGCGGCCCGGACGGGGCCGGCCATGGCGAGGTCATCCTGCGAGGCGGTTGGGCACGATGACGCGGAACCGATTGCGCCGATCCTCGAGTCGCCAGCCGGTCGGAACCGTGAGGCGCTCCCCATGGCGGTCGCACAGGTCGTAGCCGTGGGGATCGACCTCCTCGACGAGGTCGTCCATCCACACGAGCGCCCGACCATATTGATAGGTCAGCGTCATCGACGGCTGGTCTTTACATCCGCTGCGGGAACACTTGCGAGCCACGTCTCAACGGTAATTCTTGGCACTCTGCGCATGGTGGATGATCGGTACGTCCGTGCACGACATGACCGCCCCACAAACTCGGCCGTAGCATGACCCTCGTGAGCAAACTCCCCCCACCCCCACCACCTGCACCCAAGCGCACCAAGTCCAAGCAGCCGTCCTCGGGCGGAGGCAAGACACCCAACTCGACTCGACCCAACATGCCTCGCTGGGCCGTATGGGTTCTCGTCGCCGTCGCAATCGGCCTGATCGCCGCTCCGCGACTGTGGCCGACGACGACCGCCACCAAGGTGACCTACACCGAGTTCCTCGATCTCGTGAACCAGGGCAAGGTCGACAACGTCACCATCAACAACCTGAGCAACACCATCTCGGGCACGCTCACCGATGGCGGCAACTTCACGACCACCGGCGCGACCGCGCTGTCGGATGCGGACGAACAGTTGCTCAAGGAAAAGGGCGTCGACTACGACTACACGACCCCGCAGGGCAACTTCTTCACCAACCTCATCCCGATCCTGCTCCCCTTCTTCTTGATCATGGGATTCTTCATCTGGATGCAGCGCAGGGCGATGGGCCAGGCGGGCAACATCATGTCGATCGGCCGCAGTCGCGCGAAGAACTACAACGCGGACAAGCCGTCGACGACGTTCGCCGACGTCGCTGGTTACGACGGCGTGAAGCAAGAGATCAAGGAAGTCGTCGACTTCCTGCGCATGCCGGAACGTTTCAAGGAGATCGGTGCACGAGTTCCGAAGGGCATCCTCCTCGTCGGGCCTCCGGGAACGGGAAAGACCCTCTTTGCGCGCGCAGTTGCCGGTGAAGCAGGTGTCGGCTTCCTCTCGGTGACCGGATCGGACTTCATGGAGATGTTCGTCGGCGTCGGCGCGAGCCGCGTGCGTGACCTCTTCCAACAGGCCGCCAAGATGGGTCGCGCGATCATCTTCATCGACGAAATCGACTCGATCGGACGCAAGCGCGGAGCTGGTCTCGGCGGTGGTCACGACGAGCGTGAACAAACGTTGAACCAGATGCTCGCGGAGATGGACGGCTTCGAGGCCACCGAAGGAATCGTCGTGATGGCCGCAACGAACCGTCCCGACATCTTGGATCCCGCACTCCTGCGACCGGGTCGCTTCGATCGTCAGATCATCGTTCCGCTCCCCGAGTCGGACGAGCGTCTCGCGATCTTGAAGGTGCATTCGACCGGCAAGCGCATGGGCACCGATGTCGACCTCGACACGATGGCCAAGGCGACTCCAGGAATGAGCGGTGCAGATCTCGCCAACCTCGTCAACGAGGCGGCACTCTTCGCCGTGCGACGCGGCTCGACCCACATCGAGCGCATCGACTTCGAAAACGCCCGTGATCGCGTCGTGCTCGGTGCTCGCCGCGAGAGCCTCATCCTGAACGCGGAAGAAAAGCGTGCGACCGCCTACCACGAAGGTGGACACGCGGTGCTCGCCACCGTGCTCCCGCACAGCGACCCGTTGCACAAGGTGACGATCCTGCCGCGCGGCATGGCGCTCGGCGTGACGTGGACGCTCCCCGAGGAGCGCCACACGTATTCACGCGAATACTTCGAAGACGTCATCTGCAAGGCGATGGGTGGACGTGTCGCGGAGATGATCGTGTTCGATCACGTCAACAGCGGCGCCGCCAACGACCTCGAGCAGGCCACGATGATCGCCCGCCGAATGGTTCGCGAGTGGGGCATGAGCGACGCCATCGGCCCGATGGCCTTCGCCGGTCAACAGCAGGTGTTCCTCGGCGAAGACCTGATGACGAGCGGTCGCGAGTACTCCGACGAGATGGCCCGCAAGATCGACGACGAGATCGCGCGCATCCTGCGCGAGCAGGAACAGCGCGCCCGCGAGATGCTGCTCAAGCACCGTCGTGGACTCGATCTCGTCGCGCAGTCACTCCTCGACAACGAGACGATCGACGGCGCGATGGTCTCGCGTCTCATCCAGCAGGGTCTCGGCGAGCCGAGCAAGCAGACGAACGACACCAAGCCGAACGTCTAGTTCGCGTCGTCTGCGCAGGCGGCCTCACCGCCGTCGCGCACACGTGCGAGCGCTGCCCACAGGTCCGTCGCGCTGACCGGTCCGAGGAAGGCCGCACGAACGACTCCTCGGTCGTCGGCCATCACGACTGCGGGAACCGCATCGACTGCGTACTTGGTGTGCAGGTCGCGCTCGGCGACGTATTCCGCGACGTGCACGGCAACGGCATTCGACTCGAGAACACGAACCTTGCGTTCGACGTCCGCGCACGTGTTGCAGGAACTCGAGGTGAACGCAACGACGATCCACGGGGCATCACTTCTCAGGAAGTCCGAGCGGTCGAGTTGTGTCGGGAGTTGCGCATCGCCTTGCGTCGGCGCATTCGTGTTGCGACGCTTGACGAGGAGATTCACGGCGAGCGCAATCGCCACGACCGCTACGACGATCGCGACGCGCGTCACTCGCCCACCTGCGGCATCGGGAGATACGGAATCATCGGTGCGGCTGCACGACCCACGAGGTCATGACCACGGTTGAGGAGTCGCTGCACCGCGATGGGCTGCGTCGAGGTCACGATGACTTCACCCGACGTCACGCCGACCGGCATCGCCAGTAGTGCGGTTCCACCACCGGGAACCGTGACGGCATCGAGACCAGAAATCGACACCGTACCCGCAGGGCCGACTTGGGCGACGTTGAGGACCGCATCGGTCGGCGTGGTGTTGACGACGACGAGAGCATCGGCGATGCCGACACTCACGCCGGACGGCGCGGACCACACGGTCGACACGGCATCCCCGGGAGTTCCCAACACGACCGACGTGCCGACGGTGTCGCCCACCCGACGATTGATCACTTGTTCGACGACGATGCCGGTGTCGTTGGTGGCATCCAGATCGTTCACTCCGACGACGATGCCGTATCGACCGTCAGGCAACGTGGCGAGCGAACCGGTGTCGAGGACGGTCACGCGATGAGCGGGCGCCGTGATCAGCGCGGGCTCGAGTGCGTTCTCTGCCGTAGCCCCGTTCAAGAAGACGACACTCAGTTGTCGATCGAGGTCGCCGGGATTGAAGATGACGAGTTGCTCGGACACGCCCGGCAGTTTTTCGCCGTCCGCGAACCACCACTGCGTCGCCGCACGAGGCGCACCGAGGCTGACCGCATAACCGAGACGGCCCTGACCGAGATAGTGCTGCACGCGACCAGCAACCAGGCGACCCGACGATGCCGCGATCGACACCGCGAGCACCGGCTCGTTGCGCGCGCCCTGCTCCGCCATCGGCAGCGCGATCGTCGAATAGGCGGGGATCACGAAGCCCTGCAGGTTCGCCGGCTCACGCTCCGTGTCCTTCGTGACGAACGTGATGTCGACGACGGTCGCATCACTGAACGGGTTCATCATCAGGATCGTTTCCAAGCTGTCCGCGCCGGTGAAACCGTCGGCGAAGTACCAGGTGTCGCTCGGCGTCGTCGCGCACAAGGTGGTCGCGTCCCCTGCCGGGTGCACGATCACTTGCTCGGCGGTCCCGACTCCCCCTGCGATCTCGACGAGTGCCGACACGTATCCGGACTCGATTCCGCCACGAGCATCGACGGTCGCACGCGAACGTGCAGGCACGACGACTCCGGTGGACGTCGTCGTCGAACGACCCATGAACGTGATCGTTGCGGCGAGGTCGGCATCACCCGCATTCGACACGACGATCGAAGAACTCACTTGCGCGTCGCTCGCGGGAACACCAGGGCAGAACCAGTTCGCCGCGGAGCGCGACTCGGTGTGCACGAACGGCATTGGCTGGTCGATCGGTGCAACGGCTGCGTCGGTCTCCGGTTGACGCTGATCGATCACGACCAGTCCTGCAATTGCTGCCAACGTCAATACCATCACGACGAGTTGACGAATCGTCATGTGCGTCGGCTGTGCGATGGTCTTCTGCTCGCCCGGGGAACTCACGAGGCCACCTCCTCGTCGCGGAACACGATCGCCCTCGCGCGGGTCGCAAGCATTCGCCGACGAACGCGACCGATGTCGAAGGTCGCCACGACGAGCGCGACCCACAACACGATCTGCAGGAATATCTGGAGTTGATAGCCGAGTGACGTGTCGTAGTTGATCTCGGCAATGCCGGCCGCGGGCGAGTCGAATGCGGTCGTGCCACCGAAGGCGACCCTCGACTTCACGTCGCTTGCACCGACGCGCAGCGTGAGGCCGTCGTCGTACGGCACGGCGAGGTGGACCGTGGACGGATCGATTGCGCGACGCTCACTGGCAATGTCGCCAATCAGCGGAAGCGCAGAGAGAGCACGCAGTCGGGCCGACACGAGCGCGGAGTCCCCTGCCTGTTGACTGGCGAGGGCAGACGACTCATCGAGCACTGCCAGGGTGGGGATCCACGCGGTGTTTTCGAAGATCACCAGGTCGCTCGCGGTGTACGTTCGACGAAGGTCGAGTTGCTGTGCGAGCCCGTCGAGGAGACCGACCGGAGGTGCAAGCGGTGAGTCGCTGGTCGACACCCCACCATCCACGATCGGCACCACCACGTACCGCACCGACAGTGGAGCAAGGAGGCGACCGGCGCGAATCGTGCCGTTGTCGATGACGAGCGAGACGATCCTGCCGACGGCATCGTCGAGCGTGCTTCGCGTCGAGACGAATTGGTCGCGCAACGTGAGTTCCCCGTCGCGTGCGACACCGAAGGCGACATCATTCGACAGTCGCTCCCCGCGCAAGGGCAATACCTCGGGTCGTGCGACGTACAACGTGACGAAGTCACCCTCTGGTGGATTCGTCGGTAGCTGGGCGAGCAGCTGCGACATCGTGGTCTTCGGTTGGCCCCACCGACCATCGACCGTCGCCACGACCGTCGGAATGCTCCCCGCCACGACTCCGACGACGGCGAGTGCGACGAGGGGCTTCCACCAGCGGTACGTCGTCGATGACTCGTCATCGAACACGAAGCTCGCGAGCGTCGCTGCACCGAGTGCTACTCCACACGACACGACGACGAGCAACAACTCGGTGCTCGGGGTGCGCACGTCGATCAGCGACGAAGAGTTGATGACGATGAGCGCGAACGCGGGTACGACGAGCATCAACGACCGCATCGTCCACGCGACCCTCGTCGATCGCGCAACGATCTGACTGACGACGAGGGGAACGAAGAGTCCGGCGGCCAGGAGACCGATCGCCCATGCGCCGCCACCAAGTGCCGCGACATCGCGCAATCGCCCCGCGTTCCCCGCGCCAGGACGCTCCCCGATCAACGTGGTCATCCAATCGCCGGTGATCAGGGTTTGCGACCACGGCGAGAGCATGACGATCGAACCGACGAGCATCAGCGCAGCGACTCGCAGCGACACGCTCGCATCACGCACGCTGAAGCGACCGATCACCGAACCGACGAACCATCCGAGTGCGACGAGCACGACGATGAACAGGAACGTCGGAACGTACGCCACGACGATCGCGGCGACGAGCACGCTCGCCGCGCGAATCTGCGTCTGACGCGCACCAGAACGTTGCTCGCCAGCGACGACGAACAGACGCAGGACCCATGGCAGCGCGGCTGCGGCCAACAACACGCTCCACTGACCGCGTCCGATGGCCACGTATGACACCGGCGTCGCGGCATAGACGACGAATGCTGCGACTCGCGCACGGTGGGAGAAGTAGCCGCTTGCGACCTGCCACATTCCGATGCATCCGACGAGCACGGCGCCGACGATCGCTACCGACTGCAGCAACCCGATCTGGAACACCATGAGCACCCCAGCGACGGCGGTCAACATCGCTGCCGTTGGCACCGGCGTGGCATGTCCGAAGCCACCCGACCACCAACCGTTCAGGTACGTCGACAGCAATGCGCGTGGCGACTCAGTCGCCTCACGAAGCGGAAGGAATTCACCCACCACGCGAGTGCCGCCAACGAGGAGCCCGCGACTCCCGACGACGATCACGACGATGGCGGCAAGCACTGCGAGCGTCGCCTGACGCGCGGAGGCCGAACCGGTGGTCGTGCGAGTCAACTCACGCGAACGACGTGCGAGTCGGGTTCTGCGCGCCCGAACGAATGAGGCAAACCGTGCACTTCCCTTGTCTTGGAGATCGTGGATTTCTGCTGCGGGGACCCTTCGGTACGGTCGCACCTCTCCACGACGACGTACGACGAATGCAGTGTCGAAGCACACCGCGAGCGAGGCACGCAGCGATGCAAGCGGTTCGCGAACCCTGCCCGTCGCCGCGCCGACGATGACACGAACGATCGAGGTGATGAGCATCTGGACGATGGCGAAGGGAATCTGCAGTCGACCGGACAGCGACACCACGGTGCGCACCCGGTGACGCGCCTGCAACACATCTCGATCAGCATCCTCACGACGACTTGCGAGCGCATTGCGGTGGCGCGCTTTGGCGCTCGGCACCACGAGCACTCGCGCCCCACTCAAGTGCATTCGCCAACACAGGTCGAGGTCCTCACCGTAGAAGCCAACTTCGCGTGGATATCCACCGACTTCGCGGAAGAGATCGCTGCGCACCACGACACACGCCGACGACAGGACGAAGACGTCACGAATCGCATCGTGTTGTTCCTGGTCTCGCTCACCCGGCTCGACGGGCGTACTCATGTCACCGATGCGATCTGCGCCGAATCCGACGGATTGCACGACCGACGGATCGTCCCACTCCATGAGCTTTGGCCCGACCATCCCTGCATTCGACCGAAACGCCTCTTCGACCAATCGGGAAATCGCATCGGGGGCGAGTGCGACGTCATCGTGCATCAAGCAGAAGAACCCACCATCGCCCTGGACGAGACGCGAGACCTCGTTCATGAGCGGACCGAATCCCGGATTTCCTGCCACTCGCCGAACGACCGCGCCGGGTAGTGCGGCGGCGATCGAGCCACTCACGGCCTCATCGGCTGACCCCTCGGTCTCATCTCCCTGGACCACGAAGAACAGGTGGTGGACGTTCGGGTAGTCCTGGGCCGCGAGCGCCGCCAAGGTCTCATCGAACCAGGGCCCCGGTCGGTAGACGGCCATGGCACAGACCACTGGCGGGGCGGCTGCGAGGCGCTCGGGGGCGGGGCGAGCCTCAGGGGCTGGGGACTCGGACACGGTTTCTACAGGCTAGTTCTGCCCCTCCGACCTCGCGGGGCGCCCCGTTACGCCGTTTGCATGCACCTGCGCTTGCTTTTGTTAGCACTCTCAGATACGCTTGCTAGCACCCCCATTGAGCCAAGGAGCAGCCATGCCAGCACTGAAGTTCCCCACCATCCCGAGCATCGACCTCACCTCGTTCGACGTGAACAAGGTCGTACCGCAGCAGTTGCGCAACATCACGTTGCCGAAGATCGACATGCCGAAGTTCGTCGCTCCGCAAATCGATGCCGACAAGGTTCGCACGACCGCCAAGGAAGTCGCCTACACCGCAATCGGTCTCGGCGTCCTCGGTTTCCAGAAGGTACAAGTTCGTCGCCGCGAGGTGACCGAGCAGCTCTCGACTGAATTGCCGAAGGTTGCCAATGAGGCACTTGCGCAGGCCGAGAAGGTCGTGAGCAAGGTCGTTGCGACCGTGCAGGCACGCCGCGGCGTCACCACGCCAGCCAAGTAAGACGATGAAGTAGTCTTCGGGTGCTTGTCACCCGAAGACACATCAACTGCGAGTACTTCTCGCGCGCCGGTTCCCGAGGGAACCATTTCTGTCGCCGTCGGGCTGTTCATCAACGGCATTTCGACCTACGTCTTTTTCAAGATCGGCCAACAAGCGCTCGGACAGGACGGATTCAAACCCATCGTGACGATGTGGTTCATCGCCTTCGCCTTGATTCCGGGATTCTTCCTTCCGATCGAACAGGAGACGAGTCGCGCACTCGCCCACCGCAGAGCCCTCGGCCAGGGTGGCTTACCGATCATCAAGCGCATCATTCCACTCGCAGCGGTCATTCTCGGCGGACTCATGATCGCACTTGCACTTGCCGCACCTGGTGCGACGAGCAACTTGTTCGAGTCGAACTCGGTCGTCACGCTGGCTCTCCTGTTCATGTTGCTCACCTATGCCCCGATGCACATTGCCCGCGGGCTCTCGTCGGGGCAGGGCAAGTTCTCCAGTTACGCACTCATCATCGGACTCGATGGCACGATTCGCGTCGGTGTGTGTGCAGCCCTGTGGCTCGGCGGTGTCGAGAGCACCGGCGTCTACGCGGTCGCTGTCGGACTGTCTCCGATCATTGGCGTGATCATCGTTGCCATCCGGGGTGACCTTCGGCTGACCGATGGACCACCGGCAGCCTGGTCTGAAATCACTCCGAACCTCGGATGGCTCCTTCTGGGTTCGCTCTTTGCTGCTGCACTCGTGAACGCGGGGCCGATCACCGTCGACATCCTCGGATCCGACGAACCTGCAGCAGTCGTCACACGATTTGGAAACGCCGTCATCTTCGCTCGTGTGCCGCTCTTCCTCTTCCAAGC
>DAIRSS010000032.1:0-16749 GCA_036804285.1 Ilumatobacteraceae bacterium
TGGCTTGGCGTCGATGCCGATGACTTTGCCTTCGTGCCGAATGCCGGCCAAGGGGTCATCACCGCAGTGCAGTCACTGGTGAATCACGTCAACGCACAGCATCAGACCGCGCACATCGTTGACACGTCGCTCGGCTACGGCGGAGTGACACGGGGCCTGCAGCACATTGCGACACGCAGTGGGGCGACCTACAGCGACGCGCTCCTCACCTACCCGATCGATCTCGATGCATCCGTGATTGCCTCCAGACTCCGTGAGTGCATGCCGATGCTCGGCGCGCCGACGATCGTCGTCCTCGACCACATCACCTCCGAGACCGGCCTCCTCCTTCCCGTGTCGGAGGTGATCGCCGACCTCCGCACTACCCATCCCGACACGATGTTCGTCATCGATGGAGCACACTCGGCAGGGATGTTGCCCAATCCGATTCCACAAGGTTGTGATGTGTGGGTCGGCAACCTGCACAAGTGGCTGTGCGCGCCACGGCCAGCAGCGGGTCTCGTGTGTCGCAATCCCCGACTACGCGCATCACTCTCTCCGCTAGCGCCGTCGTGGGGATTCGAAGACGGCTTCCCGACATCGTTCGATTGGCAAGGCACGGCCGACTACTCCGCCTACCTGTCGGTGCCAGCCGCGATCACGTTCCAGGAGCAATGGTCGTGGAGTGTGCGCGACGAACACAATCGGCGAGTGGTGGACGGCGGTGCAGAATTCTTGCGACGTGCGTGGAAAGCAGAACAGCACATCGACTCGTCTCGGGAAGCGCCATGGATGCGCATGGTCAAGACCCCAGCTAGCCGACCGCTGACCAAGGCGGAGGTCGACGCAACGATCGAGCGAGCAGGTCGCGAACTCAAGGCCGAGTGCGTCCTCGTCAGCGTCGGGGATTCGACGTACGTGCGCCTGTCGGCACACATGTACAACGAGGTCGAGGACTATCGAGCCCTCGTCGACCTCACCCGCCTGTTGCCCTAGCAGTCTCTTTCCAGGCCTGGCGCAACATTCGGGCCGCAACTGCGATCAGCAACACGGCAAACAAGGCATTCGACACCGCATCCGACATCCTGGCGGATACCCATGCCCCGACGACGGCCATCACGACACCGGTGATACCGACGACGACGGACGCGGTTAAATCGACATTGGCATTCGATCGATTCTTCAAGGTGCCCATGAGCGCGGTCGGAATGATGACGGCGAGCGAGGTCCCCTTGGCGATCACCGAAGGAATGCCGAAGAGCACCGCCATGATCGGCACCATGATTGCTCCTCCACCGATACCGAGGAGTCCGGAGAGCGCGCCAGTTGCAAGTCCGACCACGACATAGGCCGCGGCAGAAACGAACGTGATGTCACCGCGGCCATCTCCTGAAACCGTGAAGAACAAGCGAACACCGACGACGACGAGCACGATCGCAAAGACGAGCGCGAGGTTTCGCTTCGAGATCACCGCCAACAGTGATGCGCCGACGAACGCTCCACCGAGAGCCCCCACGGTGAGCCAGAACGCAACTGGCCAATCGACGTGATCGTGCACCCAGTAGGTCACGAGGCTGGCCGCTGCGATCGGCAGCACTGCTGCGAGTGATGTGCCGTGCGCTCGTCGCTGTTCCATGTGCACGAAGATCATGAGACCGGGAACCACCAAGATCCCGCCGCCAACGCCAAACACCCCCGAGAGGAATCCTGCGCCGACGCCGACAACGAGCAGGAGCATGCGATCACGACTGCTCATTTGCACCCCTTCATTGTTGTCGTTCAGCGGTCGCGAACCGTCATCGAAACGATGTGCACCGCCTGCGCATGCACGAGTGCGGAGTCACGCGAGAGTGATTCTCCGAGCTCCACGACGAAGGCACCACCTGGGGCGAACGTATTTCGCTGCCACGTCGCGGCCACACCCGTGTACGTACCCCCGGTGATCCGCTTCAGTGGGATTCCGGTGAGGCGCGAGTATTGGGCGCGGACCTGTCCTTCGAAACCGGTTCCCGGCGAGATCATGTTCAAGTCCTGGTGGTACCAGATGCCGAGCTCGGGTTTGATCTCGCGCATGAACCTGACGATCGCTTTGGTCTCGGGCTCGGAAGCACGCTTCGAACCCGAGAACTGCCAGTAGCCAGGCTTGCCCATCGGCGCCCAGGCGTAGGGAAAGTTCCTGTTGAGATCGACGAGGTTCGCGTTTCCACGTTGGTCGGCAGCCGTGCCATCTGGGTTGATCGTCGGCACGACCCACAGCTCCACTCCACTCGGAGCGCGCATCCGCAGGAGCTCGTCAGTGATCAACAATCCAGCGTCTTCGTCGCCATGGATGACTCCGATGACGACGACGACCGCCCCACCCTTGGCGCCCATTCGGTATGCCTCAAGTGGTCGACCTTCGATCGACGTACCGATCACTCGGCGCTCGAGAATCGGATCGGTTGTAGGTGCTGCGCGAACGTCGGCCGACAGCATCGTGCTCCAGCACAGCGCGACGAGCAGAGCCCGCCACGCACTTCGCACGATTACTTGGACCAGACGAGCTTGCCCTTCACCTTCTTACAGGTCAGCGTGATCTTGCCCGACTTGGCCTTCACTCCGAGCTTGGTGCAAGAGCCTCCGGCCTTCGGTGACGCAATCGACACCTGGCCAGAACCCGTTCCAGAACCCAGCTTCAAGGTGCCACGAGCAAGCATGTAGTTCTGGTCCATCGGCGACGATGACGTTGCGTAGTAGATGCGGAACACGTTCGGCGACACTTCGATTCCAGTTGGGTCGAGTCGGCGGCGATCGGCCTTCGTCACTGCCTGGGGTGTCGACCAGCTCAGACCATCGTTCGACGTCGTGACGAACAGCTGCTGCATACCGTTTCCACATCCTGGGCCATTGGAGGTGATCATCAACCAGTCGCCATCCTTGGCACGCAGTACCTCAGTGTCGACAAAACCACCCTCGAGTCGATAGCCGGACTCCTTGGTGAAGTTCACACCGTCACTCGAAATGTACGAGACGACCTTTTCCGGACAGGAGTTGGTCTTGGCGGCAGTCACGACAAGGTAGACGCGCACTCGACCGTCAGGGAGCAGTACGGCATCGGGGACGCCCCACGCCTTTTCATCTTTCGAGACGGCGACATCGGAGGCAATCGGCGTTGCTGCCCCAACCCCGAGACATTCTGAAGTAGTGCACGGCGCCGAGGCCACCGTCTTGGTGCCCGCGTTCGGGGACATGTCGACGAAATACGCACGGCGAGTGCCGTTGGCGAGAGTGAGTGCGGTGAAGTCATTGCCGAGCCTGCTGGTCAGCGTGAGTCGGGTGCAAACGCCTGCATCGTTACAGTCAGAAGCTGCCGTCCCTTCCAACCCGCCCGGGTACCAAAGACGGTCGTTCGCACCAACACGCTCAGCATGTGGCGAGACTCCGGTGAGCCCGAGGCTCACGGGGTCCTGCGTGAATTCCCACGACACGACCGCGGACGACGGCGAGCCGACCGCAGCCACCGAGGCGACGATCGCCGCCGAAATCAAGACCTTGAGTGCGCGCATGCGATTCCTCCTCCGAGCACGTATGAATTGGTCACATCATAGAAGACGACGCTCTGGCCAGGCGCGATGCGACGTTGCTTGGTCGTCCACAGGATTTCGACAACACCACCATCGATGACCTGCAGCGTCGCTGGATGTGGTGTGCCGTGCGCACTCGACTGCACGAGCACGTCCGGTGTCATCTTCAACTGCTCGATGTCAGAACCGTACGCCCACGTGACTCGCTCGACGAGTTGTGTCTCGCAGTACAGCTGTGACTCATCCCCGATCACGATGCGCTTCGCCTCCGTGTCGACATCGACGACGTACTGCTTCGGTTGACCACCAGGAATTCCGATTCCACGCCGCTGGCCGATGGTGACGAGTTCGATCGCCTGCACGCTCCCCGCGATCTCGCCGTCCTGTGTCACGACCTGAGCCGGTCTGAACGGAATCCGCTTGCCGAGGAAGGTTTCACGTCCTCCCGTCTTGCTGATGAAGCAGACGTCTTGGCTGTCAGGCTTGGTCGCCGTGCGCAAACCAAGTTCGATGGCCCGCTCGCGAACTTCCGCCTTGGTGAGATGACCAACGGGAAAGAGCGTGTAGGACAGCTCAGACTCATCGATCATGTAGACGACGTAGCTCTGATCCTTTGCCTCGTCCGCACCGCGATGAACGCGGAGTCTTCCGGAGTCATCTGGCGCGAGTTTCGCGTGGTGTCCGGTGGCAACCGCATCGAATCCAAGCTGGCGTGCGCGTTCGCTCAGGCGGTCGAACTTGAGATGCCGATTGCACTCGATGCACGGGTTCGGGGTCAATCCCTGCACGTGGGCATCCACGTATGGCTCGACGACGTGTGTGTCGAAGTCGTCGGAAAAGTTGAATACCAAGTGGTCGATGCCGAGCTGTTGGGCAACTCGACGAGCATCGTCGACGTCGCTCACCGAGCAGCAGCCCGTGTCGCTCTCGCCGCCCCACAAGCGCATCGTCACGCCGACGACGTCGTGGCCCTGCGCCTTCAATTCGGCGGCGGCGACCGAGGAATCCACCCCACCAGACATCGCCACGAGGACCTTCATCACCCCAAGGCTACGGGGCATCCACTGACGACCGAGTTCAGCGGCGCAGATGCTGGACTGCGTCCACGACCGCGCGAATGGCATGGTCGACATCGGCATCAGTCGTGGTGTGGCCGAGGCTCATCCGCAACGATCCCTTGCTCCATCGACGCTCGATCCCCATCGCGGCAAGGACGTGTGACGGTTCCATCGCCCCACTCGCACACGCGGATGCCGCCGAGGCGAACACGTCCTTTTCGTCGAGCAGAAAGAGCAACGACTCGTTCTCGACATCTGCGAAACACAGGTGTGCGATTCCAGGCACACGGGATTCCCTGGGAACGGTCTCGAGACAATCCTCGACCTGCGAGCGAATGTCGTCGACCAGCCGGTCGCGCAGCTTCGTGACGCGCTCGGTTTCTTCCACTCTCGTCGCCGCCGTCTCGCGCAACGCCACCGCAGTTGCGACGATTCCCGCAACGTTGTGCGTGCCACTGCGCCGATCGCGCTCCTGTCCGCCACCAAGGATCAGTGGCTCGAGTGTGACGCCACTGCGCTGCACCATCACACCCATGCCCTTGGGGCCACCGAACTTGTGCGACGACAACGTCAACACGTCGACGAGCGGCGCAATCTCGGCGAGATCCACCCAACATGCAGCCTGAACCGCGTCGGTGTGCAACACCGCGTCGGGTGCATGCTCACGCACGAGACGAGCGACGTCGCGCATCGGCGTGATCGAGCCGACTTCGTTGTTCACCGCCATCACGGAAACGACCGAGACCTTCGCCGTCGACGTCTTCAACGCTCGTTCGAGATCATCGAGGTCGATCGTGCCCGTCGTGGTCGTTTCGACGACGATTCCGCCATGATGCTCAACGCAGTGCAGGACGGCGTGGTGTTCGGCTCTCGAGCACACCGCGACGCCGCCATGCTTGGCGATCGCGCCGACGATTGCCGCGTTGTCGCCCTCCGTCCCGCCGCTGGTGAAGATGACTTCGCCGGGCTTGCAGCCGATGACGCTGGCGACCTCGTCTCGCGCCTCATCGATCGCCTTGCGAGCCTCGCGTGCGAAGCGATGTGAGCCCGAAGGATTCGCATACGTCACATCCTGGAACGGAACCATGGCATCGATCGCCGACTTGCGCATCGGCGTCGTTGCCGCATGGTCGAGGTACGTGGCCATGCTCACGAGGCTAGTGGGATCGGCTCTCGGGGTGAGTCGTGAAACGTCGAGGTAATAATGAAGCATGGAGTTTTCCAACAGCGACTACGGCGACGTGTTCGCGGACGTCTACGACGCGTGGTACCACGACCTCGACGACGTCGACGCGGTCGTTTCGTTCGTCTCGAGTTTCGCCAAATCGAATCGCGTCCTTGAGTTGGGCGTCGGCACCGGTCGTCTCGCGATCCCGCTCGCAGAGAGCGGCCTCGAGGTCGTCGGCATCGACAACTCGGCGCTCATGTTGAACGAACTCGCGCCCAAGGTCAAACCACATCATCGCCTGACGACCACGCGCGGCCACATGGTCGCCGACATGCCCGAAGGTCCGTTCGGCGTCGTCTTCCTCCCCTACAACACCCTCTTCAATCTGATGTCCGAGACGGAACAGACCGAGTGTCTCCGACGAGCGGCGGAGCGACTCGCAGCGGGCGGGGTCGTCATCGTGGACTGCTTCATCCCCTTCGAACCGACGGTGATGAAGATGAACAAGAGTGTGATTCGCGCGAGCGACCACGACCGAGTCTTTGCCACGACCACGATCCATCCCGACACACAGATCATCGAGGGCATGTTCGACGAGGAGCGCAGCGACGGCTTCGCCTGCGAGCGCTACTGGGAGGTTCGCTACGCGAACGTCGAGCAGGTGGATGCCATGGCATCCGCCGGTGGTCTCACGCTCATCGAGCGCTGGAGCAGCTACGAGCGGGCACCGCTCGATGACTCGAGTGCACGACATATCAGCGTGTACGGCAACGCACGCTGAGCCATCCCGTACTACGGTCGAGGAATGGCACGCATCACCGTCGGTATCGACCTCCCAGCATCACCCGAGAAGGTGTGGGACATCGTCGAACCGATCGAGCGACACGTCGACTGGATGGCCGACGCCGTCGCGATCAGGTTCGAAGGGTCACAGACCCGCGGCGTTGGCACCAAGTTCCTCTGCGACACCAAGGTTGGTCCGATCACCCTCACCGACAAGATGGAGATCACGGAGTGGAGTCCGCGGCAGGCCATGGGTGTGCGTCACGTCGGTGTCGTCACCGGAACCGGCACGTTCACACTCACTCCTCTTGATGGTGGTCGATCCACGCGATTCGAATGGTCTGAGGACTTGCGCTTTCCGTGGTGGCTCGGCGGTCGGCTCGGCGAAATCATCGGCGGCAAGTTGGTGATGGGTGCGATCTGGCGCCGCAACCTGAAGCAGTTGAAGAAGATCGTCGAACGCGCGAGCTAGATCGCGCGCAAGAGTGCAGTTGCCGTCGCCGCGGCGACGACCGTCACCACGAGTGAACGCTTGCGCCACACGCACAGCAACGCGACCGCGAGCCCGACCGCCCGTTCGTCGACGGCGAGTGTCTGCTGAGTCGAAAACGTGTCCTTCACCACGAGAGCGGCAAGCAGCGCGGCTGGAATGAGCAACAAACAGCGCTCAAGTGGACGCGGCAGCTTGCGTGATCCAATGACGACGAAACCGAGCACCTTGAACGCATATGCGCCGAGCGACAGCCACACCACGACCCACCACGACATGATCAGCGGCCCTCCTCGTCGGGACGGACACCAATGATGATTGCAAGGCCCGACGCGAGGATCGGCAAACCGACCGGGACGAATGGAATCAGCAGCAGACAAATGACCGCACCAAGCGCCGCCGCCTGACGTCCTCGCTTGCGCGCAAGGTGTGGCGCGAGCATCGCCACGAACGCCGCCGAGAATGCGACGTCAAGTCCAAAGGCTTGTGGGTCGATCGAACTTCCGAGTAGTGCGCCAAGCAACGTCCCAAGGTTCCAGAGCGAAAACAGCGGAATCGCCGTCCACCAGAACGCGAAATGTCGATGCTTCGGATCGGTCTGCGCGGTCGCCATCGCCGTCGTCTCATCGATCACGAACTGTGCGGTCACCAGTCGTTTCCCGAGCGAGCCCATGAAACTCGGGGCGAGGGCGAGACCATAGATCCCGTTTCGCGCCGCCAACATCAATGCGCCACCGATGGCGGCGGATGCGGAACCACCGGTGGCGATGACGCCGACCGCAGACAACTGCGATGCACCGGTGAAGGTGAACACCGAGAGCGCACACGTCTGCAACACCGAAGCGCCCGCGCTCACGGCGAGCACGCCATACGCGATCGCAAAGATGCCAACGGCAGCGCTGAGTGTCAGGCTGGCGCTGAGGATCTTGCGTTGTTCAGGAGTGAAACGCGCCAACTGCTATCCACCGATGCCCTTGAGCATCTCGTCGGCCGCACTCCACGGATCGGTGCGGTGGGCCAGCACGTCGGACTGCAATCCGTCCCAGCGTTCGCCCGTGCAGAGCTGGCGGGCCTTGTCCTCGAGGCGCCGCTCGACGATCTCACGCAACTCTTCACGCAGCCGTACACCGCGACGTCGCGTCAATTCCCCGCTCGCAGTGGCGAACTCGCGATGTGCGAGCACTGCGTCCCACAAGTCAGAAATTCCACTCGATGTCGTCGCCGTGGTCTGCACGATCGGCGGTCGCCACGAGGATTCGTCAAGGTCGGACAGATCGAGCATCTGCTCCAGGTCGCGCTGCGTCTCTGCTGCTCCCTTGCGATCCGACTTGTTGATGACGAACACGTCGGCGACTTCCATCAAACCGGCCTTGTTTGCCTGCACCGCATCGCCCCAGCCCGGGTTGACGACGACGACGGTGGTGTCGGCCTTGCCAGCGATCTCGACTTCGACCTGGCCGACGCCGACGGTCTCCACCAGGATCCACGGCGAGCCGAGCGCATCGAGCAGTCGAATCGACTCCGACGTGGCAAGCGACAGTCCTCCAAGGTGTCCACGTGTCGCCATGCTGCGAATGAAGACACCGTCGTCTGTTGCGTGTTCCTGCATTCGGACACGATCTCCGAGGATCGCTCCACCCGTGTATGGAGAGGACGGATCGATCGCGAGCACTGCCACGGGCGAACCGAGTGACCGTAAGTGTGCGATCACCGCGCTCGTCAACGTGCTCTTGCCGGCTCCTGGAGCTCCGGTCAAACCGACGGTGTAGGCAGATCCGCTGTGGGGATAGGTCAGTCGACCAATCGCGCGCGCGTCATCCCCACCACGCTCGACGAGCGAGAGGAGTCGAGCTCGAGCATGACGATCGCCGCTTTGCGCAGCAGAGAACAGTTCGCCGGGATCAGTGACCCGTGACGTCACGTACTACACCGCCACCACTTCGGTGACGCCGTCGACCCGGTCGCGCATGATGCGCTCGATGCCCGCCTTCAGGGTCTGGTCGGATGCCGGACACGTTCCGCATGCACCGACCAACGTGACGGTGACGATGCCCGTAGCCTCGTCAACTTCTTTCAACACGATGTCGCCGCCGTCGGCTTGGAGAGCCGGTCGAATGACTTCGATCGTCTCCTCGACTTGCATGCGCATACTCACGACATCCTCCAAATCATGCTGACGCCTCTACGATACGGGGGTGCTTGCTCACCAAGGTGGTTGGGATGAAATTCTGCTCGTTGCAGGGCCAATCGCGCTGATCGTGCTCGGTCTGTGGCAAGCAACACGCCGGGCAGAACGCATGTCCGAGCAGTCCTCGGACGCTGGTTCTACGACTCAACCCGAGTGACGTCAGCCCCGAGTTGGGCCAGTCGACCGACGAGGTCGTCGTATCCACGGTCGATGTGATGGACGTTGTCGATTCGCGTCTCACCCACGGCAACGAGGCCAGCAACGACGAGCGCGGCACCGGCGCGAATGTCCGGTGCACTCACCTGAGTACCGACGAGTGAGTCGACACCCCGAACCACGGCATGGTGGCCTTCGATGCGCACGTTGGCACCGAGCTTGACCAACTCGTCCACGTAGCGGAATCGACCCGGATAGAGGTTTTCCGTCGCCACTCCGACGCCCTCTGCGACGGCGAGCATGCCGACGAGGAGCGGCTTGTAGTCGGTGGCAATACCGGGGTACGGCAAGGTCGAAAAGTCGATCGATGTCAATCGGCGCGAACTCACGACCCGCAAGCCGCCCTCGACGGGTGTGATGTCCACTCCCATTTCGGAGAACCTCGTGATCAACATCTCCATGTGCTCCGCTCGCGCACCCTGTACGACGACATCGCCGCGCGTGACTGCAACTGCAGCGATGTAGGTCGCCGCCTGGACACGGTCACTGACCACTGCATGGTCGACTGCGCGCAATGCATCGGGCGCCACACCGGTGATCTCCAGTCGATCACTTCCGATTCCTGCAATCTGTGCGCCCATGTCGACGAGCATCGAGCACAGATCGGCGATTTCGGGTTCGCGTGCAGCGTTGTCGATCACGGTCACGCCGCGCGCCAACACTGCAGCCATCAAGATGTTCTCCGTTGCGCCGACGCTCGGGAACGGCAGCTCGACGTGCGCCCCGTGAAGATCTGCTGCGACTGCGCGCACACCGTCACGGTCGAGGTCGAAGATCGCGCCCATCTTTTCGAGTCCCATCACGTGCAGGTCGATGGGCCGTGAGCCAAAGTCGTCACCGCCCGGCATCGCGATGTCCGCACGACCGAACCGAGCCAATAACGGTCCGAGCACGTTGATCGATGCTCGAATGCGATCGACGAGTTCGAACGGCGCAACCGGCGTGATGTCACCGGAGTGCTCGAGGACGAGTTCGTGTACTCCCTCTCGCCTGCTCTCGACACCCATCGATGCCAACAGTTCACACATCGTGTCGACGTCGGCGATGTCGGGAACGTTCGTCAGTCGGTATCGACCCGGAGCGAGCAGCGTGGCCGCCATCAGTTTGAGTACCGAGTTCTTCGCGCCAGGAACAGTGACAGTTCCACGCAAGTTCTCGGAGCACCGAACGACGATATGCATGGGCAATCAGTATGCTCGCGCGGTGGCAACCGCGAGCGCTGGCACCGAGAAATCGCCTATCTGGCGCGGTTTGCGCGCACCTGAGCCGTTGACGTCGCGCCAACGACGGGTCGTTGTCCTCCTTGCGATCGCCTGCTTCCCGTCGTCGTTCGTCAACACGGTGTTCACCCAAACCGTCGCCTTCGCAGCGAGTGAATTCGGTGTCGGCGAACAGGGCCAGGGATTCGGCGCAGCGGTCGTCCGATGGGGCGTCATCATCGCATTGCCGCTCGCTGGGCTTGCAGACCGAGTCGGTCGACGCACGATGATCCTCGCGACCGCGTGGCTCGCACCTCTCATCACGTCGCTTGGGGCGTTTGCACCGTCGTTTCCGCTTCTCGTCGCCACCCAAACCCTCGGTCGACCCCTCGGCATCGCACTCAACATCTTCGTGCTCGTCTTTGCCGTCGAGGAGATGGGGTCGAACTCGCGCGCGTGGGCGCTCAGCATCCTGGCGATGGCGAGTGGCATCGGTGCAGGTTCTGCAGTTGCCGCAATTCCGCTCGCCGGACTCTCCGAATCGAGCTGGCGTTTCGTCTATCTCGTCGGACTCGGCTGGCTCGTCGTCGCCGCCGTGTTGACACGCCGACTTCCCGAGACCGAGCGATTCGATGCACTCTCGCACCACACCTCTGATTCGGCAACGAACGCCCACATCCACGGCGATCGACTCGCTTTGCAGATCGTGGTGGCGATCCTTCTCAACGTGTTCATCGCGACCGCGTCCATCTTCCAAATTCGGTATCTGAAGGACGTGCGTGGCTATTCAGCCGCCATGATCGCGCTGTACAACGTGGTCACCGTGGTGCCAGCCTCGATTGGCCTCGTCATCGGAGGGAGGTTGGCGGAGACCACCGGCCGCAAGACGCTCGCCGCAGTTGCGACGCCTCTCGGTGCACTGCTGATCGCGTCCGCATTCGGACTATCCGGCTTCCTCATGTGGACGGCGGCACTACTCGGCGGAATCTCACTCGCACTCGCCTATCCCGCGATGTCGGTGTTCCGCAACGAGTTGTTTCCAACCGCCAAGCGCAGCATCGCGTCAGCAATGATCACCACCGCGTCACTCCTCGGCGGAAGTGCGGGGCTGATCATTGCGGGGATCCTCCTCGAGCGCGACATCAGCTACTTCGCAGTCATGCTCACCTTCGCCTCGGGTCCGGTGCTCGTGGCGATCCTCGTTGCCTTCGTCTATCCAGAGACCGCGCATCGCAAGCTCGAGGATCTGAACCCCGAAGACGCTGGCTTACAAGCCGGATAGCCAGTCACCGATTGCGCGCGCGACATCGACGTCACGTCGTGCGAGGTCGTGACGTGCGCCATCCATCCACACCACGGTCGGTGGTGAGGGCAGGAGCGCAAAAGCGCTTTCGAGTTCGCTCGGTGAGCCGAACTCATCCTTCGTGCCACTGACGAACAGCGACGGAACCGTGAGCCGAGGGAAGTGCTCCGTGCGGAGTGCTTCTGGTTTCTTCGGTGGGTGGAGCGGGTAGGAGACGCAGACGACACCGGCAACGTCGAGTGGATCGTCGGCGTCACTTGCGACCATCGAACACATTCGCCCACCCATCGACCTGCCGCCGATCACGACTTCCTTCGTCGAACAGCCGAGCGACTCGGCGACTCGCAGGACTTCTCGGCGCACGGTTGCGAGCAACACCGGTGTTCGATCAGGGAACGACTTGCCCGCCTTGCGGTAGTCGAAATCACAGCGGAAGGTCGGAAGTGGCGCAAGGTGCTCTTCGATCACTCGAAGTGACGGATGGTCGGCCGAGCTCCCCGAGCCCGGGAACAACACGACCGCGCGAACGCGAGTCATCCGAGCAAGATACGACGAGCTTCGCCGAGCTCGTCGATCAGTCGACTCGCAGTCGATTCGTCGCCACCGTGATCAGGGTGGACCGATCGCAGTGCATCCCTGAATCGCGCCTGCACCTCTTTCTTCGACGGCTTCACCGTGCCGACGGGAAATCCAAGAATCTCGAGCGCCCACGCTCGCGGGTCTGCGACGTTGGCGATCGACGTTGCGCTCGTGCCCGCGATGAACCCCATGAACGTCGAATCCAATGGTCCACGCCACCGCATCGCCTTCTTCAGCGCCGGCCCGATCACTCGACGCGCGGACGGATCGAGTCGCTCGAGGCTGTAGATCGCAGCCAACGTGTGTTGCAGTGGAGTCCCGCCCTCGGAGAACTGGAACCGCACCGTCTCACCGTCGGTGACCATGCGATGGATGCTGCGCGCAAGTCCGTGTCGATCGATCTGGAAGCGATGTCGCAGTCGCGGTTGCGTGATTCGCTCGTCACGATCGACCTGCGAAATCAGTCGATCGAGGTCGGGGTGGAGGTCCTCATCGACCTGCGAGACGAAGTTCGCGACGATCGCTGCGAGCAGCACCCCACCGAGCCCTGGAGCTGGATCGACGGGCAGGACGAGGTTTCCGAGCGACAATCTCCTCGTCGGGGTCACCGGTCGCGAGTGCCAGACTTCGACTTCGGCGAGGATGTCAGGCGTCGTCGCCGTCAAGGTCTTCTTCGATCGAATCGATGCACGATTCGATGACCTGCTCAGCACCGATCGGAGCGATCAACACGCCATCCTCCAGGCGATAGCCGATGTCCAGGTTGTCCAACATGTTGCACAACTTGGCCCGCTCCTCTTCGCTCCAGTCCTCGATGTCGAACTCGGCGGTCTCCGACTCGACGTCGTTGTCGAACAAGTCCTCGAGTTCGTCCAGGATGTCTTCCACCACCTCTTCGTCCGACTGCGGGACGAGCAGCTCATCGCCATCCCAACCGTGTTGGATGTTGTCCGCCGCCAACTTCGCGACGACGTCAGCGCGTTCGTCAACCGACCACTCCGTCAGATCGAAGCGAGTCGTTGCCGCTTCGGGATCGCGTGGGTTCCAGTCGTTCACACGCCCGACGCTACTTGTTTTCCGACGAGAAGTGAATTGGAGTAGATTCGTCATCGATGCCAGCGAAGGAACGTCCAGATCGCAACTTGGCAATGGAGTTGGTGCGGGTCACCGAATCCGCAGCGCTTGCAGCAGCTGGTTGGGTCGGTCGTGGCGACAAGAAGGCTGCCGACGGTGCAGCAGTGGACGCGATGCGCAACGTCTTGGACACGGTGAGCATGGACGGCATCGTCGTCATCGGTGAGGGCGAGAAAGACGAAGCACCGATGCTCTACAACGGCGAGCGCGTGGGCAACGGCTCCACTCCTCACGCCGACGTCGCCGTCGACCCCATCGACGGAACCACGTTGACGGCCATGGGTCGCGGGAATGCATTGAGCGTGATCGCCGTCGCAGAACGTGGCTCGATGTTCAATCCTGGACCGTGCTTCTACATGGAAAAGATTGCCGTCGGTCCGGAGGCCGCGAGCGCCGTAGACCTCGACTTCTCCCCGACCAAGAACATCAAGGAAGTTGCCCGCGCGATGCGCAAGCTCGTGAGCGAGGTCACCGTAATGATCCTCGAACGTGACCGCCACAACGACTTGATTGCCGAGGTTCGCAAGACCGGCGCACGCATTCGCTTGATTTCCGACGGTGACATCTTCGGCGCGATCGCCGCCGCCTCGAGCGAAGTCGGTGTCGACATCCTGATGGGCGTTGGCGGCACGCCAGAGGGCGTCGTCGCAGCCGCCGCACTGAAAGCCATGGGAGGAGAGATCCTCGGTCGACTTTCACCACGTAACGATGCAGAGCGCGATGAAGCGATCAAGGCCGGCTACGACCTGTCGAAGGTCCTCACGACCAACGACCTCGTGCGCGGCAACGACGTGTTCTTCGCCGCCACCGGTGTGACGGACGGAGAGCTCCTCCGCGGCGTGCGCTATGACTCATACGGTGCGCGCAGCCACAGTCTGGTCATGCGTAGTCGAAGTGGAACCATTCGTTACATCGACACCCACCACCGTCACGATCGACTGACGGCGTACTTCTCGACGTCCGACTCCTAGACCCCGCTCACGCGCGTCGAGTGATGAGGCGCGTGATCTTGCGCGATGCGCCACGGGGAATGACCGTCGAGAATCCGACGAGCACCTTGTAGAGCAAGCCGGGCACCGCAAGCGTCTTACCCGCCGCCACCGCACGAAGTCCCGTGCGCGCCACCATCGGCACGGACGTCCACACGAAGTCCGGGAACTCGGTGGCGAGCCCGCTCGTGTTCGAGATGCTCTGGAACTCCGTCTTCGTCAACCCCGGGCACAACGCAGTGACCCGAACACCCGAGTGACGAAGTTCTTCCGACACTCCCTCGGTCAGGCTCGTGACGTAGGCCTTCGTCGCCGAATACACGGCAAGACCAGGGCTCGCTTGGAAGCTCGCGACGCTGGAGACGTTGAGCACGTATCCGATTCCGCGTGGAATCATCGTGGCGACAGCCGCATGCATGATGCGCGTCAGTGCTTCGACGTTCAACTTGATCTCGCGTGACAAACGATCGGGGTCGATGCGATGCATGTGACCGGACGTGCCGAAGCCCGCGTTGTTCACGACGAGGTCGATCTCTGGCAGGTGTGGATTGGAGATGCGATCGACGACGGCTTTGACACCTTCCGGCGTCGTCAGATCGGCGACGATGACTTCCGTTCCGGGAAAGCGTCGCTCGATCTCGCGCAGGCGATCCTCGCGACGCGCGACAACGACGAGACCGACTTTGGCTGCGCCGAGTTGTTCAGCGATTTCCAGACCGATTCCACTGGACGCACCAGTGATGAGTGCCCGCGTGAAGGGATACGTCGTCATTGACGAGCGCGACTAGTGCGCTGCGCCCTGCGTGAGGCCGCCGGTGGCCGACAACCTCGCATGTGCACGACGCAGGTCGGCTTCGACCGCCGCATCGTGCTCACCGCGCATCGCAGCTTCCGCGCGCTCCTTGGCGGCACGTGCGCGGGTCACGTCGATGTCCTCGGCGAGCTCGGCAGCATCCGACAGGATCGTGACGTGGTCGGGAGCGACCTCGACGAAACCGCCGTGGACCGCGAGGTCCTGCACCTTGCCATCGGAGAGGTAGATGCGGGTGTGGTTCTCGACGAGTGCACCGAGGAACGAGATGTGACCCGGCAAGAAGGCAATTTCGCCACCATCCAAGGTGCGCGTGATCACCTGCTTGGCATCACCCGAGAACAACACGCGCTCGGGCGACACCACTTCCACTCGGAAGCGACCGGACTCGGCCATCGTTACGCGTTCTCCTGCAGTGCCTTGGCCTTGGCCAACACCTGCTCGACGCCACCGACGTTCAAGAACGCCTGCTCCGGCACCTCGTCCAGTTCGCCCTTGATGATCGCCTCGAAGCTCTCGACGGTCTCGGCGGTCTTGACGTACTCACCCTTGAGTCCGGTGAACACTTCGGCGACGAAGAACGGCTGCGACAAGAAGCGCTGCACCTTGCGCGCACGCGCGACGGTGAGGCGGTCTTCTTCGGACAACTCGTCGAGACCGAGAATCGCGATGATGTCCTGGAGTTCCTTGTAGCGCTGGAGGATTTCCTGCACGCGACGAGCAACGTTGTAGTGACGATCACCGACGACCTCTGGCGAAAGGATCGTCGAGGTCGATGCGAGTGGGTCCACCGCCGGATAGATACCGAGCGAGGCGATCTGACGCGAGAGTTCCGTCGTTGCATCCAAGAAGGTGAACGTCGTGAACGGCGCCGGGTCGGTGTAGTCGTCCGCGGGCACGTACACGGCCTGCAGCGAGGTGATCGAGCGACCGCGCGTCGAGGTGATGCGCTCCTGGAGCTGGCCCATCTCGTCGGCGAGCGTCGGCTGGTAACCCACCGCTGACGGCATACGACCGAGCAGCGTGGACACTTCCGAACCGGCCTGCACGAAGCGGAAGATGTTGTCCACGAAGAGCAACACGTCCTGGTTCTTCACGTCGCGGAAGTACTCGGCCATCGTGAGGGCCGAGAGTGCGACGCGCAGACGCACGCCTGGTGGCTCGTCCATCTGGCCGAAGACCAAGGCGGCCTTTTCGAACACGCCCGACTCTTCCATTTCGAGACGCAGGTCGGTGCCTTCACGGGTGCGCTCGCCCACTCCGGCGAACACCGACACACCACCGTGGTT
>DAIRSS010000033.1:0-16627 GCA_036804285.1 Ilumatobacteraceae bacterium
CCGCGGCGCTTCATCGCCTCGGCAGCGACCTCGCCGAGACCCCGACGGGACTCGCCGGTGAAGACGCCGAATCGCCACGGCCAGGTCTGCTGGTGGTTCGGCGCCCACGCTGCGGCCTCGCACAGCTTCTCGACGAGTTTCGGATCGACGTCGCGCGTCTGGTCCATCACGAGTTGCGTGCGTCGTGAGATGACGAGCGCGAGGAAGTCGTCGAAGGTCATGACTAGTTCTTGTGCAGTGCGGCGTTGAGGCCGCCCCACGAGCCTTCGCGCTGCACGACCTCGACCGCACCGGTCTGGCTGTTGCGGCGGAAGAGCAGACCGTTCGCCCCCGAGAGTTCACGAGCCTTGACGACGGTGCCGTCGGGGAGTTTCACCTGCGTGCCCGCGGTGACGTACAGACCTGCTTCGATGATGCAGTCGTTGCCGAGTGAGATACCGAGACCGCTGTTGGCGCCGAGCAGGCAGCGTTCGCCGACGGAGACCACTTCCTTGCCGCCACCAGACAGCGTGCCCATGATGCTCGCGCCGCCGCCGATGTCGGAGCCGTTGCCGACGACGACGCCCGCGGAGATGCGGCCCTCGACCATCGAGGTGCCGAGGGTTCCGGCGTTGAAGTTGCAGAAGCCCTCGTGCATCACGGTCGTGCCGCTTGCGAGGTGAGCGCCCAGG
Source organism: Ilumatobacteraceae bacterium (assembly GCA_036804285.1). Taxonomy (GTDB): domain Bacteria; phylum Actinomycetota; class Acidimicrobiia; order Acidimicrobiales; family Ilumatobacteraceae; genus UBA3006. The sequence goes on from DAIRSS010000033.1 coordinate 672, forward strand.
CGTACGCGGCTCGCATCCGCGATGCGCACGCCGCTCGGCACGACGTAATCGGTCATGCGCGGGAACTTGTCGACGCCATGCACGACGAGGTGTTCGCCCTGGCGCAACTGGTTGTAGCGCACGTCATCGAGTTGGTTGAGCGCGACGGGGCCCAGTGAGGTCCACGCGACGTTGGCGAGGAGACCGAAGGCGCCATCGAGATTCACGCTGCGTGGTACGGCGAGGCGGTGCGACAACAGGTGCAGGCGCAGGTACACGTCGGATGCCGACGTCGGTGCGGACTCGGTGTCGACGACGATCGACACGGGCGAGATGACGACTCCGCGACGCTCGTCGGTGACGGTCTTGGATTCGACCGGCGTGCCCGCGGGAACCGCATCGCCCCAGCCGAGGTGGCGATAGAAGGTGTCGAGCGTGGTGCCGTCGGCGGCGATGGTCGCAAGACCCACGCCCCATGCGTGTCGTGCCATGACTAGTTGGCCTCCGGTCGAAGCGTGGGGAACAAGATGACGTCCTTGATCGAGCCCGACTGGCTGAGCAGCATCACGAGGCGGTCGATGCCGATGCCGAGACCCGCCGTCGGTGGCATGCCGTATTCCATCGCGCGCAGGTAGTCCTCGTCCACGGTGCCCGCGCCGAGGTCGCCCGCTTCCTTGGCCTTTTGTTCGTCCTCGAAGCGTGCGCGCTGCTCGATCGGGTCGTTCAACTCGGTGTAGCCGTTGGCGAGTTCGCGTGCCCCGATGTACAGCTCGAAGCGTTCGGTGAGGTGCGGATCGTTGCGATCGGTGCGCGCGAGCGGGGAGATCTCGACGGGGTGGTGCGTGACGAAGGTGGGGTGCTGCAGGTTCTTCTCGGCGAGTTCAGCGAAGATCTCCTCGATGATGCGACCCGAGCCCCAGTGCTTCTCCCACTTCACCGAGTGCGTGTCGGCGACCTTGCGCACGTCAGCCACGGGCTGGGAAGGATGCAGCGTCACGCCGGTGGCCTCGCTTGCGAGGTCGATCATGCGCACGCGCTTCCACGGCTTGTCGAGGTCGAACTCCTCGCCGTTAATCGTGACGACGCTCGTGCCGAGCGCATCGCGGGCGGAGTTCACGATCAGCGTCTCGGTGAGCGCCATGGTCTCGGTGTAGTCACCGAAGGCCTGGTAGCTCTCCATCATCGTGAACTCGGGGTTGTGTCGCGTCGAGATGCCCTCGTTGCGGAACACGCGACCGATCTCGTACACGCGCTCCATCCCACCGACGATGAGTCGCTTCAGGTGCAGCTCGAGGGCGATGCGCAGGTACAGCTGCATGTCGAGTGCATTGTGGTGGGTGATGAAGGGTCGTGCGTGTGCGCCACCTGCCTCCATGTGCAGCACCGGGGTCTCGACTTCGATGAAGCCCTGACCGGCGAGCGTGCGGCGGAAGCTCGAGATGGTGGCATGGCGAATCTCGAAGGTGCGGCGTGCCTCTTCGTTGATGATGAGGTCCGCGTAGCGCTGGCGATAGCGCGTGTCGACGTCCGTGATGCCGTGCCACTTGTCGGGGAGTGGTCGCACGGCCTTGGCGAGCAGTTGTGCGCTCGTCACCTTCACCGACAACTCGCCCTTGCGCGTCGTCATCACGGTGCCGGTCACGCCGACCCAGTCGCCCAGGTTGTAGGTGTTGATCGCGTCGAAGACGTCGTCGCCGACGACGGACTTGGAGACGAAGAGCTGGATGTCATCCGAGCGATCGCGCAGGGTGCAGAAGATCAACTTGCCCTGGTCGCGCTTGAGCATGATGCGACCCGCGACGGTGACCTCGTCGGTGGTCTCGGTGCCCGGTTCGAGCGAGCCGTGGCTGGCGCGGATCTCGCCGAGTTGGTGGGTGCGATCGAATCGGTACGGATAGGGGTTGACGCCCGCCTCCCGCATGGACTCGATGGCGGCGATTCGGCGCTGGCGCTCGGCCTCGAGGCCGCCCGACGACTGTTCCTCAGCGGTGAGGTCGACGGGCTCTTCGGTCACGCAGACAAACTAGTCGCGCGGGCGTTGGTGCGCTTATTCGATTACGACGAGCACGTCACCCGCGCCGACGGTGTCGCCCTGCTTCACGTTCACCTTGGCGACCTTGCCGGCCTTCTCGGCGGCGATCTGGTTCTCCATCTTCATCGCCTCGAGCACGACGACCGAGTCGCCGATCGCCACGGTCTGGCCGACCTCGACGTTGACCTTGACGATCGTGCCCTGCATCGGGGCGGCGACCTCTCCCGAGCCAGCGCCGGATCCCGAGGATCCACCCGCGCGGGTCGGCTTCTTGGACTTCTTCGCCACGACGCCCGTCGTCTCCGGGACCCACATCTTCACGTCGAAGCGCTTGCCGTTGACCTCGACGGTCGTCGAGCGCTCGACCAGTCCGTCTTCCGGCGCCTCGCCCGATCCTGCGCTCGAGGTCAGGTTCGACAGATCGAGGGTCTCTTCGACCCACTTCGTCGAGTGCGTGACGGCTGCGAAGTCGGGGTGCGCGAGGATCGCGCGGTCTGCGGGGATCGTCGTGTGCACGCCTTCGATCACCATCTCATCGAGTGCGCGAATCGTGCGTGCGATCGCGGTGTCGCGATCCTTGCCCCACACGATCAACTTGCCGACGAGGTTGTCGTAGTACTGACTCACGGTGTCGCCGGCTTCGTAACCACCGTCGAAGCGCGTGCCGAAACCATCGGGCGTCGTCAACTTGGTGATCGTGCCAGGCGAGGGGAGGAACTTGCCGCCCGCTGGGTTCTCTGCGTTGATGCGCACCTCGATGCCGTGACCGTCGCGACGCGCCGCGACCTGCTTCTGCGTCATCGGCAGCTTCTCGCCCGAGGCGACGCGAATCTGCCACTCGACCAAGTCGATGCCCGTGATCACCTCGGTGACCGGGTGTTCGACCTGCAGGCGCGTGTTCATCTCGAGGAAGAAGAAGTCGTTGTCCTGGAAGATGAACTCGACCGTGCCGGCGTTGTAGTAGCCGACGGCCTTCGCCGCCTTCACGGCAGCCTCGCCCATCGCCTCTTCGAGGCCGTCGGGGAGTCCGGGGGCTGGCGCCTCTTCGATCAACTTCTGGTGACGACGCTGCGCGGAGCAGTCGCGCGTGGAGACCCACACGACGTTGCCGTGCTTGTCGCCGACGAGCTGCACCTCGATGTGGCGCGGCCAGGTGAGATAGCGCTCGACGTAGATCTCGTCGCGACCGAAGAACGCCTTCGACTCGCGTTGCGCAGAATCCATCGCGTCTTGCACTTGGTCGGCGGAATGCACGACCTTCATGCCGCGACCACCACCACCGAAGGCGGCCTTGATCGCGACCGGCCAGCCGAACTTGTTGCCGAAGTCCTGGATCTCCTTCGCGCTCGTCACGAACTCGGTCGTGCCGGGAACGATCGGCGCACCACCGCGGAGTGCGGCCTTGCGCGAGGAAACCTTGTCGCCCATCTCGACGATCGCCTCGGGTGGCGGGCCGATGAAGGCGACACCCATCTCGGTGATCGTGCGGGCGAAGTCTGCGTTCTCGCTGAAGAATCCGTACCCCGGGTGCACGCCATCGGCGCCACTCTTCTTGATGGCATCGACGATCGCGGCGGTGTTCAGGTAGCTCTCGGCGGCCGTCTGTCCACCGAGGGCATAGGCCTCATCGGCGAGTCGAACGTGGAGGGCGTTGCGGTCGAGTTCCGAATAGACGGCGACCGTGGCGATGCCCATCTCGCGGGCGGTGCGGATCACGCGCACGGCGATCTCGCCTCGGTTGGCTATCAGGATTTTCTTCAGCACGGGTGACTAGTTTGACCCAATGCCCGACGGTTCCGCCAACTCCCCAGACCCCGCCAACCCTTGGCCGGTCGGGTGGTGGGTGCGTCGGGTCGCAGAAACGGGGAGCACCAACGCCGATCTGCTCCAGGAGGGCACCGAAGGCGCCAAACATCACACCGTTCTGATGGCCGATTTCCAGACCGCGGGTCGGGGTCGACTGGACCGCACGTGGGATGCCGTGCGTGGGGCGAACCTGCTCGTGTCGATCCTGTTCAGAGTCGATGGTCGTCCTTTGCACCACTACACCCAGATCGTGGGTCTCGCCGCGCGCTCCGCACTGCGCGACGTCGCGGGAGTGGACGTCGAGATGAAGTGGCCGAACGATCTGCTCGCGCGCAACGTGAAGATTTCGGGCATCCTCGCGCAGGCCGGCGTCGGTTTCGTCGTCGTCGGCATCGGCGTGAACGTGGGGTGGGCACCCGACGGCGCGGTGTGCGTGCGCGACCTCGCACCGAGCTCGACGTGCATGCCGGTCGACGTGTTGTCGGCGATGCTCCCGCACATCGATCGACTGGAAGGACTCTCGCGTGACGCGCTGCACGGTGAGTACGTGTCAGCGCTCACGACGATCGGTCAGCGCGTGCGCGTCGAACTCGCTGCATCCGAGGTGATCGGCACCGCGGTCGGTGTCGGCGAAGACGGTCGTCTGCACGTGCTGGACGAGTGTGCGATCTCGCACCACATCGATACCGGTGACGTGGTCCACCTGCGTCCGGCGTAACGACTACCGTTCCTTTCGTGGCGACGAAGCGAAGAAAGAAGCACTCGCCACTCATTTCGCTCGCCATTTTTGCGATCGCTGCGATCGTCGTCGCGGTCCCCGGTGCCGTCGGCATCTCGCGCGCGTTCAACGGCCAGCTCGAAGACGTCTCGCGCGACGCGACGCTGACTGCGTCACTCGCCGAGCCGAGTCCCGACTTCGAGAACTATCTGCTCGTCGGATCTGACTCACGCGAAGGCGCTGACCCGAACGACGCCGACTACGCCAACGTCGGCGACGCCGCCGACATCGGAGGGCGCCGCAGCGACTCGATGATGGTGTTGCATCGCGAGGTCGCGAGCGGAGCGGTGTCGCTCATGTCGATTCCTCGTGACCTGTGGGTCGAGATCGGTGATGGCACCGACAAGCAGCGCATCAACACCGCCTACCAACTCGGACCCGACGTGCTCCTGCGCACCGTGCAGCGTGCACTCGGCATCCCCATCCATCACTACGTCGAAATCAACTTCCAGGGGTTCAAGACGATCGTCGATGCCGTCGGTGGCGTGTCGATCTGTGTGCAGCATCAGTCGCGCGACAAGCACACGGGGTTGTTCATGCGGCGCGGCTGCAACACCCTGGACGGCGTCGAGGGGCTCGCCTATGCACGCAGCCGATTCTTCGAGCAGAAGATCGACGGGGAGTGGCAGGTGGACGGCTCGAGCGACATCGGCCGCACCGCGCGCCAGCGCGAATTCGTGCAGGCGCTCGTCAAGTCGGCCGTCGTTGGCCTCGTCGACAACCCGTTCCGCGCGGGCGACGTGATGCGCGGTGGGATTTCTGCGGTGACGGTGGACGAACGGCTGGATCTGCTCGAGTTCGCCAAGCGCATGCGCCCGGCGGCCACGACCGGAATCGCCTCGATGCACCTCGAGACCTACGGCGCGATGGCCGGCGAGAGCGAAGTGCTCAAACTCGCCGAGGACGCAGCGCCACTGCTTGCATACTTTGCGGGCACCGGCCCGCGACCCGAGCCGAGTTCCTAGGCGCGACGCTCAGCCGACGTCGCCCGCGACGTGGTGAACTCGTTCGCCGCGACGGCTTCGCCGATGCGGTTGCCCTGCACGAAGTCGCAGCCGAGGAGTCGCAGGCGCTGCGACTGGTCATCGGTCGAGACCCACTCGGCGATCACGGACATGTTCAGCGAGTGCGCAAGCTGGATGATGCTGCGCACGATGGGATCGTCTCCGCCCTGCTGGCCGAGATCGCGCACGAGGGAGCCGTCCAACTTGAGGTAGTCGGCGGGGAAGTCGCGCAAGTGGGCGAGCGAGGAGTATCCGGTGCCGAAGTCGTCGATGGCGATCCGCACGCCGCTGCGCTTCAACGCGCTCAGCGCGCGCGTGACGGCCGGGTTGTCGGCGAGCATCGTCTTTTCCGAGATCTCGAGCACGAGGTTCGACGGCTCGAGTCCCGACTCACGCACGCTTGCAAGCGTGCGGTCAACGAACTGCGCATCTCCGAGTTGTCGAGCCGACACGTTCACGTGCACGCGGAACGAGCGGTCGAAGTGTCCCGCGGTGATCCAACTCTGTGCGTCGCGACACGCGCTGCGCACGACCCAGTCGCCGATCGGTCCGATCGACCCGGAGTCTTCCGCGAGTTCGAGGAAGCTCGGCGGCGTGAGCGTGCCGCGCAGTGGATGGTGCCAGCGCAGGAGCGCTTCCGTGCCCACGACGCGCGAGGTGTGCGACGACACGACGGGCTGGTGCACGATCGACAACTGACCCGACGCGAGCGCGCGCTCGAGTTCTGCGGTGAGTGCGACGCGCTCGCGCGCATCGCGGCGCATGTCCTCGGTGAACAGCTCGCAGCGCCCGCGACCCCTGCTCTTGGCTCGGTACATCGCGGTGTCGGCGTTGCGCAGCAGCGTGACGGCGGCGTCGGCCGGAGCCTCGTCGGTGAGGAGTGCGGGAGTCGAGAGTGCGATCCCGATGCTCGCCGAGGTGACGATCTCCATGCCCTGCAGGATCACTTGACCGGTCACCGCCTGGCGCACGCGCTCGGCGACGTCCATCGCCACGTGTTCGTCGCTCAGTCCGTCGCACAACACGACGAACTCGTCCCCGCTGATGCGCGCGACGAGGTCGGTCGGCCGCGTGGCGGACGCGATGCGCTTGGCGATGGTGGTGATCAATTGGTCGCCCACGCTGTGGCCGACCGAGTCGTTGACGTGCTTGAGCTTGTCGAGGTCGATGAACAGCACGGCCACGCCGCGCTTGGTGGTCACGCAGCGCTCGAGCGCTTCGCTCAACTTGCGCACGAGCAATACGCGATTCGGCAGTCCGGTGAGTGCGTCGTGGGTGGCCTGGCGACTGAGTTCGTCCTGCAGTTGCTTGGCCTCGGTCACGTCGCGAGCGATGGCGGAGTAGTGCGACACACTGCCGTCGGCTGCACGCACGATCTGCAGCACGATCGACATCGTGCGCATGATCCCGTCTGGGCTGCGGAAGGCGAGTTCGCCCTCCCAACGATTCGACGTCGGCGTCGTGATGACCTCGCGTGGTACTTGGTCACGAATCGCCTGGATGAACAGCTCCGCTGCCGCATCGGCATGCGAGGCAGTGTCGGTGATGCCGATCAAGCTGCGCGCACCGTCGTTGCAGAACTGCAGGTGACCGACGGAGTCGAACACGATGACGGCGTCCTGCGAGGAGTCCAAGATGCCGACGAGTCGCTCGCTCAGCACTCGCTTGGCGACCGACTCGGTGACGTCGGTTGCCGTGCCCATGAAGCCGATGATCTCGCCGCGCTCGACGATCGGTTGGGTCGCCACGTGCACCCAGATCGTCGTGCCGTCGTTGGCGGAGAGTTGGAACTCGTGTGAAAACGACGTGTTGGTCTCGCGCGAGCGCTGCCACGATTCTTCGGCGATCGCCCGGTCGGACGGCTTGGCGTTCACCCACGGGGCTGCACCAGGAGTGAGCGATGCGCCACCGAGGGCGAGTTGTCGGAAGGCGTCGTTGGCCGCCGTCAGGCGACCGTTCAGGTCGGTCTCGAACACCCCGATGGGGAGGGAAGCAACTGAACGATCAATGACACCATCTTGGCAGGTGGCCGTTGCGCCAACGCGCAGGCTGGCTACGGAGAAACGACGACGAACGTACCCGAGGTGACGTCCAACGCGGCTGCCTCGAGTGCCTGGATGAGCGTCGCCGAATCGACACCGTCGGGCAGTTCGATCTGCTGCGGCACCGCGTATCCGGTGAGGCGGTACGTGCCGGTGGTGCCAGCTGGTGGGCACGGGGCAAAGTACCCGACCGTGCCATTGACGTTCACCGCCTGGATCGCACCGGGAACTGGAGTACCGAGCGGGACGACCGGATTGGCGACGTCGATGTTGGCCATCGCCCAGTGCACGGCCCCGCTCGACTCCTCGACGATCGTGACCGCCAGGGTGATGATGTCGCTCGCGACGCCGACGAAGGTCAACTCGGGTGACACGCCGTTGCCGAGGCAGGTGTAGGTGGGATCGGCCTGCGCGCCATCAGCCCACGGCGCGACGATGCCGAAGGTGGGTCCGACCTCGGGTGCAGCCGTCGTTTCCGCCGCGACGGTCTGGGTTTGGTCCGCGGTCGGGGGCTTCATCTCGCGACCGTCTCGCGAGCACGCGGAGATCGTCAGCGCGGCGAACGCACACGCAGCGAGTCGTCGAAGCACCTTCGAAGAATAGGTCATCACCACTAGTCTGCTCGTCGTGTTGCGCCGCGACGACCAACTGTGCGTGATGACGGTGCATGCACACCCCGACGACGAGGCCTCCAAGGGTGCTCCCACCATGGCCAAGTACGGACGCGACGGCGTGCGCACCGTGCTCGTGTGCTGCACCGGCGGGGAGGAAGGCGACGTCGCCAATCCGACGTTGCGTGAAGAAGGTCAGCCATTTCACGGCGTCACCGGCGACGACGAGAAGCGTCTCCTTGCCGAACTGCGACCGAAGGAACTCGAGGCGTCGGCGAAGCTGATCGGCTTCCACCGCGTCGAGATGCTCGGCTATCGCGACTCAGGCATGAAGGATTCGCCCGCCAACGACAATCCCGAGTGTTTCCATCAAGCCGACATGGATGAAGCGGTCGGTCGGCTCGTGAAGTTGATTCGTGAGGAGCGTCCACACGTGCTCGTCACCTACAACGACGACCACAGCGGCTATCCGCACCCCGACCACGTGAAGGTGCACGAGATCAGCGTGCGCGCCTTCGACCGCGCAGCCGACGACGAGTGGTATCCCGAATTCGGCGAACCCTGGCAGCCGCTCAAGATGTATTACTCGGCGTGGTCACGAGCGCGGATCACTGCGATCCACGAAGCTCTTCTGCGATTGCGTGGTGAGTCACCCTTCGACGAGGGCTGGTTCTCGCGGCCCGACGTCGATCATCGCATCACGACGCGCATTCCGATCGGCGAGTTCATCTGGGCGCGCTCGGGAGCGTTGCGAGCACACCGCACGCAGATCGATGAGAACGAACCGTTCTGGTTCGGATTGTCAGACGACGAACTTGCCGAAACGTATCCCTACGACGACTTCATCCTTGCCAAGTCACTCGTGCCGACTCCGCCACTTGCCGACGACGAGTACGAAGATGACATGTTTCGCGGCATTCGCGCCGCTCGCTAGTCAGTTCGCCCGCATCGCCTCGCGCAGGTCGCGATAACCGATCAACTTCGCGCCGCTCGTGGCGATCAGTTCGCGCAACTTTGGATCGTGCACGATGAGTTCGTAGTCGTCGATCCATCCGCTCGATGCCGCACCGAGTGCACGCACCTCGGGTGTGTCGACACAGGGCTGCACGTGAATCTCGGTCACGCCGGGCTGCAAGTTTTCAAACGCTCGATACACACGCGCGCGTGATCCACCGCGCCAGTCGTGGTCGAAGTGGTCGGGGAACACGATGCCTTCGTCTGCGGCGAGCGTGCGGAAGGGGAAGCCGGCCTGTGACTCAGTGATCGTGCTCGGGAGTCGGATCGGGAGTTTGAACTCGACGGCGACTTCGAGATAGACGTCGAAGAACTCCGGTCGCAAGGTGATCGACGTGAGGTGCGGGGCGAGGTGCGTGACATCGAGACCCCACTCGAGAGCGCGGGCAACCTGTGCGCGGCACTCGCGCAACACTTCTTGTGTGTCGGCGTGTTCCCACAGATCGTCGATCGTGCGTGGAAAGCCACCTTCGCCTGAGAGCAGTGACGGCGACTGGGTGAGTGGGCCCCAGCGGTAGTTCTCGTGTTCGCTGTTGAGCGTGAGGTGTACGCCGATGTCCTCGCCCGAGTACATGGCGACTGCATCGCGGGCCCACGGGGCCGGCACCATCAACGACGCACACGTTGCAACGCCCTTGCGCAGCGCGTCGTACACGCCGGCGTTGGCGGCCTGGAACGCGCCGAGGTCGTCACACGAGATGATGACGAGCTTGTCGCTCGGTGCGTGACCGAGCCGCTCGTTCAGACTGGGCGCGGCCATGACATCAACGCTACTGGGGGCATGCGCCCCAGAGTCCCAATCGCGCAGTGCGAGCGGTGAGTTCAGCCTCAGCAAACTGTGCATGGAATGTCGGCGTGTCGTCGAAGGGCATCGCGCGACCGAATCCCTCGGCGACGAGTGACAGGTTGACGAAGAGTCCGTCCGAAACCCGATACACGTAGGCGAGCAGACGGCCATAGCGATCGCGTGTCGCCTGGTCGCGCTCGAGTCGCACGATGGCATCGTCGCCGAGTAACTCGCTCGTGCGTGCTGAGGCTTCGGGTCCGAAGCATTCGACGGGCTTGTTCGGTGCTTTGGTCTCCGGAGTGTTCACGCCGATCAGGCGAACGGTTTCCGTCTTCGAACCCAAGCGCACGCGGATCGTGTCGCCGTCGATCACCTTCGTCACTCGACCCGTGCCAGTGGGGAAGTCCTCGCCACCGCATCCTGCGATTACGAGCAACACCGCGATGAGGAGTGTGAGTCGGCTGCGCACGCCACGATGTGTGCGCGGGGAGTTCAAGTACTGTGGCGCCATGACGTCAACTCCCCTCAATCTTGGTCGACTCGGCATCTGGACCTGGACGCTCGATGGTCATCCGATGTCTCAGTCACAAGATGCCGTGCGCGAACTCGAGGAACTCGGATTTGGTGCCGTGTGGATCCCCGAGGCCGTCGGCCGCGAGCCGTTTGCATCCGCAGCACTGTTGTTGTCGGCGACGAAGAAGATCGTCGTGGCCACTGGCATCGCCTCGATGTACGCGCGCACCGCAGTCACGATGCAGGCGGGACAAAAGACGCTCACCGAGGCTTTTCCCGAGCGCTTCCTCCTCGGCATTGGCGCGAGCCATGGAAACATGGTCAAGGCGTTGCACAAGCAGTCATATGACAAGCCGTACTCGGCGATGGTCGAGTATCTCGACACGATGGATTCGGGAATGTTCGTCGCCCAAGCGCCGTCGACTCCGACGCATCGCGTGCTCGCTGCGCTCGGTCCGAAGATGGTGAAGCTCGCAGGCGAGCGTGCGGACGGTGCCCATCCCTATTTCACGACGCCGGACCACACGAAGGTCGCCCGCGAGATCTTGGGTGCAGGCCCAACCCTTGCGCCCGAGCAGGCCGTGATCTTCGAGACGGATCCGACCAAGGCGCGCGACATTGCCCGCAAGTTCATGGGAACCTACACGCGACTGCCGAACTATGCGAACAACCTCCTGCGTCACGGGTTCACCGAAGAGGACATCAAGGGAGCCAACGGTCAGTCGAGCGATCGACTGGTCGATGCGATCTGTGCGTGGGGAACGCTCGATCAGATCGCAGCACGCATCAAGGAGCACTTCGACGCCGGTGCGTCACACGTGTGCGTTCAGGTGTTGCGCGACGACTTGCTGGCCCTGCCACAACAAGAGTGGCGCGAGCTTGCGACGCTGATCCCGGCGTTCAGCAAGTAATTCGTCAGAACCCGAGCACGCGCTTTTGTAGCTTGCGCATGCCGCCGAGCCAACGCTCGTGTTCCGTTGCCTTCACCTTGGCGAACTCCGCGACCTCGGGGTGCGGGAGGATGAAGAACGTCTCGTCGCGAATCGTGCGCACGACGACGTCGGCGACCTCGGAGGGCTCGAGCACCGCACCGGCGACACGCACGACGTTGCCGCTCGGTCCGTCGTTGGACTGATCTGCACCCTTCAGCATGTTGGTGTTCACGCCCTGCGGGCACAGGCAGCTCACGCGGATGCCGCGAGCGCCGTACGTGATCGACATCCATTCGGCGAAGGCGAGTGCTGCGTGTTTGGTCACCGAATATGGGGCCGAGCCGATCTGGGCGAGCACGCCGGCCGCGGAAGCCGTCGAGCAGAAGTAGCCCTCGCCGCGGGCGAGCCAGCCCGGCACGAGGTACTTGGCGGCCCAGCGATGCGCGTGCACGTTGATGTCGAAGGACACGTTCCACAATTCCTCGGGTGAGGTGACATCGGTGCCGAGACCGACGCCGGCATTGGCGAAGAACAGATCGATGGGACCGAAGGCATTTTCTGCCTGATCGATGAGTGACTTATTGGCGGCCTCGGTGGACAGATCTACTTCGATACCGAGTGCGCTGTGTGCGCGCAGTGCATTCAGCTCCGCGGCCACGCCGTGGGCGGCGGTGCCGTCACGGTCGGCGACGACCACCTTGGCACCCTCGTGGTGGAAGCGTTCTGCGAGGGCGCGCCCGATGCCGTTTCCCGCACCGGTGACGACCGTGGTTTTTCCGCTCAATTCCACTGGTGTGATGTTACGCACAGTGTCACGCATTTCAGACACCCGTGCGATATGGTGCGACCATGACGAATGTAGGAGATCAGGTTCGCGACGGAGCAGTCATCAGCGAGGCATTGGCGGTCATCGACAAGGCACTCGGCGAGATGCTCAATCGTGAGCTCGTGTCCACCGACGAGGTGGCAGATCTGTTGTTGGACGTGCGGTTGCTCTTGACCGCTAGCGCCTCTTCCACCACCGAAGTCTGAACTTCGGTTTTTCGCCCACCGCGGTCGTGGTGGGACGCGACGAGTTGATCAACTCGCGCATCGACTCTTCCACGCAGCGACGGAGCAGTTCGGGATCGGTCACGGCTGCCGTGTCGACGTTCAGACCCATGTCGAGGTTGTGGTTGTACGACAGCATCGTCAGGTTGAACGCGACGCCCCCGAGCGGGCCGACGGGGTAGTTCCCGAGCACCATCGCGCCGCCGATGAACAGCGGCACGCCCGCGCCGCGGACGTTGGAGGTGGCGAAGTCGACGGTCTGGCTCTGGGTGCGCGCGATGCGGGTGAGCACGGTGGTCGGCAACAGCGCAGACATCGTGGCCAGCGTGTCGAGCGACGCGGTCTTGGCCTGCTCGCGGGCGACCGAGATGATCTCGTTGATCGCAGCGAAGCGTTCGGTGATCGGCATGCGTCCCGTTGGTACGAGCATGCGCGTGAGGGTGAAGGCGTTCGCCCCGGAGCTTTCGTTGCGCGTGCTGATCGCCATCGAGGTGCGCAGCGACTCGACCGGCGCACCCTTTTCGTGGTGGTAACGACCAGCGGCATCAGCTGCAGCCGTGAGGAACGCGGTGTTCAACTTGCCGCCGAGTGCGCGCGAGGCATCGAGCAGATCGCGATACGGCACGCGCAGGGTCTCGAGCTGGCGCTGCAACGAGCGCTGCGTCCACAGCGGTGAGCGTGCGGGGTCCACGCTCTGCAACTCTGCGACGAGTCCCTGCACGGCAGCTGCGGCCTGTGTCCCGACGGCAGGGAGGCCGAGTGGATCGCTCAGCACCTCGCGCACTTGGCGAAGCAGTGCGAGCGGCGTGCGCATCACGTCGTTGAAGCTGGACGACAACACTTCACCCGCGGCTTGTGCGGTCGACTGATGTGACGCGTCGTCTGCGGGCTCGGGCATCTCGGGTGGCGGCGGTGCATCGCGGGTGAGGTCGAGGAACTGCATCGACAGCGCCACGCCGCCCTGGCCGTCGGTGACGGTGTGGTGCAACTTCTGGATCAATGCGCTGCAGCCGCCCTCGAGACCTTCGACGATCACGAACTGCCACAGCGGTCGCGAACGATCGAAGGCGTCGTTGGCGATCAGCGTGGTGAGGTCCTGCAGCTGGCGCATCGAACCGGGATAGGGAAGCGCCATGCGTCGCACGTGGTGACGGATGTTGAACTCCGGGTCGCGCACCCAGCGCGGCGCACCACTTGCCACCGGCGTCGGCTGCACGCGTTGGCGCAGTCGCGGGATCGCGATGCTCGCGCGGTTCATGCGCGCGACGAAGGCCTCGAAGTCGATGGTGCGATCGAGGATGGTGATGTTGGCGAACGTGGAGGTGAGGAACGGGTCCTTCTCGACGCGCCACATCAGCGCTTCGGCGTCCGACATGCGCTCGTCGAAGCGTGGCATCTCGTGTTCCATCAACCCGTCCTTTGCGTTGCCTGAGTGAAGGCTAACGGGGTGTTCAGTTGGGCACGGAAGTGTGCTTGAACTCGTTCAGCGCCGACCACGAGATCATCTCCAGGATGCGCTCGATGGTGCGTGTGGCTACTGCGGCATCGCCGTTCGGTCGTTCGAGCAGGCGCACGAAGACGGCCTTGTCGCCGACGATGAACACCGGTACGCCCCACACGTGGTGGGTGCGTGCGTAACGCGTGTGTTCGTCCTTGATCGTGGCGAGCGGGCGACCCGAGTCGACTTCCTTCCACATCGCCTCGACGTCGACGCCATTGGCGGAGAAGACCTCGGAGAGGAGGGAACGATCGCGCAGGTTGCCGTTGTCGCGATGACGATATTCATAGAGCGCGTGGTGCGCGCCGAGGAACGCCGACGGCTGCGTGTCGCGCACGGCAATCGAAGCCTGCAAGGCGAGGATGCCCGAGTCGTCCTGCGGACGATCCCAGATGTCGGTCATGCCCTCTTCGACGTGTGCTTGGCCGAGGCAGAACGGGGTGAACGTGACGTCGAAGTTGGCGCCGGCCTTCAGTGCGGTGGCGACGTGGTCGTGGATGATGCGCCCGTACGGACAGCGGTAGTCATAGGTGACGGCAAAGGACTGCGCTGGGGGCATGGGGAGTAGAACCTCGCCCGAGGGGGCGATATTCCCCGGACCGGATCAAATCGCGGCGGTGGTGAGGAAATACAGCCCGATCGTGCCCATCAGCGTGCCGACGACGGCACCGCCGATCACGTCCGAGGCGTGGTGGATGCGCACCCCGACCCGGCTCGTGGCGATGATCAGCGCGAACACGTAGAAGAGGACGACCCACGGCCAGGAGAAGAAATAGGTGAGCACGAGCGCGGAGAAGAACGCCGAGGACGAATGTCCGCTCGGGAAGCTCGAGGTGCGCGGCTTGCGCAACGCGAAGCGATCGTCACCCCGTTCAGTCGGTCGTGAACGACGGAACAGTCGCTTGATGCCTTGGTTCAGGATCAAGCTCTCGAGTCCGATCATTGCGGAGAACACGAGCGCCTGTTGCAGGCGATCCATGCTGCCGATCGAGCGCAGGAGTCCGATCACGTGCCACAGGATGCCGAAGTCGCCGACCGCACTCGCGATGCTGAACACGACGACGACCACTTTCTTGTCGCGGATCCTCTCGAGCGCCTGATCGACGCGTTCGTCGAATGCGGCGAACGGCAGGTCTTGAGGCATCACCTCTATTGTGCTGGTTGCGGGTACTTGAGTGGTGCTTCTGTCGCCGCTTTGGAGGGATCTCCACCGAACTCTGGGCACCAGTCCTTGAATGCACAGAAGTTGCACAGCGCGCTCTTCTTCGCGGGAAACGAGCCCTTCTGGCACGCCGTCGAGATCGTCTTGAACATCGCCGTCGTTCGTGTTTTCACGAAATTCATCGATTGTTCGCTCGGCACGGCCACGTTCTTCGTGCCGTCCTTCACGTAATACAACTGCAGGCGCGAGGCGAGCTCGCCGCGCATCTCGCGCAGCATGTAGGCGTACATCTCGAGCTGCTTCATCTTGGAGTCGGGAAAGTTCGGGTTCGGGGACTTGCCCGTCTTGTAGTCGGTGATGATGAGCGAGCCATCCGGGTGCCGCTCGACGCGATCGACGTATCCGCGGATCGAGAACTCACCGAGCGAGGCCGTCACGTAGATCTCCTGCTCGACGTCGCGCACCTCGCGCGGGTCCTCCATCGCGAGGTAACCGTCGACCAAGTCCGAGCACTCGCTCCAGAAGTCGCGCAGCGCGGACTCAGAGAGGTTCAGTCCGGTGATGTCGTAGGTGGGCTCGTATTCCTCGCGCGCGGTCGCCATGAAGCGATGCGCCGCATCGCGTGAGCGTTCGTTCGGCTCGAGGTGGAACAGCAATTCGAGTGCGCGGTGCACGACGTTGCCCTTCACCGCATGGATGCCCGGCGGCTCGGGGAGTTGTTCGATGTTGACGAAGCGGAACTTGAGCG
>DAIRSS010000034.1:0-2891 GCA_036804285.1 Ilumatobacteraceae bacterium
GTTCTTCTTGTTCTTCGGTAAAGGCAAAGTTCATGCGATGCAGTCTGCCCGCCCAGGCGGCAGAACGCCAATCGAGATGTGTACACACAGGGACACAATTCGGAGCCACTTCCGCCTAGCCTTTCGCCATGGCTCGCAAAGGCCCCACCCGCCGCCCGCACGTCGGGATCCGAGCGCTGCGCGAGCAGGCCGCCACGTTCGTCAAGCGCGCACAATCGGGCGATGCCGTCGTGATCACCGTGAATGGCGAACCAGTCGCCGAACTCGGACCGATCGGAAAGACGATCGAGTCGCCGACGACGATTGCCGATCTCGTCGCGCGCGGTGTCGTGATTGCACCACGTCGTGTGAACGGGTATCGACAATCGGACCCGATCAGCGTGCACTCCGGTGCGCGCATCGACCAGATCCTGCGCGAGGTCCGCGGATGACGCTCGTCCTCGACACGAGCGCGCTCGTCGCGCTGCACGTCACTGGAACTGCGCGCACAGTCGTGCGCGAGGCGATGGACAACGACGCGACCTGGTGTGCGAGCGCACTCGCCATGACCGAGGCCCTCGCCGTCGTCGATCGCCTCTCGGACGACGAGATCACGCGCCACGACCTCGAGGATGCGCTGCGTCGAACCTGGGACTACGTTGCAGTCGTGCCCGTCGACCAACGTTGCCTCGATGACGCCTCGCTCCTCGTGCGCAATCAGCCCCTGCACGTGAGTGACGCAATCCATCTCGCCGCAGCCACGCGGCTACCCCAGCCGATTCGCTTCGTCACCTTCGATCCCGCCCAGATCCCCGTCGCACTCTCGCTCGGCTTCGAGGTGGTGTCGTCGTGAACGACACGCTGCACTGGTCGAACGCCGACGTCGAGGTGCACAAGGTCGTGGTCGGTCCATACGACAACAACGTCTTCGTCGTGCGCTGCCGCCGCTCGGGCGACGGCGTGCTGATCGATGCGGCGAACGAACACGAACAACTGCTGGAGTTGTGCACCGCACTCGGTGTGAAGCGCGTGCTCGAGACCCACGGCCATTGGGATCACATCCAGGCAGTTCCCGCGATGCGTGAGGCGGGTTATGAAGTTGCCGTCACCAAGTTGGATGCACCACGACTGAAAGACGTCGGGTACGACGTGTTCATCGACGACGCCGAGGTGATCGAAGTAGGCCACCTGCGCCTCACCGCCATCCACAATCCCGGTCACACCGAGGGCAGCATCTCGTTCCACGTGCAGGGCACGCCACTCCTCTTCACCGGCGACACGCTCTTTCCGGGCGGCCCGGGCAACGCCACCTTCGAGGGCGGCGACTTTGCCACCATCATCCAGTCGATCGACACGAAGCTCTTCACCTTCCCGCCCGAGACCATCGTGTTGCCCGGCCACGGTCTTGACACCACGATCGGCACCGAACGTCCGCACCTGACCGAGTGGGTCGAGCGCGGCTGGTAGTGAGCCCCTGCCGACGACCGGCCAACACCAACCGTCAGGCATCTGTGCGCACACATCGGGCATGACCCGAATTGATCCAGGCCAGCCTGCAAGAGATACGTCTGTCCACGCACACGGACACGGACACGGAAGAAGTCGCGATGCACAATTGTGTATTTCGTACACTAAAGTGAATCCCCTAATGGACACCCGACATCCGCTTCGCAGTGTCACAGGCGGACTCGAAGGCGCGGTCCTCGAAGTACTGGCAGGAACCACCGAAGTGCTCCCGTTGAAAGACGTTCACGCTCTCGTCGCAACCGCCTCAAAGAGTGGCGTACGCAAGACACTCCTCCGACTCGTCGAGAACGGTGTCGTTGATGCTGCGCCAGGTGGATACCGACTGAATCGCGACCACTTGGCATGTGACGCCATCGTCGAGCTTGCTCAACTCCGTTCCACGCTCTACTCGAAGATTGCTGCTGAGATCAAACGATGGAAGGCGACGATCGCCGTCGCCGGGGTGTTCGGCTCAGTTGCACGCAAGGACGGCGATGCAAACTCTGACATCGATGTTCTCGTCGTCGGTGAGAAGATTCCCGATGGCGCGATTGGCGCACTCGCTCAGAAGGTCGAACGGTGGACCGGCAACACCTGCCACATCGTCGTGCTGACCAAGAAAGAACTGCGATCGGCCCAACGTCGAGGCGAACCGATCGTCAAGTCCTGGCGCCGCGATCTCGTCGTTCTCTGCGGCGATCGAAGCACTCTCACGACCACATCGGTCGGATGACTCGCGCCGTCCATCGCACGGCAGTCTGCTCCAAACCGGAAGCAAAAGTTCGATTTGAGCAGGCCGAAGCGTTTCTCTCCGTCGCCCGACTGACGCTTGACTCCGAAAGTGACGAAACGACGCCAGGTGTCGCAGCAGCGCTCGCAGTGCTTGCCGGGATTGCGGCATCTGACGCACTTTGTTGCTCTCGCCTGGGACGACGTCCTCGAGGCAGCGACCATCGACAAGCGATCACGATGCTTGAATCAATTGCTCCATTTGGGCCAACCCTCGCGAAGTCGCTGCAAGACCTACTCGCTGCAAAGGACGACGCACACTACGGGGCGACTCTCGTCAGCAAAGCAAAAGCTCTGGCGATGATCCGGCGTGCCACAACGATCATTGACGCGGCTCGCAACGTTGTCACCGAATAGCCGAGGAACCCTTCCTACACCTTCCCTTGTCTCGTGGTAATGATGAAGTCGTGGTGAGCGCCCGCGAAGCCCGACTTGGTGGCATGGTCCTCTCCGCACCTGCCTATGGGCCGGTCGCTGACACCTCACTCATCGGTCCTGACGGTCGACCTGCACCCGCCTTTCGCAGCGATCTTCGACGAATTCCCTCCGTCCGCAATGCACTGTCGGTCCTTGGGATCTATCTCCAAGCGATTCTCGTCATCGCCGTTGCGATGCGA
>DAIRSS010000034.1:2991-15915 GCA_036804285.1 Ilumatobacteraceae bacterium
CGCTTGCGATTCTGCTGATGGGTCGCACACATGCCCAGTGTCTCGGACTGATGCACGAAAGCGTGCACCGACTGTTGATTCGCAACAAAGCAGTGAACGACTTCTTCGGTCGCTGGCTGCTCGGCTATCCCGCGTTCACCAACACCGACGGGTATCGCATCGTGCACATGGCGCATCATCGCGAAGAGTTCGGACCGAACGAACCGGACATCCCGCTGTATGCGAACTACCCGATCACGAACGCAAGCTTCTGGCGCAAGATGCGCAGGGACGCACTCTTCGTCACCGGGCTCAAGATGCTGCGCGGACAGATCATCGGACTCTTTCGTGGAATTCCACTGGTGCGTCACACCAACGCCAAGATCTTCGCCGTGCAGGCCGCGCTCGTCGTTGCGTTCTGGTACTTCGTCGCGCCGTGGGGCTATGTCGTGTTCTGGCTCGTGCCGTACCTCACGGTGTGGCGCGTCATGAACCGGTTGCGCTCGATCGCCGAACACGGCGGCCTACGTGCCGACGACGACCGCCGCATCACGACGCACTCGGTGCGACAAAGCCGACTCGCGAGTTTTCTCTTCGTGCCGTTCAACCTCGGCTGGCACATCGCGCACCACACCGACTCGGGAATCCCGTTCCGGTCACTCCCGAGATATCACGCTGCGTTGCGCACGTCGGGCTTCGTCACGAGCGACTACGAATACCCGAACTATCGGTCGCTGTGGCGGGCGCTTCGGGCAGGCTGAATTACCACTATCTGCGTAGTGCTAATTGGGGGAACCCCTGAATACACTGGGTCCCGTGACTGAACTGTTCCGCGTCGAGAACCTGCACGCCAAGCCCACCGAGGGCGATGCGGAGATCCTGCGCGGGTTCTCGCTCACGGTCAACGAGGGCGAAATCCACGCGATCATGGGCCCGAACGGCTGCGGCAAGTCGACGCTCGCGAACACGTTGCTCGCCTCCCCCGAGTATGAAGTCGTCTCGGGAACGATGCGTTTCAAAGGTGACGACATCGGCGAGTGGCCGACCGATGCGCGCGCCAAGGCCGGCATCTTCCTCGGCTTCCAATACCCCCAAGAGATCGCAGGTGTATCGGTCATCCAGTTCCTCCGCCAGGCGCTCTCCGCACGCAAGGGCATCGACCTCTCGGTCCTCGAGTTGCGACTCTCGGCGATGGCGTGGATGAAGCGTCTCGGCATGGACTCTGCCTTCGTCGATCGCTACTTGAACGAAGGTTTCTCGGGTGGCGAGAAGAAGCGCAACGAGATCATGCAAATGGCGATCCTCGAGCCCGAGCTCGCGATCTTGGATGAGACCGATTCCGGTCTCGACATCGACGCGCTGCGCATCGTGGCCGCCGGCATCCGCGAGGTGCGCAAGGAGCGCCCGTCGATGGGCTTCATTCTCATCACCCACTACCAGCGTCTACTGGACGAGCTGCAGCCCGATCACGTGCACATCATGGTCGACGGTCGCATCGTGAAGTCGGGTGGGATGGAGATCGCCGCAGAGCTCGAGAAGTCGGGCTACGAGGCGTACAGAGACTGACGCGCCCATGTCGCTCGACGTCACCACGATTCGCAAGGACTTCCCCGTCCTTTCCGAGCGCATCAACGACAAGCCGCTCGTCTATCTCGACAGCGCGAACACCTCGCAGAAGCCGCGCGTCGTCATCGACGCACTCGCGGAGTTCATGGCCACGCAGAACGCGCCGATCAACCGCAGCGCGTATCACCTCGCAGCACAGGCCACCGAGCGCTTCGAGTCGACGCGGAACAAGATCGCCGCGTTCATCAACGCGCCTCGTGCACACGAGATCATCTTCACCAAGAACGCGACAGAATCACTGAACCTTGCGATCCTGTCGTGGGGTCGTGCGAACCTGAACTCCGGCGACGTCGTCGTGCTCACCCACATGGAACACCACGCCAACATCGTGCCGTGGCACATGCTCGTGGCCGAGCGCGGCATCGTCTTGCGCTGGATCCCGCTCACGAGCGACTTCCAACTCGACCTCACCGACCTCGATGCGATCCTTTCAGGGGCCAAGGTGTTGTCGTTCACCTCGATGTCGAACGTGCTCGGCACGATCAATCCGGTCGAGCGTCTGTGCGCCGCAGCACACAACGTCGGTGCGCTCGCCATCGTGGATGCGTGCCAGTCGGTGCCGCACCAGCCGACCGACGTGCAGGCGTGGGGCGCGGACCTCGTCGCGTTCAGCTCACACAAGATGTGCGGCCCATCCGGCGTCGGCATCCTGTGGGGCCGCGAAGACTTGTTGAACGCGATGCCACCGTTCCTCGGTGGCGGCAACATGATCGCCGACGTGCGCGTGGACGGTTTCACGACCGCCCCGCTCCCGAACAAGTTCGAAGCCGGCACGCCCGCCATCGCCGAAGTGATCGCCCTCGGCACCGCCGTCGACTACCTCACTGGTCTCGGCATGCACGAGGTGCGACGCCACGAGATCGAACTGTCGAGCTACGTGCTCGGGATGTTGAAGGGTCGCTTCGGTGATGACATCACGATCCACGGGCCGTCCAACCCTGAGGTGCGCGGCGCGACGTTCTCCTTCGCCTTCCGTGGCATCCACCCGCACGATGTGAGCCAGGTGCTCGACCAGCACAACGTGTGCGTGCGTGCGGGACACCACTGCGCAAAGCCACTCATGCGCCTGATCGGGGCGAACGCGACCGCTCGCGCGAGCTTCTACCTCTACAACACGACCGAAGAGGCCGACGCACTGGCCGACGCACTGGAGAGTGCGTCAGATATCTTCTGATCTCGACAAGGGAGCGACAATGGCCGGACTCGAAGACCTCTACCGCGAGATCATCCTCGACCATTACCGCACCCCCCGCAATCGCGGCGAGCTCGAGCCACCCGCAGTCTCTGCAGAGGGTCACAACCCGCTGTGCGGCGACGAGATCCGCATCTTCCTCGACGTGCGTGACGGCATCGTCACCGACGTGAAGTTCTCCGGGTCGGGTTGCTCGATCAGCCAGAGCTCGGCCTCGATGATGACGAGCGCGGTCAAGGGCAAGGACGTCGCGCAAGTGCGCGCCATCGTGCGCAAGTTCAAGAACATGATGACCGTCGAGGAAGACACCGAGACCCCGATCGACGAGTCGCTCACCCTCGGTGACCTCGAGGCGCTGCAAGGTGTCGTGAAGTTCCCCGTGCGCATCAAGTGTGCGACGCTCGGCTGGAACACGCTGCTCGATGCGCTCGATGCCGCAAAAGCCTGACGCCCAGTCGCGCGACGACAAGTGGTGTGCACGCTGCGGGCGCGTGATCACCTGGCGATCTTCACTTGCCAAGAACTGGGACTCGGTCAAGTGGTGCAGCGACGGCTGTCGAAAACTTGGACTGCGAAAGATCGACGAGCAACTCTCCTCTGCGATCCTGGATCTCCTCGCCGCGCGTGCGCGTGACGCGACGATCTGTCCGTCGGAAGCGGCGCGTCACGTCGGTGGTGCTGAGTGGGAAGACCTCATGGAGCCCGCGCGATGCGCAGCACGGCGGCTCGTCGTCGCTGGAGAGATCGTGATTACGCAAGGTGGACGCGTGGTCGACCCGTCGACGGCGAAGGGTCCGATCCGGTTGCGGAGGGCGTGAGCGTCAGTTGACGCGGTTCGGCGGCACAGCGCCGGACAAGATTGCGAGGCAGTTCTTGGCAGCCGTGGTCGCCATCGCGGTGCGCGTCTCGACCGTTGCCGAACCGAGGTGCGGGATGAGCACCGCGTTGTCGAGTCCGAGCAATCCTGCGTGCACTTCGGGTTCCTTTTCGAACACGTCGAGTCCTGCACCCGAGATCGTGCACGAGGTCAACGCTTCGACGAGCGCCGCTTCGTCGACGACGGGGCCACGCGCGGTGTTGATGAGGAATGCCGTCGGCTTCATCTTCTTCAGTTGCTCGGTCGAGATCAGGTGGTGGGTCTCGGGCGAATACGGGCAGTGCAGCGAGACGACGTCGCTCGTGGCGAGCAACTGGTCCATGTCCATGTGCGTTGCGCCGAGTTCCTTGGCCGTCGCTGCATCGAGCGGGGTGCGCTTGGTGTAGGCGATCGTCATGCCGAAGGCCTTCGCGCGACGCGCGGTGGCGATGCCGATCTGGCCCATGCCGACGATGCCGAGCTGGCGACCCTGGATTCCCGAGCCGAGCATGTAGAACATGCCCCACTGCCACGGTGTCTGGCTGCGAATGACGCGCTCGCCCTCGGCGAGGCGGCG
Organism: Ilumatobacteraceae bacterium; assembly: GCA_036804285.1. GTDB lineage: Bacteria > Actinomycetota > Acidimicrobiia > Acidimicrobiales > Ilumatobacteraceae > UBA3006. The sequence goes on from DAIRSS010000034.1 coordinate 7,222, forward strand.
GGTGACCATCAAGATGAGTGCCATCGCGATATCGGCGGTCGCATCCGTCAACACGCCCGGGGTGTTGGTGACGATCACGTTGCGCTGCGTGCAGGCCGGGACGTCGATGTTGTTGTACCCGACGGCAACGTTGGAGACGCTCTTCAACTGCGGGCCAGCTGCGTCCAGCAGCTCGCCATCGACCTTCTCGGTGAGCAGGGTGACGAGTGCGTCAGCACCCTTCACGCGCGTCAACAGCTCGGCGCGAGAGATCGGGTTCGACTCTTCCCAGGCGAGGACGTCGTGGGCTTGGCGCAGCGACTCGAGGGCGACTTGGGGGATCTTGCCGGTGACGACGACGCGGGCCATCAGGAGGCGATCCACTTGCCGAAGAGCTCGAGACCTTCCTTGATGTCTTGGTTGCTGATGCCCGAGAACGCGAAGCGAATGTATTGACGCTCCTCACCCGGCTGCGGACGACCGAAGTGACGACGCGTGCAGAACGAGACGCCCGTGGCGTGCAACGCTTTTTCGGCGAACACGGCGAGATCGTCGATGCCCTTGGCCTTCATCGCGCCCGTGACTTCGGGGAACAGATAGAACGTCGCCTCCGGAGAGTGCACGTTCACCCCCGGCATCGCATTCAGCATGTTCACGGCCGTGTCGCGACGCTCGCGGAGGGTGTCGAGCATCGTCGTCACGCTCGACTGGTCGCCGCGGAGAGCCTCGACTCCCCCGTACTGCACGAAGTGCGTGGTGCAGGACTCGTCGTTGGTGTTCAGCTTGGCGATCATGGTGGCGATTTCGAGCGGGGCGACGGCTGCGCCGAGACGCCAACCCGTCATCGCGAACTTCTTGGAGAACGTGTACAGAATGACGGTGCGCTCGAGCATGCCGGGCAACTGGGCGATCGACTTGCTCTTGCCCGAGTAGCGCATCTCGAAGTAGGCCTCATCCGAGAGCACCCACAGGTTGTGCTTGATCGCGAGTTCTGCGATCGCCTCGCGCTCTGCGTCGGTCGATTCGGCACCGATCGGGTTCTGCAAGTCGTTGTAGATGATCGCCTTCGTCTTCGGCGTGATCAACGACTTCACCTGATCGAGGTCGATGTTGAAGCCGGTCGACGACGGGAGGTAGCGATACGCCTTGGCGACGCCACCGAAGTATTCGATCTGGCTCTCATAGATCGGATAGCCCGGGTTCGGATACAACACTTCGTCACCGGGATTCATGACGGCCTGGATGAACTTCGTGATCACCGGCTTGCCACCAGGCTGCACGACGACGTTTGCGGGAGTGAACGACAGCCCGCGACGCGAACCGACGTCATCGGCGAGTGCCTCGCGCAACTGCGGGATGCCAGCGGCTGGGCAGTACCCGGTCTTGCCGTCCGCGATCGCCTTGTCCATCGCCTCGACGACGTTCTTCGGCGTGGCGATGTTCAAGTCACCGAGGTGGAACGGGAAGATGCGGTTGCCCTTCGCGCCCCATTCGGCGGCGGCGAGCGAGACCGCAAATGCCGTCTCCGTGCCGAGCTGCTCGAGCCGTGTCGCTAACGCCATGTCCCCACCCCCGTGATAGGCCTCTGATATATGACCAACTTTACCTTATGTTAAGCACCCCATTTTCCCCAAACGGGCGCGGTCTGGAGCGGATTTACGACTCGACCGGGGAGGCCGGCTCGCGCGGGGTGCGCATGGTCAGCCACACACCCGCAAGCGCCACGACGAGGGCGACGATGGCCAGTCCGCTCAGCCGCTCGGAGAACAGAATCGCCGCCTCGATCGCACTCAGCGCGGGCGTCAAGAAGAACAAGCTGCTCACGCGCGCGGCCGAGTGACGACTGATGAGGAGCATCATGAGGAGCACCGCGGCGAGCGACAACACGAGCACCGACCACGCGAGTGCGAGCACCATCTCGGTGTTCACCTCGAAGCGACCGTCCTCGAAGAATGCAGTGGCGATGCCGAGTACCGCGGCTGACGACAGATATTGCACCGCGGTCCCCCGCACGAGTGGCATGGTGCGGGCCTTGGCGCGCTGGATGAGCGTGCCCGTCGACATGCCGACCACCGAGCAGATCATCGCCACGAGCGCAAACGTCGTCACGTCGGTCGAACCTGCGCGCAACTTGTCGATGACCACGACGACCACGCCGGTTACACCGAGCACGACACCGAGCCACTGACTGCGTCGCAACTTCTCCCCGAGCAGCACTCGACCAGCCACCGAGGTCACGACGGGATGGATGCCGGCGATCAGTGCGCCGAGACCTGACGGGAATCCCCTGCTGATCGCGACGAAGACTCCGCCGAGATACACCGCGTGCATGAAGAATCCGACGAGCGCACTCGGGGCGACGAGCGAGCGTGGCATCTTCGGCGCCTTCGTCACCGCAGCGAGCGCGAGCAACAACGTTGCGGCGAGTGCCATGCGCACCGCGAGGAACAACAGCGGATCGGCGTTGTCGGTCGAGTAGCGCGCGACGACGAAGCCGGTGCTCCAGAGCAACACGAAGATCCACGGGCTCAACCGCTCGAAGGTCGTCGGTGTGCTCACGCGATCGTGACTCCTCAGGAGTCGAGGAAGGACTTCAGGTCCCGCAGGCGCGCATCATTGGAGAACACCTCGATGGGCGCCTGGGCCTCGAGGCGCAGGCCGCGCTGGATGATGCGGCACGTGGTGTGTTGGTTGTACTCCGCGAGCGTGACCGCCCACCCGTCACGACCGGCGCGCGCGGTTCGACCCGAGCGATGCAAGTAGGTCTTCACGTCGAGCGGTGGAACGTAATGAATGACGGCAGCGACGTCATCGATGTCGATGCCGCGTGCAGCGACGTCGGTGGCGACCAAGATGCGCAGCTCATTGGCGGCGAACTTGCCGAGCGCCTTCTCGCGCGCGGCCTGGGCCATGTCGCCGTGCAGCGCCGAGGCCTTGGCGCCCAACTTCTGCAGCGATTCGGCGACCTTGTCGCAGACGCGCTTGGTGTCACAGAACACGACGGTCTGACCTGCGCTTTGGGCGATCGCATTGACGACGCGGTCCTTGTCCATGTGATGCACCGCGAGGAACAGGTGGCGCATCGTGCCGACGGTGTCGGTCGGCGAGTCGATCGACACTTCCTTCGGGTTCTTCATGTAGCGCTTCACGAGCGTGGCGACCTGACCATCGAGGGTCGCGGAGAACAACATCGTCTGGTGTGGCGCGGTCACGTGGCGCATGATCCACTCCACTTGCGGCATGAATCCCTCGTCGGCCATGCGGTCGGCTTCGTCGATCGCCACGCACTGGATCGCCGAGAGGTCGCACTCGCTCGACTTCATGAGGTCGATGAGGCGCAGCGGTGTGGCGACGATGATCTCGGCGCCCTTGTCGATCTGGGTGACCTGCTTGTGGCGGTCCGCGCCGCCGTAGACGGCGAGCACGCGCACGCCGCATGCCTTGCCGATCGGGCCGAGCACCTCGGAAACCTGCAGCGCGAGCTCGCGGGTCGGCACGAGCACGAGTCCGTGTGGCTTGCCGGCGGCGGCCGGGGCATCGATGCGGGCCATCATCGGCACGCCGAAGGCGAGCGTCTTGCCCGAGCCGGTGCGGGCTCGTCCGCAGACGTCCTCGCCGGCCATCGCCACGGGGATCGCCTCGGTCTGGATGGCGAATGGAGCCGCGAATCCGGCGCTTGCGAGTCCCTTGTCGATCCGCTCCGGGACTCCGAGGTCGGCAAAACCCGTCGGGGTCGTCACGTCGGGCGTCGTCATGTCGCACTCACGCTACCAACGCCACCGTCGCGGGCTCGGGAGACCCTCGGACAAATCTCTCGAAATGGTGGTCATCGCCCCTCATTTTCTGTATGGTCGCTATTCGTGTTCACGACAACTAAGGAGGTGCTCATGCCAACCGACAATCTTCTGTCTGGGGAATCATTCCTGGAGAATCGCCATACCAGCATCGAGCCCACCTTCACGGGCCGCAAGGGACTTCCCTACGACTGGCAGGACTTGTTCGTGCCGTCCGACGCGGTGTTCGAAGCATGTCTCGAGACGTTGCTCTCTGGCGCGGGTGACGTGACGTCACCTTCGTCCAAGTGACCGCCACCTTCGCCGCAACAGCTCGCCATCCCCGCCGCACCTTGGTGCTCGGCTGTGGCTCTGTTGCGCAGTGCACCGTTCCCCTGCTGATTCGTGACCTCGGGTTCGACCCGCGCACGATCCACATCGTCGACTTCCGCGACAATCGTCATCGCGTGGCCGACAGCCTCGCCAAGGGCGTGACGTATGAGCAGGACCGCGTCACCAGAGACAACCTGGATGCGTTCCTCTCCGCGCGCGTCGGCGACGGCGACATCCTGCTCGACCTCGCCTGGAACATCGACTGCCCGACGATCCTCGAGTGGTGTCGCGATCACGGCGTTCGCTACCTGAACACCTCCGTCGAGTTGTGGGATCCGTACCACGACATGCAGACGACGACCCCACAGGACCGCACCCTGTACGTGCGTCACCAGTCGATCCGCAAGATGATCGAACGCTGGGGCTCGAACTCGGGACCGTCCGCGGTCGTCGAGCACGGTGCGAACCCCGGCATGGTCAGCCACCTCGTGAAGCGCGCGCTCGTCGACATCACGACCGCGATGTTGAACTCGGGTCTCGGTGGTGCGAACACCACTGGCCTGCAGGACGCGCTCGCCGCCGAGCAGTTCAACGTGCTCGCCCAGCTCACCGGCACCAAGGTGATCCACATCGCCGAGCGCGACACACAGATCACGAATCGTCCGAAGGAAGTCAACGAGTTCTGCAACACGTGGTCGGTCGAGGGCTTCTACGAAGAAGGCATCGCACCCGCCGAGATCGGATGGGGCACACACGAAAAGTGGATGCCCGCCAATGCGCACTCGCACCACGACGACGGCCCACGCAACCAGATCTGCCTCGCCCAGCCGGGCATGGAGTCGTGGGTGCGCAGCTGGGTGCCGAGCGGCCAGAACATCGGCATGATCATCCGCCACGGCGAGGCCTACACGATGTGCAAGCACCTCACCGTGAAGAACCCTGACGGCACCGATGCGTATCGCCCGACCGTGCACTACGCGTATCACCCGAGCGACGTCGCCATCGACAGCGTGCTCGAGTTGCGCATGCGCAACTGGCAGATGCAGCCACGCGAGCGCATCTTGAACGACGAGATCATCTCCGGTCGCGACGAACTCGGCGTGCTCCTCATGGGTCACCCGTTCAAGTCGTGGTGGACGGGCTCGTTGCTCTCGATCGACGAGGCGCGCAGCATCATGCCGGGCCAGAGTGCGACCACCCTGCAGGTGGCGGGCTCGGTCGTGGCCGCGGTGCAGTGGCTGATCGACTCACCCAACGAGGGTGTGTGCGTGCCCGACGACCTGCCGTGGAAGAAGCTGCTCGACGCCACGCGTCCCTACATCGGGGAGATTTACTCGGCGGCCGCCGACTGGACCCCGTTGTCGGAGCGCTTCGACCCGTTCCCGGGTTTCGGCAACGACGATCGGCTCGTTGACCGCAGCGATCCGTGGCAGTTCGCCAACTTCCTCACCCCGACGCCCCGCTGACCACGCCGCTAGGCTGGTTGGCGATGACGTCTTCAACCCTCGTCCTTCTACTTACGTAACGGCGTCAGCCTCATATTCGCTGCCGCCGAAACCCTCTGAGCCGAAAAGGCCAGGGGGTTTTTCCTTTCTCCGACACCCGATCACCGACACCGAAAGACCAACACCATGGCTCCACAACCGACACAACCGAAAAAGATGCCCTTCGAGAAGTACTCGGCCTTCGTCCCGGTCGTCCTCACCGATCGCACGTGGCCGAACCAGACCATTCGCAAGGCCCCGCTGTGGTGCTCGGTCGACCTGCGCGACGGCAATCAGGCCCTCATCGATCCGATGGACCCCGAGCGCAAGCTGCGCATGTTCACCACGCTCGTAAAGATGGGCTTCAAGGAGATCGAAGTCGGGTTCCCATCGGCGAGTCAACCTGACTACGACTTCGTGCGCCAGCTCATCGAGCAGGACCTCATCCCCGAGGACGTCACGATCCAGGTGCTCGTGCAGTGCCGCGAGGACCTCATCCGTCGCACCTATGAGTGCCTGAAAGGCGCACCCCGCGCGATCGTGCACTTCTACAACTCCACCAACCCGCTGCAGCGACGCGTCGTGTTCGGTCTCGAGAAGCACGGCATCGTCGACATCGCCGTCAAGGCCGCAAAGCTGTGCAAGGAACTCGAAGCGACGATGGGCTCGACCAAGATTCGCTACGAGTACTCACCGGAGAGCTTCACGCTCACCGAGCCGGAGTTCGCCATCGAGATCTGCACCGCGGTGATGGACGTGATCGGCCCGACGAAGGCCACGCCGCTCATCTTGAACCTCCCTGCCACGGTCGAGTGCTATTCGCCGAACGTCTACGGAGACGTGATCGAGTGGTTCATCCGCAACATCCCGAGGCGCGACACGGTGTGCATCTCGCTGCACCCACACAACGACCGCGGATGCGCGGTGGCGGCTGCCGAATTCGGCGTGATGGCCGGCGCAGACCGCGTCGAGGGAACGCTCTTCGGCAACGGAGAGCGCACCGGAAACGTCGACGTCGTGACGCTGGCGATGAACCTCTTCGTCAACGGTGTCGACCCCGAACTCGACATCACCGACATCGACGCACTGCGACGCGACGCGGAGTACTGCAACCGCTTGCCAGTACCCGAGCGCCATCCGTACGTCGGCGACCTCGTGTACACCGCGTTCTCCGGCAGCCACCAGGACGCGATCAAGAAGGGCTTCGAAGCACTGCCCGCCGACTACGACCAGTGGGGCGTGCCGTACCTGCCGATCGATCCGAAGCACGTCGGTCGCACGTATGAGTCCGTCGTGCGCGTCAACAGCCAGTCGGGCAAGGGCGGCGTCGCCTACATCATGAAGACCGAGCACGGGTTCGACCTGCCGCGCCGACTGCAGATCGAGTTCTCGCAGAACATCCAACACATCACCGAGGACTCCGGCACGGAGATCTCCCCCGCCGTGATGTGGGATGCATTCACGAGCGAGTACTTGCCCGAGGTTCCGACGTACAACCTCGTGAGTCACGAGCTGCGCAGCGATTCGGCAACGGGTCACACCCAGATCACTGCCTATGTCGACGTGCGCGGCGAGCGCAAGACGTTCACCGGCCAGGGCAACGGACCGATCGACGCATTCGTGCAGGCGATCCGTGGCGAGTTCGCCTCGGACCTCGACGTGAAGGACTACACCGAGCACGCACTCGGCCAGGGTTCGCAAGCCACCGCGGTTGCCTACGTCGAGACCGGTGACGCGAAGGGCAACACGCGCTGGGGAGTCGGCATCGATCCGAACACCATCACGGCGTCACTGCGCGCCGTGCTCAGTGGTTTCGAGCGCCACGGCTCTCGCTAGCACTACTCTGACCACCATGCGTGTCGTCGTGGACTTCGACCTCTGCGCCGCCACGGGCGGATGCCAACACCAGGCACCCGAGGTCTTCGAGTTGCGCGACGACGGCATGTTGCACGTCCTCGACGCGACGCCGCCCGAGTCCCTACGAGCCAAGGTCCAGCAGGCCATCGACTACTGCCCGACCGGGGCGATCTCGATCGTCGAATGACGACGTCGTTTTCCGCCAAGTTGCGCGCCGCGTGGTCCGCGCGTGACTCGATGCTGTGCGTCGGTCTCGATCCCGACCTTGCCCGACTTCCGAGCGGAATCGACAAGTCCCCGCGGGGCGTGCTCGAGTTCTGCCGTGCGATCGTCGAGTCGACGGCGGACGTGGTGTGTGCGTTCAAGCCCCAGATCGCCTACTTCGCCGCGATCGGCGCAGAGCGCGAGCTCGAGGAACTGTGTCGACACATCCGCACGAACCATCCCGAGGTCGTGCTCATCTTGGACTCGAAGCGAGGCGACATCGGCGACACCGCCGCGCTGTATGCGCGCGAGGCCTTCGAGCGCTACGGCGCAGATGCCGTCACGGTGAATCCCTATCTCGGCACCGACTCCCTCGAGCCGTTCTTTGCACACACGGGTCGCGGCACGATCGTGTTGTGTCGCACCTCGAATGCGGGCAGCGGTGAGTTCCAGAACATCGACGTCGACGGTGCTCCTCTGTACGAACACATTGCCAAGACCGCGGCGAGCAAGTGGGCGGCGCGCGGCGACGTCGCACTGGTCGTCGGCGCGACGTACCCGACAGAGCTCGCCCGCGTGCGCGCAATCGTCGGCGACATGCCGCTCCTCGTACCGGGCGTCGGTGCACAAGGCGGCGACGTGGAGGCCGTCGTGCGCGCGGGTCGTGACTCGACCGGTTACGGACTGATCATCAACTCCTCGCGCGCGGTGCTGTACGCAGGTTCTGGCAACGAGTACGCCGAGCAGGCTCGCGCTGTGGCGTTGGCTACACGCGATGCCATTCGCACCGCATCCAACTAGCCTGACGCGCGATGCCCTATCCGTTCCTGTCTGCCGAGTGGATCGCCGCGGCTCGCGAGATCCGCGAGAAGTACGAAGACGACGCGCCACGCATCGACATCCCGATTCGCATGAACCAGATCGTCACCAAGGTGCCCTTCGGTGATGGAACGATCAAGAGCCACCTGGACACGTCGTCGGGAGTCCTCGTCATGGACCTCGGACACCTCGACAACCCCGACCTCACGGTGACGACCGACTACGAGACCGCGCGACACATCTTC
>DAIRSS010000035.1:0-14882 GCA_036804285.1 Ilumatobacteraceae bacterium
GCACTGAGCGGCGAACTCGACGCATCACGTCGGCGCTCACCGTTTTCGATCGCGTCGAGCAAGTGAATCGAGATGTCGGCGACCTTCACCTCGTGTTCTTCCTTGCCTGCGCCCTTCACGCCGTCGTCCAACATCACGTAGCAGAACGGACATGCGGTGGCGACGCGCGTTGCGCCGGTCGAGATCGCTTCGGCAGCACGTTCGTCATTGACCTTCGTGCCGATGTTCTCTTCCATCCACATGCGGGCTCCACCGGCTCCACAGCACATGCCCTTCGTGCCGTTGCGTGGCATCTCGACGACTTCGACTCCACTGATGGATCCGACGACGTTACGCGGGGCCATGTAGACGTCGTTGTGACGTCCGAGGTAGCAGGAGTCGTGGTACGTGATCCGCTCTTCGAGCGTCGCGTTGCTGACGTCCAACTTGCCTGACTCGATCAAGCTCTCCAGCAATTGGGAGTGGTGGACGACCTCGTACTTGCCACCCAATTGCGGGTACTCGTTGGCGAGCGTGTTGAAGCAGTGCGGGCACTGCGTGATGATCTTCTGCACGCCCATGCCGTTCAGCATCTCGACGTTCGGCATTGCGAGCATCTGGAAGAGATACTCGTTGCCGCTTCGGCGGGCGCTGTCGCCCGTGCACATTTCGTTCGGTCCGAGGATCGCGACGTCGATGCCGGCTCGCTTGAGCAACTTGGCCATCGATTGCGTCACGCGCTTGTTCTTGTCGTCGAAACTTCCGGCGCAACCCACCCAGTAGAGGTATTCGTGGGTGAATGGTGAGCTCGGGTCGAGGACGGTGACGTCGAGATCCTTGGCCCAGTCGCCACGCTCGCCCTGGTTCATGCCCCATGGGTTGCCCTGGTTTTCCATGGCGCGATAGGCGTTGCCAAGTTCGGCCGGGAAGTCGCTCTCCATGAGCGCGAGATAACGGCGCATGTCCAGGATCTTGTCGAGGATCTCGATGTTGACCGGGCAGATCTCGTCGCAGGCCTTGCAACTCGTGCACGACCAGATTTCTTCTGCGGTGATGCGCTCGAAGAGCGAGTTGGCCGAAATCGTGATTTCGCTGTCGACGCCGAGCGGTGGGGAGACTTTCCCGCCCGGGGCATGGGCTGCCGTTGCGGCCATGACTTCGCCGCTCTTCAACACAATCTCGCGTGGATCGAGTGGCTTACCGGTGGCGTGTGCCGGGCACACGCTCGTGCAGCGACCGCACATCGTGCAGGCATCGAGGTCGAGCAGCTGCTTCCAGGTGAAGTCTTCGACGACATGTGCACCGAAGGTCTCGAGCGACGTTTCGGTGAGGTTCGGCATCGCCTTCATCGCACCCTTCGGACGGTCGCGATCCTTGAGGTACATGTTCATCGGTGACGTGAACATGTGGCGCAACATCGTCACTGGGAGGATCGCGAGGAAGGCAATGAAGGAAAGCACGTGCGCGACCCACCAACCCTGGTGCCAGGTGCTGAGCGTGCCGGCCGATGCGCCGTCAACGAGCTGGGCGAGTGGATAACCGATGACACTCCACTTCTCGTGGTCGAGGTTCTCGCCGGCGGACAAACCTTCGGCGATGCGGAACATCTCTGCACCGAAACCCGTTACACCAATCGCGAGCAACACCCCGAGGCCGAGTGCGTGCTCGGGCTTGGTCTTGATGCGGATGCGATACGGGCGTTGGACGTAGCGACGAACGATGGCCCAGATGACTCCACCGGTGAACACCACACCAGCGATGTCGCCAACGGCTGCGTACGCGCGATAGACGTCGCCATGGAGGAACTTCAACGCCGGGGGCATCTGGTGGTCGATCTCGAGCACCGTGGTCACACCGAGCAACACAAGGAATCCGAAGTAGATCATCGAGTGCATGAGACCGGCAGCGCTGTCGCGGAGCAGGGTTCGCATGTAGACACCCGCTCGGTAGTCAGCGAGGCGACGCTTGACGTTCGTGCGCGTCGTCTTGCGGCGATCTGGCGCGCCGCGTTCCCAGTTGCGGATGCGGTCTGCGAAACGCAGCGAGCCCCAGATGAGCATCATCGGAATGACGGTGTAGAACGCGATCTGGAGGGCACCCGGGATGCCCTCGAACACCGTGCGGTGAATTGGGGAGTCAGACTTCCACTTGGTGATCTGGGGAACGATGCCCGAGATCATGGTGAAGACACCGATGCCCACGCCGAGGGCGATCGAGATTTGGTACGGACGGAGGCGAGGGCGGCTGTTCACGACGGCCGCTTCGTGTTGCGTGGTAGTCATCGCGTCCAACGCTAGTGCGCCTTGGGATCGGGAACCGAGTGTGGGTTACTTGGATGCCTGGCGCGCAACGGCCTCTGCCGCCGCCGCAATCGCCTGTGGGTCGCCGAGATACCCGACTTTGGCAACCGCCATCTCGCTCGTGAACTCGTACTTGCGAGGAACTCCGGTCGGCACGTTGAACTCCGCGATCTCGTCGCTGGTCAACTTCTCAAGATGCATGATCAGTGCGCGAAGCGAGTTGCCGTGTGCGGTGACGAGCACGTTCGCACCACTGGCGAGACGTGGACGGATGGTGTCATTCCAATAGGGGAGCACTCGCTCGAGAACATCCTTCAAGCATTCGGTCGCGGGAAGGAGCGACGGATCGAGGCCATCGCGCACGAGTTGTTGATAGGTCGGGTCGCTCAGCGGGTGCTCGGGACTCGATGTGTCAACCGGAGGTGGCGGAACATCGAAACTGCGACGCCACAGCGTGGTTTGGGCCTCGCCGTGGCGAGCGGTCGTTTCCTTCTTGTCCAACCCTTGAAGCGCCCCGTAGTGACGTTCGTTGAGTCGCCAACTGCGATGGATTGGTGTGTTCGATGCACCCATCGCGGCAAGCGCCAGCCGATTGGTCTCGATCGCGCGGGCAAGGAGGCTGGTGTGGGCCTCGTCGAACGACAGCCCCGAAGCCGCCATCGTGGTGCCCGCAGCCGTTGCTTCGGCCACCCCGCGAGGGGTGAGGGGAACGTCGTGCCAACCCGTGAACAGGTTCAGCTCGTTCCAGGTGCTTTGGCCGTGTCGGAGCAGGACCAGGATGCCGGGCATACGGTCAGGCTAGAAGATCGCCAAATCAGGGCGAAATCACGGGTTCTGACCAAACTTGAGTGATAGTCACTCAAGTTTTCTGTCACAAAGGTTGGCAATCTGACCAACCCTCCTTTATCGTGTCGTTCCCAGCACGAACCCTACGAAGGAGCAACCCCCATGGCTAAGGCAGTCGGAATCGACCTTGGAACCACGAACTCGGTAGTCGCCGTCCTCGAAGCTGGCGAACCCGTTGTCATTCCCAACTCGGAAGGCGCACGGACGACCCCGTCGGTCGTCGCGTTCTCGAAGGCCGGCGAAGTGCTCGTCGGAGAGGTGGCCAAGCGTCAGGCGATCACCAACCCTGATCGCACGTTCCGCAGCGTCAAGCGCCACATGGGTGAGAACTGGAAGTCCGACGACATCGACGGCAAGAAGTACACGCCGCAGGAGATCAGCGCGCGCACACTCATGAAGTTGAAGCGCGACGCCGAGGCGTATCTCGGTGACACCGTCACGCAAGCCGTCATCACCGTGCCCGCATATTTCGACGACGCACAGCGCACCGCGACCAAGGAAGCCGGCCAGATCGCTGGCCTCGAGGTGTTGCGCATCATCAACGAACCGACCGCTGCAGCACTTGCATACGGACTCGACAAGGGAAGCGAAGACGAGACCGTGCTCGTGTTCGACCTCGGTGGTGGAACGTTCGACGTGAGCGTGCTGGAAATTGGTGACGGCGTGTTCGAAGTGAAGAGCACGCATGGTGACACCCACCTCGGTGGTGACGACTGGGACCAGCGCGTCATCGACTGGCTGGTGCAGCAGTTCAAGTCGGCACACGGTGTCGATCTGTCCGCAGATCGCATGGCGATGCAGCGTCTGAAGGAGGCTGCAGAGAAGGCCAAGATCGAGTTGTCACAAACGCAGCAGACACAGATCAACCTGCCGTTCATCACTGCAACGGCAAACGGACCACTGCACTTGGACGAATCGCTCTCGCGTTCGAAGTTCCAGGAGATGACCGCAGACTTGATCGAGCGATGCCGCAAGCCGTTCGAGCAGGCGATCACCGATGCAGGTTTGTCGAAGGGACAGATCAACCACGTGATCCTCGTCGGCGGATCCACCCGCATGCCCGCGGTGCAAGACCTCGTACAGTCGCTCACCGGCAAGGAACCGAACCGCACCGTAAACCCGGACGAAGTCGTCGCCGTCGGCGCGGCGGTCCAGGCGGGCGTGTTGCGCGGCGACGTGAAGGACGTGTTGCTCCTCGACGTCACCCCGCTGTCGCTCGGTATCGAGACCAAGGGTGGCGTGATGACCAAGCTCATCGAGCGCAACACGACCATTCCGACCCGTCGCACCGAAGTCTTCACGACCGCAGACGACAATCAACCGTCGGTCGAGATCCACGTCCTCCAGGGCGAGCGTGAGATGGCGAGTTACAACAAGACGCTCGGCAAGTTCCAGCTCGTCGATCTGCCGCCAGCCCCGCGTGGCGTGCCGCAGATTGAAGTCACGTTCGACATCGACGCGAACGGCATCGTGCACGTGTCGGCGAAGGACCGTGCGACGAGCAAGGAACAGTCGATGACGATCACCGGTCAGTCGTCGCTGAACAAGGACGACATCGACAAGATGGTCAAGGACGCAGAGGCTCACGCCGAGGATGACCGCAAGCGCCGCGAAGAGGCCGAGATCCGCAACAATGCTGACTCGCTCGTCTATCAGACCGAAAAGGTGTTGAAGGAGCAGGGCGAGAAGGTGAGCGCGGATGAGCGTTCGGCGATCGAGGGCCCACTCGAGGAGCTGAAGCAGGTCTTGAACGGTCAGGACTATCCGGCCATCAAGGCTGCGACGGAGAAACTGATGACCGCAAGCCAAGCGTTCAGCCAGAAGCTCTACGAGGCCGCTGCTCGCGACACCAATGCAACTGGAACGTCAGCCACGGGACAGACCGCTCCGAACGACGACGACATCGTCGACGCGGAAATCGTCGACGAGAAGTAGTCGCCGATGAGCGAAACAGAACGCAACGAGGCGGTGGAGGTGACGGAGGTTTCCCCCGAACCGACCGACACCCCATCGCTTCTTGCTGAACTCAACATCGATGAAGTCGTCAAGGAGCGCGACGAGTTCAAGGACATCGCGTTGCGCGTGCAGGCCGACTTCGAGAACTATCGCAAGCGCGCTGCGTCGCAATTGACCGACGAAGTCGACCGCGCGTCGGGGAAGATCGTCGAATCGTTGTTGCCGGTACTCGATGCCTGTGAGGCCGCGGTGGCACACGGCGTCGAAGGTGTCGAGCAGATCTGGAGTGCGCTGTACGGAAGTCTGCAAAAGCAGGGTCTCGAGGCACTCGATCTCGTCGGTCAACCGTTCGACCCCGTGATGGCGGAAGCGGTGTTGCAAGAGGAAGGTGACGGCACGAACCCGATCGTGAGCGAAGTTCTGCGCACTGGGTATCGATGGAAGGGTCGCGTCTTGCGCGCGGCGATGGTCAAGGTCAAAGGCTGACCGTGCAGCGGGAGTGGTTTGAGAAGGACTACTACGCAGTCCTTGGCGTGCCACCGACCGCCACGCAGAAGGAAATCACCAAGGCCTATCGCAAGCTTGCGCGTGAATTTCATCCAGACGCGAACCCGAACAATCCCTCGGCTGAAGAACGATTCAAGGAAGTGTCGAGCGCGTACGACGTGCTCGGCGACGAGGAGCGACGCAAGGAATATGACGAAGTGCGTCGCGCAGGGCCCCAAGCTTTCGGTGGGCAAGGAGGCGGATTTCGCTTCGATCCCCGCGACTTCGGTGGTGATGCGATGGGCGACATCCTCGGCCAGATGTTTGGTGGCGGTGGTCGTCGACGTGGTGCCGGTCCGCAACGCGGTGGCGACATCGAAGCGGTGTTGTCGATCGACTTCGTCGATGCGGTGAACGGCCTCACCACCACGTTGCATCTCACGTCTGACACCACATGTTCTTCGTGCAACGGTTCCGGTGCCCGAGCAGGCACGTCGCCGCTCCAGTGCCCGCAGTGTTATGGCCGTGGAGTCGTGGAGGACAACCAAGGCCCGTTTGCGTTTTCGTCACCATGCACTCGTTGTGCTGGACGCGGTGTGATCATCGAATATCCGTGCGTCGGATGTCGCGGATCCGGAATCGAGAAGCGACCGCGCGAGGTCAAGGTGCGAATTCCAGCGGGAGTCGACAACGGCCAACGCATTCGTTTGAAAGGGCGTGGCACGCCGGGTCGAAATGGCGGCCCGCCAGGCGACCTCTTCGTCGTCTGCAACGTGTCGGGGCATCAGGTGTTCGGTCGCGATGGCATGAACCTGACCGTTCGATTGCCAATCACGTTCTCCGAGGCTGCACTCGGAGCGAACATCGAAGTGCCGACACTGGATGGTGCCACCGTGACGTTGCGATTGAAGCCGGGAACTCCGTCCGGCTCGCGTCATCGAGTGAAAGGGAAGGGCATTTCCTCGAAGTCATCGAGTGGTGACCTCATCGTCACCGTTGATGTCGTCGTGCCCACGTCGCTGAGCAGTGAGGAGCGTGAGGCGATCGAGTCGCTCGCAACACACTCGAGTTCGCCTCGCGACAAGATCCTCGCCGCAGCACAGAGCAGGAGAGGAAGCTGATGCAACGCGATCACCATGCCGTGTACGTCATCTCGGTCGCTGCCGAGATCGCCGGCGTCCATCCGCAGACGCTGCGCATCTACGAGCGACGTGGATTGCTCAGCCCTGCGCGCACGTCAGGTGGTAATCGTCGATACAGCAACGCCGACATTCAACGTCTACGCCGCATCGCCGAACTCGCCGACGGTGGGATGAACCTCGAAGGCATTCGTCAGGTGCTCGAACTGGAAGCGCAAGTCGCCGCGCTCCGCGAGCAAGTCAACGAACTGGCAGCAGAGTTGCAGAGGTTGTCGAAGGTCGAGCCTCGTGGACGATTCGACCTCGTGCCACTGCGCCAGGAGATCACCGTGTTTCGTCGTCGACCATCAATCTTCGAACGAGAGGAGTAGCCCGTGGCACTGAACCCCCGTCAGTGGACAACCAAGACTGCTGAAGCGCTCAATGGAGCCATGCAGGACGCGTTGTCGCGCGGCAATCCCGAGGTGACCGTCGACCATGTGCTGGTCGCGTTGATGTCACAGACCGAGACCATCGTTGCGCCGCTCCTCGCCAAGGTCGGCGTTGCGTCCACGATGATTCGCGATCGCGCACTCGAATCCGTTGGACGGCAACCAACCGCCCAGGGTGGCAGTGAGCCTCGGATGTCACGTGAGCTCACCAACAAACTGGCGAACGCTGACAAATACCGGACGGATTTGAAGGACGACTTCCTCTCGGTCGAACACCTCGTGCTTGCGATGAACGACAAGATCGGCATCGCCTCGGACGAACTTCTCGTTGCGTTGCGCGACGTGCGCGGATCACATCGCGTCACCTCACAAGACCCCGAGAGCCAGTTCCAGGCGCTGGAGAAGTACAGCGTGGACCTGACGGCGCGTGCACGCGACGGCAAGATCGACCCGGTCATCGGTCGCGACGAGGAGATTCGCCGCGTGATCCAAGTGCTGTCGCGTCGCACGAAGAACAATCCCGTTCTCATCGGCGAACCGGGAGTGGGCAAAACGGCCATTGTCGAGGGACTCGCACGACGTATCAACGACGGCGACGTCCCCGAGGGATTGAAGGGTAAGCGCTTGGTCTCTCTCGATCTTGCGTCGATGCTCGCGGGCGCGAAGTATCGCGGTGAGTTCGAAGAGCGACTGAAGGCGGTGTTGAAGGAGATCACCGACGCACAAGGTGACGTCATCACCTTCGTCGATGAGATCCACACGCTCGTCGGCGCAGGTGGTGCCGAAGGCGCGATGGATGCCGGCAACATGATCAAGCCGATGCTCGCCCGAGGTGAGCTGCGCATGATCGGTGCGACGACGCTCGATGAGTATCGAAACCATGTCGAGAAAGACCCCGCCCTCGAACGCCGCTTCCAGCAGGTGTACGTCGGCGAGCCGACCGTCGAGGACACCATCGCAATTCTTCGCGGATTGAAGGAGCGTTATGAGGTGCACCACGGAGTGCGCATCCAAGACAACGCCTTGGTCAGCGCCGCGGTGTTGTCCAACCGTTACCTGACGAACCGATTCCTTCCTGACAAGGCGATCGACCTCGTCGATGAGGCTGCAAGCAAGTTGCGCATCGAGATCGACTCCATGCCGACGGAGATCGACGTCGTCGAACGACGCAAGCGCCAGTTGGAGATCGAGCGAGTTGCGCTGGAGAAGGAAACCGATCCGGCATCGCGTGAGCGGCTGAGCTCGCTGAACGAGGAACTTGCCGAGCTCGAGGTTCAGATTGGGACGATGACCTCGCATTGGGAAGCGGAGAAGCAGGCGATCGGTGCGATTCGATCGTTGAAGGAAGAACTCGAGTCATTGCGTGCGCAGATGGAGCGCGAGACCGATCTCGAAAAGGCCGCGGAGATTCGGTACGGCAGGATCCCCGAACTCGATCGTCGTATTGCGGCAGCAACCGAGCAGTTGAACGTGTTGCAGCACGACCAGCGGATGCTGAAGGAGGAGGTCGACTCCGAAGACATCGCCGAAGTGGTGTCGAAGTGGACGGGCGTGCCCGTCAGTCGACTCATGGAGGGGGAGATGCAGAAGCTTGTCCACCTCGAAGATCTGTTGCACCGTCGCGTGATCGGTCAAGACACGGCTGTCAGCGCGACGGCAAACGCGATCCGTCGCAGCCGTGCTGGGTTGAGCGACCCGAATCGACCGATTGGATCGTTCATGTTCCTCGGACCAACTGGAGTTGGCAAGACGGAACTTGCACGCGCTCTCGCAGAATTTCTCTTCGACGACGAGCGTGCGATGGTTCGCATCGACATGGCGGAGTACATGGAGAAGCACGCGGTGAGTCGATTGATTGGCGCTCCTCCCGGATACGTCGGATACGACGAAGGTGGCCAACTCACCGAGGCAGTGAGGCGCCGTCCGTACAGCGTCGTGCTGCTTGATGAGATCGAAAAGGCACACCCCGAGGTGTTCAACGTGTTGTTGCAGGTGCTTGATGATGGGCGCTTGACCGATGGCCAGGGTCGAACGGTCGACTTCACGAATTGCGTGTTGATCATGACGAGCAATTTGCGGGGCGAGCCGATCGAGTACTTCAAGCCCGAGTTCGTGAACCGAATCGACGAGATCGTGCGATTCCGATCGCTCGAACAAGCCGACCTTGGCGCGATCGTCGACATCCAGCTCGAGCACTTGATCGAGAGAATGGCATCGCGACGGATCACGCTCGCCGTGACCCCGCGCGCACGACTCGTGCTCGCCGAAAAGGGGTATGACCCGGATTTCGGTGCACGGCCACTCAAGCGACTGATTCAGAAGACGATCGCCGACGCAGCTGCGTTGTTGATCCTCGAAGGAAAGGTCGCAGAGGGTGGAAGCATCGTCGTCGACGCAATCGATGGCGAGTTCACGGTTCGAGCACAAGATCTCGTTGCGTCCTGACCGATTCGAACGGTCCGGCGACTAGACTCTTCTTACGTTCCCCACAATTCGCAGGAGCGTTTGATGCCCGTCACAGTCGTCGTAGGTACGCAGTGGGGTGATGAGGGCAAAGCCAAAGTCATCGACCTTCTCGCCGAGTCCCACGACTACGTCGTTCGGTACCAAGGCGGACACAACGCCGGTCACACGGTCGTCGTCGGTGACCAGAAGTATGCGCTGCAGTTGATCCCGAGTGGTGTTCTCTACGACCACGTCGTCCCGGTGATCGGCAATGGTGTCGTCGTCGACTTGCCGACACTCTTCAAGGAGATCGACACCCTCGAATCTCGTGGTGTGTCCTGTGCTCGACTGAAGGTGTCGAGCCTCGCACAGTTGATTTTTCCGTGGCACCAGGCACTTGACGCGCTGATTGAAGGCCAACGCGGGGATGCAAAGATCGGCACAACGCTGAAGGGAATCGGTCCTGCGTACGCCGACAAGGCGCTTCGAGTTGGAATCCGTGCCGGAGAAGTTCGTGACATTGCGCGATTCGCTGAACGGGTGAGGGAGCGTGGGGTGGCGGCATCGGAACTACTCGTCGCACGAGGGGGTCAAGCGATCGACATCGATCACGTCGTCGAAACATTCACCGCACTCGCCAATCGACTTGCCCCCTACATCGCCGACACGGTGAACGTGCTGCACGATGCACTCGCCGACGGGAACGAAGTCTTGCTCGAGGGTGCGCAGGCGACGTTTCTCGATATTGACCACGGGACCTATCCCTACGTGACCTCCTCGCACCCGATCGCCGGTGGCGCAACAGTCGGCTCTGGTCTGGGTCCGCGAGACATTTCGCGTGTCGTCGGGATTACTAAGGCATATACGACACGCGTAGGAGCGGGTCCATTCCCGACCGAGCTGACCGACGAGCGTGGGGATGCGATCGTCGACATCGGCAAAGAGTTCGGAACGGTTACCGGTCGCCGCCGCAGGCCGGGTTGGCTCGACCTCGTCATGTTGCGACACGCAGTTCGACTGAACTCCCTCACGGAGTTCGCACTCACCAAAGTTGATGTGCTGGATGACTTCGAATCGATCGATGTGTGTGTCGGGTATACGGTCGATGGTGTGGCATTGCGTGGTTATCCCGACGATGTCGATGTACTCGGTCGAGTGACGCCGAAGTACGTCACGCTCCCCGGCTGGAAGAAGACGCTTCGCGGCTGTCGCTCCTATGCGGATCTGCCATCCGAGGCGAAGGCGTTCGTCGATCTGATCGAGCGTGAGGTCGGAGTTCCGGTGTCGATCATCGGGGTCGGGCCTGGTCGTGACGAATGCGTGGTGCGCACATGATCGATCGATACAAGACCCCAGAGATCGACGCGATCTTCAGTGATGTCGCAAAGTTCTCTCGCTATCTGGAGATCGAACTGCTCGTTGTTGACGCACTTGCGAAGATGGGCGTTGCGTCACCCAACGATGCGAGCTCCTGCAGATCCAAGGCACCAGTAGTGGACGTTGCTCTCGTGCAGCAGATTGGGGAGCGTGAGCTCGTTACGAACCACGATGTCGCGGCGTTCGTTGATGTGATCCAGGCCCGAATCGCTGATCCGTCGGCGAAGTGGATCCACTACGGACTCACCAGCAGCGACGTCGTCGACACCGCGTGGTGCTGGATGATGCGTGACGCGGCAGACGTCATCATCACCGAGCTTTCACTGCTCATCCAGGACGCCAGTGCACTTGCTCGCCGACACAAAGACACGGTGATGATCGGCCGCACGCATGGCATTCATGCCGAACCGACGACGTTTGGCGCCAAGGTTGCGTTGTGGGCGATGCAACTCGATCGCGACCGCACCCGTCTGCGCGATGCGCGCGAGATGATCGCGGTGTGCAAGCTGTCTGGTGCAGTTGGCACCTATTCGAACATCTCGCCGGATGTCGAGCGTCATGTCGGAGCGGCTTTGCAGTTGAAGCCTGTCCCTGCCACGCAGATCGTGTCGCGCGATCGCCATGCCCAGTTTCTGTGGGCGTGTTCGTCACTCGCCTCGACTATTGAGATGATCGCCGTTGAATTGCGTCATCTCCAGCGAACCGAAGTCAACGAGGTTCGTGAAGGCTTCCGCGCGGGGCAGAAGGGGAGCTCGGCCATGCCGCACAAGCGGAACCCGATTTCGGCAGAAACGCTGACGGGTCTCTCGCGTGTCGTCAAAGCGAATGCGGGTGTCGGTGCGGACAACGTTGCGTTGTGGCACGAACGCGACATCTCGCACTCATCGGCGGAGCGCATCGTGATTCCTGATTCGTCGACGCTGAGCCATTACATGGTGCGTCGTCTGCGTTCGTTGTTGAACAATCTTGAGGTTGATACCGAATCAATGAAGAGGAATCTCGATTCGACGCGAGGACTGGTGTTCTCGCAGGCAGTCCTTCTCGCACTCGTCGATCAGGGGATGATCCGAGACGATGCATACAGGGTGGTCCAAGAGGCATCGAAGCGCTCGTGGGAAAAGGGGACGAGTCTTCGAGACGAGATCCTGGCCGATCCTTTGGTGAAGGTGCCCGTCGCCGTCATCGATTCAGCGTTTGACGTTCGGCGTGCCATCGATGGCGCCCAACTCACCGTGAATGCCTTGGACACAATCCAATCGTGACCGCGCTTCCGACACTCGATCCCAAGCGCGATCTCCTTCGTCAACACGTCCTTCAGCACTCGCTCAAGACCGGCAATTTCACCCTGAAGTCGGGTCGTGCAAGCACCTGGTTTCTGGATACGAAGCAAACCGCATGTCGGCCGGATGGCATCGTGCTCGTCGCAGACGTCGCACTCGACTTGATCGGCACTGAAGTCGACGCGATTGGCGGACTCACGATGGGTGCAGACCCCGTTGCATACGGGATTGCTGCGGTAGCCGCGACGCGCGGCATCAACTTGCGAAGTTTTAGTGTGCGCAAAGAGAGCAAGGATCACGGAATCCGTGGTCGGATTGCTGGCGCACTTCAGCCCGGTGATCGTGTCGCAGTGGTGGAGGACACCGTCACTCGTGGGACGTCGATCTTCGAAGCGGTCGAGGTGATCAAAGAGTTCGGTGCTCATCCAGTCGTTATCTCGGTGATCGTTGACCGCGGAGGAACGTGCGCAGCGATGGCTGCTGAGGCAGGAATCACGTACGTTCCAATGTTGACTGCACCCGACCTTGGTTACGATTTCGGTTCGTGAAATCCCTCATCGCAGTCTGTACAGCACTCGTGCTCGCAGCTGGTTGCGCCGGTGAAACGACGTCGGTTTCGACCGAACAAACAACGACGAGTGAATCAACAGTGGGGGCGTCACAAGAGGTCGTGCAGATTGACCTCGAGGTGGGGAAGACCACGGGTTCAACTGTCCTTCACACGACCACGGTTGGTTCAACTGTGCGCATTTCGATCACGAATCCTTCTGACGACGACGAGTACCACCTTCACGGATATGACCTGAGTTCTGGAGAGGTGCCTGCAGGAGAGACTGCGACGATTGAATTCGTTGCAGACGTCGCCGGTTCGTTCGAACTCGAGAGCCATCACAGCGGTGAACTCTTGATGACGCTGGTCGTCGAGTAGTCGACGTCAATCCCGTGTCACTGCTTCGACTCTTCGATCTCGAGCGGACCGATGAAGTCACGTTCACTGGGCAGGGCCTGCAGTATCCATGGGGCGGCCTCTACGGTGGCCACATCGTGGCGCAGGCGTTGCGCGCTGCAGCGCTGACCGTCGATGCGACTTTCGTCCCACACTCGCTGCGTGCATATTTCATTCGACGCGGAATCAACACCCAACACGTGCAGTATTCGGTCGACAAGATTCGTGACGGTCGGAGTTTCTGTACGCGACGCGTCGTTGCTTCGCAAGCAGACGGAGCAATTCTCAATCTCGAGGCAAGCTTTCAGGTCGAAGAGGCGACGATCGAGCAGTCGATGGCTCCGATGCCACGGGGAGTTCCGAAGCCAGAGGAGTTGGAAGAGTCTGGTTGGTGGGATTTCCTTCACCGTCGATCGGTGCCACTGAAGGACGACGAGCCACAGACCGCCCAAGCGTGGATGCGCGTGAGCGATTCTTTTGGTTCGGACCAGGTCTTGGAACGGTGTGCACTCGCGTATCTTTCCGATGATCTGCCGAACGATTGCGTGATTACGGCAATTCCGGAGATCAAGAAGGCGAGTGACGAGGGTCGAAGGTTCAGTGCAAGCCTCGATCACGCAGTCTGGTTTCATCGTCCTGTGCGCGCGAACGAGTGGAACCTCTACACGATGTCATGCGTGAATTATGGAGGTGGTCGTGGAATGACGTTTGGATACGTTCATTCCGAAGATGGTCGCCATCTTGCGACGGTCGCACAAGAGACTCTGGTGAGGATTCGCGAAAGTTAGATCTTCTTGGCGTGAACGACGAAGCATGACGCCATGACCACTCCGCGCCAGTCAGTCGGATCTTCGCATTGTGCGGACAGATCGTAGAACTCCGACTGATGAGTGTGCTCGAAGATTGGTGGGAGCGCGTGGAAGTGGTAATAGTAAAGACCCTCGAGACGCAGTCCGCTTGGCGTAAGTAGATCCTGTTGAACCGTCACTGGATTGTGGAGGTGTGATTTGATCGCTCGTTCATCGACATTTTCGAAGAGCTTCGCGACGTTCATCTTTGGGTAGCGCTCCGCAAAGAATGCGAGTACGTCGTCACGTAACTTCCCAGAAGTATCGGCAATTGAAAAAATGTTGCGAAGCAGATAGTCCGCGCTGTACTCATTCTGCGAACACAGTGAGAAGAGCTCATTTCGCAGACTGAAGATGAGATCCCCATCATCTTTCACGTGCGTGGCGATGTGACGGAGCGTCGCTACGGTGTTTGGCGTGTAGTAGACAGAACCAAGACCGCACGCGACGTCAAAAGGTTTGGCGATCGGCCGTTCAAAGGTGTCGAGGTCTCCATGAAACACCCGAGTTTCCTCGAAGCCCGAATTCTTCACTCGCTTCTGGGTTTCTTCGACCATCTCGGGTGAGCGGTCAAAGCCGTAGGCGTCATATCCGGCCTTCAGAAAAGTGACGAGGGGAACGCCACTGCCGCATCCAGCATCGAGCACGGTCGTTGGCGTGATCTTGGCAAGAAGGTCTTCAAAGATCCGCAATCTGTAGACGTGGTCTGGGTACCGACCTGCGTCTAATCGGTAATTTCGATCGTAGGTGTCGGCTTCTGAGCCGAATTCAACGTATGCCTCACGCAGTTCTTTGCCAGTTCGCATGCGACAAGGGTAGTCAGTCGTGCGAAACGTTTGTCGTCAGGAG
>DAIRSS010000036.1:0-14054 GCA_036804285.1 Ilumatobacteraceae bacterium
TGGTTGCCGTCGCGATGTTCCTTCAGCGTTCACGCACCGGCAAAGCGATCCGCGCAGTGTCTGACAATGCAGCCCTTGCCTCATCGACGGGCATCGATACGCAGCGAATCATCCGCATCGTCTGGATCGCCGGAGGCGCACTTGCAGCCCTGGGCGGTCTCTTCAGGGGACTCGACGAGCAGGTTGGATTCGAAATGGGCAGCGGTTTGATCTTCTTGATGTTCGCTGGCATCACGCTCGGCGGTCTTGGTTCGGCCTATGGCGCACTCGTTGGTGGATTCTTCGTCGGGTTGTTCGTGGAGCTCGCCTCGCTCGTCGTTCCTGCGGAGCTGAAGAACGCTCCAGCCTTGCTGATCTTGGTCGTCGTGCTGATCGTCCGGCCACAGGGAATCCTCGGCAGAAAGCAACGGGTGGGCTGACATGGACATCCTCAAGGTTCTCGAGAACACCATCAGTGCGCTGATCGGTATGGATGCTGCCTATTTCGCACTGGCGGCGATCGGTCTGAACGTTCAGTTCGGGTACACGGGCTTGCTGAATTTCGGACAGGCCGCATTCATGGCCTGTGGTGCTTACGGACTGGGAATGACCTCGCAGTACTTCGGAGTGGGGATGTGGTGGGGCATCGTCATCGGTCTCATCTACGTCGTCGTGCTCGGTGTGCTGGTGGGAATTCCGACGTTGCGTCTGCGGGCGGACTATCTCGCAATCGTCACCATTGCCACCGCCGAGATCGTTCGCCTCGTCGTGCGTTCCGTTCGTTTCAAGGAGTACTTCGGAGGATCCGACGGCATCAATTCGTTCAGCACGCCGTTCCGCGACTTGAGCCCCTTCGATCCGGGCCATCTGTACGGGATTCGACCGTTCCAATACAGCGGCTACACCTTGTGGACGATGATCGTCGCCTGGGCACTCGTCGGCATCTTCTCTGGGATGGTGTTCCTGTTGATGAGGAGCCCCTGGGGTCGAGTGGTCAAGGCGATCCGTGAGGACGAGGACGCCGTTCGCAGCCTTGGCAAGAACGTGTATTCCTACAAGATGCAGTCCTTGATCATCGGCGGTGTCATCGGCATGTTCTCGGGGGTCGTGTTCGCCCTCGACCGTGGATCCGTTCAGCCCGACAACTACAGCCGCGACGTGACGTTCTATGTGCTCACTGCGCTCGTTCTTGGCGGGGTGGCAAAGGTTCGGGGATCCGTCGTCGGTCCGATGGTGTTCTGGGGTCTGTACGTCTTTTCGGACAACTTCCTCCGTGAGTTGACCAAGGATCAACCAGTCACGATCTTCGGATTCGGCCTACTCCAAAAGTCGCAGGTTGGTCCGGTCAACTACATGCTCATTGGTCTCGGTCTGATGCTCCTGATGGCCTTCAGGCCGCAGGGGATCTTCGGCAACAGGAAAGAGATGGCACTCGATGGCCGCTGAGTTCCTTTCCGAGTCCGCACGTCGTGCGAAAGAAGCCCTTGCAACGATCGAGGCGCGTCCGGGCGTCTCGAAGCCCGATCCGATCCTGATCGCCGAGGGAGTCCGACGGAACTTCGGTGGTGTCGTGGCCGTCGATGTCGACCATCTTGAGGTCCAGCGAGGATCGATCACGGCTCTCATTGGTCCCAACGGCGCAGGGAAGACCACGTTGTTCAACCTGTTGACCGGATTTGACTCCCCGAACGAAGGCAAGTGGATGTTCGATGGGCGCAACCTCGAGAAGGTCGTGGCCCACCGGACCGCATCCATGGGTATGGTGCGCACCTTCCAGTTGACCAAGAGCCTCACCAAGATGTCCGTGATCGAAAACATGAAGCTCGGAGCGACACATCAGGTGGGCGAGCGGTGGTGGAATGGGCTCCTACCGTTCCGCTGGAAGCGTCAAGAGGAAGTCATCGAAAAGCGCGCCGACGAGCTGTTGAAGCGTTTCAAGCTCGATCACATGCGCAATGAGTATGCGGGCACGCTGTCCGGCGGACAGCGCAAGTTGTTGGAAATGTCCCGCGCACTCATGACGAACCCACGACTCGTGATGCTGGACGAGCCGATGGCGGGCGTCAATCCCGCATTGAAGCAGAGCCTCAACGAACACATCCGTGGTCTCAGGGACGACGGCATGACCGTGCTCTTCGTCGAGCACGACATGGACATGGTGCACGATGTCTCCGACTGGGTCGTCGTCATGGCCGAAGGTCGAATCATCGCCGAAGGCACACCAGAGCAGATTTCCGCCAACCCAGCGGTGATCGAGGCGTATCTCGGTGGTCATCAAGGGAAGTCCCTGCTGGAGGAGGCGTGATGAGCGGTCTCGTATTGCACGTCGAGGACCTCGTTGCGGGTTACATCCCCGAGGTGAACATCTTGAATGGCTGCAACGTGGAAGTGCGTGCCGGAGAGTTCGTCGGAGTGATCGGTCCGAACGGTGCGGGCAAGTCGACGGTCTTGAAAGCGATCCTCGGTCAGTGCTCGACGCGATCCGGATCGGTGATGTTGAACGGTGAAAACATCACGGGTTTGAAGGCGCACGAGCTCGTCGAACGAGGCGTTGGCTACGTGCCACAGACGCAGAACGTATTCCAGAGTCTGACGGTGTCGGAAAACCTCGAGATGGGATGCTTCCTCAATCCGAAGGTGTTCAACGAGCGTTTCGACTACGTCACGTCACTCTTCCCGAAGCTTCGGGATCGCGCGGCACAGCGGGCAGGATCGTTGTCCGGTGGTGAGCGTCAGATGGTCGCGATGGGCAGGGCACTGATGATGGAGCCCAAGTTGTTGCTGCTCGACGAGCCGTCTGCTGGATTGTCACCTGCACTCCAGGACGAAGTATTCATCCAGTGCAAGAAGATCAATGCGGAAGGCATCGCAATCCTCATGGTCGAACAGAACGCCCGTCGCTGTCTCCAGGTGACCGACCGCGCCTATGTGCTCGATCAGGGTCGCAATGCCTACACGGGTACTGGCAGAGAGCTGCTTGCTGATCCCAATGTGATCAAGCTGTATCTCGGCACGCTCGCCAAGATGACCGGCGGCTGACCGCTCACATCGCAAAGTAGTCGGAGAAAGCAAAAGGGCCCGGTCCTTGCGGACCGGGCCCTTTCATTGATCTAGATGGATTACTTACCCGAGTCGAAGTTCTCGCCGAGTGCGTTACCCATGTTGCCGTCGCAACCGTAGACCTTCTTGACCTTCGGGCCGACACCCTTCTCCACCATGGTGCGGAGGATGCGCGAGCCTTCATCGAAGGTGACAAGCATGATTGCGTCTGGGTTGGCGGCGACGATCTCGTCAACCTCGGCATCGAACGTCGTTGCCTTCGGGTCGTAGATCTTCTTGCCAACAACCTCAACACCTGCGGCGGTGAGGTTTGCCTCGATCGCATCAGCAAGGCCGGTTCCGTACGCATCGTCGAGCGCCATGATGTACACGGTCGCTGCGCCGTCGCCCGCGATCAAGTTCGCGAGCACTGCACCCTGGAGCTTGTCCGGGGGAGCGGTGCGGAAGTAGAGGCCCTTGTCGTCGTAGGTGGTCAGCTTGTCCGACGTGTTGGCCGGGCTGAACTGAACGACGCCTGCTGCGGTGATCTTGTCGATGACCGTGAGAGACACGGACGACGAGGCCGCACCGATGATGGCATCAACGTTTTCGCCGAGGAGGCGGTCAACGGTGGTGCTTGCGGTGTCGGTGCTGGTGTCGCCAGAGTCACCCTGGACGTACTCGACTGGCTTTCCGAGGATGCCACCAGCTGCGTTCAGCAGGCTGATTGCGTACTCGACGCCAGCGAATTCCGGTGGTCCGAGGAAGGCGAGCGAACCGGTCTCCGGAAGGAGCGAACCGATCTTGAGCACGCCGTCACCCTTGCGCTCGACGCCGGATGGCACGAGGTCAACGATGTCGGACTCAGGGGCATCTGCGAGGACGTAGGACGCATCGTCATACGAGAAGCGGTTGTCTGCACCGAAGGTGAGAACGCCGTACGAGGCATTGACTGGCTCGCCGTTTCCGTTCATGTCCTGCGGACCAGAGGCACCGTCGTAATCGATGTCCGTACCGGCCTTGATCAGCTCCATGCAACCCTCAACGGTGGTGCACTTCTCGCCATCGCGCGAGACGTTCTGGATCTCGTTGGCAAGTGCACTGCCATCGGTTCCAGCAACCTCGGCCGCGAGTGCGACGAGCATGACTGCATCGAAGGCTTCAGCTGCGTAGCTGTAGTCCTCGAGAGCTGCGTTACCAGCGGCGGTCCAGAACTCGTTCAAGCCTGTCTTGAACTCGTCCGAAAGGTCGACGAGGGGCATCGTGCCCTTCATGCCTTCCAACTCGCCACCAGCGGCTGCAGCCGTGGTGTCAGAGGCCGCATCGTCACCGCCGCCGCAAGCTGCCAGCACGAGGCTGAGGCCTGCAACGATGGCACCGAAACGGCGCATGTTGGTTTTCTTCATTATGTTTTTCTCCCCCTAGGAGTCGGGTGGCGGGTGCCACCCTGGGTTAGGACCTCTCAGCCTATGAGCGGCTCGCTAAGGGGGCAACGGCGAGCTTCATGATTTTGGGCTCCAAATCAGCCTGCAGAGGGGCTTGCAGCACGCTCCAAACGGTCGCGAATCGCCCGCCCGAGACCTGCCCGAGGGGGCAGAACCGCCACGGCATGGGTCCATCCACGCTCGTCACACGCGCGCAGCGAGGCATACAAGGTTGCCGCGTACATCGAGACGGGTTCGACCAACTCGATCAGACCACTTCGACCAGCCGGAAGGTCTTCGAGAATTTCCGACGCCTCCCGTGGGTTCTCGGCCAACAGGATCTTGCATCGCGGCGAGTAGTGGCTGGCAAGCATGCCGGGCTCCCGGCTTAGTCCGTGTGCCTCGGCGAACTTCACCCCAGCGATGTGCTCCAAGTCCTCGATGGGAATACCCCCGTGGCGAAGCACTTGGGGTGGGTCAGTGGTGGTGTCGACGATTGACGATTCGACTCCGACCACGCTCGGGCCTCCATCGACGATGAGGTCGATGTCGTCTCCGAGGTCCGTGAGGACATGCTCTGCCGTCGTTGGGCTGACACGACCGAATCGGTTTGCGCTCGGTGCGGCGATCGGACAACCGAGGGATGACACCACGTTCCGAAAGAAGTCGTGGGCAGGAACTCGCACCACGACAGTCGAGCGACCGCCCGTGACGAGTTGGTCGACGTTCGGTGATCGACGGATCAGTAACGAAAGCGGTCCCGGCCACACTGCCGATGCAAGTTGACGAGCCAGGTCGTTGACCTCGATGCCAACGTCGTCGAGGATGCTGGTTGTAGCACCATGAACGATCAGTGGATGATCGGCAGGTCGTCCCTTCACCGCAAAGACACGTTTGATGCCCGCGGGGGAGGTCATTGACGCTCCAAGCCCATACACGGTTTCCGTGGGCAGCGCGACGAGGCCACCGTTACCGAGTATTTCGGCGGCAAGCCGAACGGCGTCAGGGTGGAGATGCGAAATCACTCGAGCGCTCACGGCAGTAGCATAGGTTGGTCTCGTTAGCGAGTACGGAGGATGAAACGATGCGATTTCTAGGCGATCGACCGTCGTTCGACCTCACCTATAACGACGTCTTCATGGTGCCGAGCATGTCATCGGTGGCCTCGCGTCAATCGGTCGACCTCGCCACTCCCGACAAGGTCGGAACGACGATTCCCATCGTGGTGTCGAACATGACCGCGATCGCGGGTCGTCGCATGGCCGAGACCGTGGCTCGTCGCGGTGGAGTCGTGATCCTTCCCCAGGACATTCCGCTCGACGTCGTGAAGACCGTGATCGATTTCGTCAAGTCACGCCACCAGATTTGGGAAACTCCGATCTCGATGCCGGCTGACGGGACGGTCGGCGAGGCACTGAGTCTGATCCACAAACGATCTCACGGCGCGGTCCTGGTCGTGGGTGCCGATGGCTCGCCCGAGGGCATTTTCACGGAGCACGATGCGGCCGGATTCGATCGCTTCACCCAGCTGCACAACGTGATGAGTCGAGAGATCATCTCGCTGTCCGACACCATGAGCGCCGAAGAAATGTTCATGGAGCTGCACGACAAGCGTCTTTCGTTCGCCCCGGTCGTCGATCGCAACGGTCGTCTGGCAGGTTGTGTGACTCGCAAGGGTGCGCTCCGCAGCACGATCTACAAGCCTGCGGTCGACGCACAGGGTCGTCTGATCATCGGAGCCGCGGTCGGCATCAATGCGGATCCAGCCAGGCGTGCCAAGGAGCTCGTCGCGATGGGCGCAGACGTCATCGTGGTCGACACGGCACACGGACATCAGTTGAAGATGCTCGAAACGATTGCAGAGGTTCGCAAGGTCGTCGGGAAGGTGCCCCTCGTTGCCGGCAACGTCGTAACTCGAGAAGGCACCCGACAGCTCATCGAAGCTGGCGCAGACATCATCAAGGTTGGTGTCGGACCAGGTGCAATGTGCACGACGCGAATGATGACCGGAGTCGGTCGGCCGCAATTCTCGGCGGTCTTGGAGTGCAGTGACGAGGCATCGTTGCTGAAGGCAACGGTGTGGGCCGACGGCGGGGTGAGGCACCCGAGAGACGTCGCCCTCGGCCTTGCAGCCGGTGCGGCCAACGTGATGTTCGGCTCTTGGCTTGCCGGCACCTACGAATCTGCGGCGGACACGTTGCGTGACTCCGATGGACGTCTCTTCAAGGAAGCCTTCGGCATGGCCTCCAATCGCGCCGTACGGAATCGCACCCGCACGGAGACGGCACTCGATCGTGCACGGAAGGAATTGTTCGAGGAAGGAATTTCCACCTCGAGGATGTACCTCGATCCGCAGCGGCCAGGAGTCGAGGACATCATCGACCAGATCGTCGCTGGTGTCCGCTCGTCGTTCACCTATGCAGGAGCGTCGACTGTGGCTGAATTCCAGGCTCGTGCGGTAGTGGGCGTACAGAGTTCGTCTGGTTACGAAGAAGGCAGACCTCGGGACACCAGCTGGTGACGAACGCACGTCGGCGAGTCATCGCCATTGACGGACCAGCGGGAGCCGGTAAGTCGACGATCGCGAGGGCAGTGGCCCGTTCACTGGGGATTCAGTACCTCGACACGGGTGCCATGTATCGCGCGGTCACGGTTGAAGCAGCGCGACTCGGACTTCCACTCGCTGACGATGGAGCGATGTCCGCTTTCGTCGAGAGTGCAGTGATCGAAGTGGGTCTCGACACGGTCACGATCAATGGACATGACGTGACGACTGACATTCGCACCGGAGAAACCTCGAAGCTGGTCAGCATCGTCGCAACCTTGTCGGGCGTGCGGAGTCAACTGCGTCAGCGTCAACAGTCCTGGGTGGACGAGCGGGGCGGAGGGGTAGTGGAAGGGCGCGACATCGCCACCGTGGTGTTTCCTGAGGCCCTCCTCAAGGTATATCTCACCGCATCACCTCTCGTTCGCGCACAACGTCGTGTCGCACAATTCGGTGGAGATGTCGAAGTGATCGCAAAGGAAATCGCTGCACGAGATCAAGTCGATTCGACCCGGGCAGACAGTCCATTGTCGGCTGCCTCGGATAGCGTCGTCGTCGACACTTCGGATCGCACGATCGATGACGTGGTCTCGGAAATCGTTCGGCTCTTTGAATCAAGGTTGGCGACATGGCAAGGGTGAAGAGCAAGCTCGCGAGGGCCGGGTTTGGCGCTCGACTCTTCTATTTTGTGATCCGGTCGATCGTCGTCGGCTTTTCGTACAGCTGGCTCGGACTGAAGGTCATTGGACGAAACAACCTTCCTCCGTCGGGCTCGTACATCCTGGCCCCGACCCACCGGTCCGCGATGGACATACCGATCGCGGCCGCAGCTTCTCGGCGTCGCCTGCGATTCATGGGGAAGGACTCCTTATGGAAGATCCGTCCCATCGGTGCCGCTCTGTCGGCTCTCGGTGGATTCCCCGTGACCCGCGGAAGTGCAGACATCGAGGCCCTGAAGCGCTGCATCGCTGTTCTCGGCGAAGGTGAGCCACTCGTGCTGTTCCCAGAAGGAACTCGCCGGTTCGGGGACGAGATCGTCGAACTCTTCGATGGGGCTTCATTCCTCGCCCACAAGACGAACCTCGCGGTCGTTCCAGTCGGGATCTATGGAAGTGAACACGTGATGGCAAGCGGGAGCAAGCGAATCAGACGGTCGCACTGCGTGATGTCGATCGGGAGGCCTCTCCAGCCGACGGTTCCCGCTGGTGGGAGGGCGAGCCGAGAAGATCTCGCGAGATTCACCGAGTCGTTGCGCGTGGCGTTACAGGCTGAATACGACGAGGCTCGCCGAATCGCACGCCGTTAGGCGCGAGCAAGGTATGCGGCGAGCAGCCGCTCGAGTCGAATCGCGTCGTCAACACCACATACCTCACGTGCCGAGTGCATCGAGAGTTGCGGGACGCCGATGTCAACCGTATGCATGCCGAGCATTGAAGCGGTGATCGGTCCGATCGTCGTACCACACGGCATCGTGTTCTTCGACGAGAAGTGCTGTAGCGACTGGCCGCTCGCTCGAGCTGCGCTCGTGATCGGCACGATCGCCTCAGGGGACGTCGCGTAACGCTGGTTCGTGTTCCACTTCACTGCGATACCACGATTGAACAGCGGTGCGTTGTCGAGATCGTGGCGCTCCGGGTAGTTGGGGTGCACCGCGTGCGCATTGTCGGACGACACGCAGTGACCTTCGGAGAGTGCAGTCAGGAACTCCTGTCTCGAAAGACCTGCGGCGATCATCAGTCGTTCAAGCACACTCGACAGGAACGACGACTGTGCACCGACTGAAGACTGTGAGCCGATTTCCTCGTGGTCGAAGAGGGCAATCACGCTCGGTCCCGATGCTCCTGCCAAAGCGTGCACGGCCGCCCAGCATGAAAGCTGATTGTCGAGTCGCCCAGACGCGAGCATCGATGCATCGCCTCCGATGACTCGTGCGGTCTGGGCGTCGGCAAAGCGGCAGTCCCATGATGCAATCTCGCCAGGCCTTACCCCAGCGAGCGATGCAATCATCTCGAGGAAGTTCGATGACTCGGCGGTCGTCCAGGTCGGCCGCAGATGAGTCTGTCGATCGAGGACAAGGCCTTTGTCGTTCACCTCTCGGTCGAGATGGATCGCAAGCTGCGAGATTCGGGCGACAGGTGATGTCGAAGCAAAGAGCACAGAATCACCAGCCGACGTCACGACGACTCCGGCAAGCAAGAGGTCCCGATCGAGCCACGAATTGAGGAGAGGTCCTCCGTACACCTCGACATTCAAAAGCCCAAAGCCCGAAGAAGCGCTCGACTGTCCAGGCTTGAGCGTCAAGCCCGGGGAGTCGGTGTGGGCGCCGATGAGTCGAAGCGACTTCGTTTTTGACTCATCGAGAGAGGACCAGGCAATCAGTGAACCTGCCCTGGCGAGAAAGCCGCGCTGAAGCGTGCGTGTTGATGGTGTGTCGACGCCTGACCATTCTGCGAAGCCTTCATTCGCCAAGATTCCGCGCGCGTTGGCAACGACGTGTCGAGAGGTCGGAGATGCGTCGAGGAGCGAAGAGAGGCGTGGGATGTCGAAGGTGCTCATGGGAGATCAATGGAAGACAGCGAGATGTCCTGCCCGAAGAAGCGACACGAGAGCGAAGCCACATCACCCTGTGTGCTGATGACCGTGCGTACTTTCTCCGCGCAGGCATTCAGGTCATCACGTTGTGTGAAGGAGAGGTACCCAACCCCGATCGCTATCGCAACGAGGAGCAATTTGGTAACGACCGACTTGGCAAACTTGAGGACCAGGAGGAGGAAGAAAATGGAACCTCCGATTAATCCGATCGAAAGATTCTTTGCCGTTTCGAGGTCGATTTCGAACATGGGACCATTCTCGCAGGGCAGAGGCGCGATACCGTACGACCATGTCCAATGTGAATCTGAGTGGTTCGGGTCCAGGGGAGACCGTTTTGCCACCTGACCCGGCCGACTTGGTCGATGGTCTGCGTGCAGCACAATCCAACGACCCTGCCGACGTGCGAGGAGCAGTTGCCCACTGGTGCGCTCGATATCCGACATCGAGTCTCGCGTGGGCATGTCTCGGCGATGTCGCTCGGGACGACATCGAGGCCTACAGCGCCTACAGGGTCGGCTATCACCGCGGACTGGATGCGTTGCGAGCCAACGGTTGGCGTGGTTCGGGATATGTGCGTTGGGATCATCAGTCCAATCGAGGGTTCTTGCGCTGTCTCGACGGCCTCGCGAGGGTTGCGGGTCGGATCGGTGAGGTTGCTGAGGCTTCACGTTGTTCACAATTCGCATTGCAGCTCGATCCTCGAGGCGTCAGGCAGGAAGAACACTGAAGACCAGCGGACTTGTCCTCGCAGGTGGAAAGAGTTCCCGTTTCGGTCGAGACAAGTCACTCGCACTGATCGAGTCGCGTCCACTGATCGATTTCGTCATTGATGCCCTTGATCACGTCGCGGACGAAATCACCATCGTCGGAGGGGACCCACAACATGCGCTGAGGCGAGAAGTTGCTCACATCATCGATCGTGAGGAGCACGCTGGCCCCTGGATCGCGATGATGTCCGCAGCTGATCAGGTGAGTGGCGACGTCCTAGTTTTCCTCCCGTGCGACCTTCCCCTCCTGTCAGCAGCATCGCTCGAACGACTCAAAGCGGAAGCACTGTTGAGCGGTGTTGCAGTCGCAGCGTGCGACCAGCAGCGCCATTGGTCGGTGTCGGCGTGGCGGCGAGAACGATTCAATGACGCAGTCCACCTTGCAAGGAACTCTGGGGCTCGCTCGTTGCACGCTGCCATCGAGCCGGTTCAGCCGAGTTTCGTCGCGGTCGAAGATAAGGAAATGCTGAACGTCAACACGATTGACGATCTCGCTGAAGCACAGCGATATTTGGCACACTTGAAGCATGACTGAAATCACCGTCGATGAACTTCATGGTCTCTTGTCCTCGTCGCCTCGTGTCGTTGACGTGAGGGAGCGAGACGAATTTGCTTCGGGTCATATCCCTGGAGCATTGAATGCGCCTCTGTCCGAGCTTGCTGAACACGTCGAACTCTTTCGAGCCACTGGATCCGTGTACGTGGTATGTCAAGCAGGGGGACGGAGCGCTCGTGCCTGTGAAGCGCTCGAGGACGCCGGTGTGACTGGACTCGTGAACGTTCTTGGCGGAACGGGAGCGTGGAAGGCGAGAGAGTTCCCGTTGGAAGTTGGCTGATCTGTCGACGTACACGTGGATCGATTCGGACAACGATCTCGTCCAACTCTGCGATCGCTTGGGCGATAGTCCCAGGATTGCGATCGACACCGAGTTCCATCGCGAACGCACCTATTTCCCTGAACTTGCTCTCCTCCAGATCGGATCGTCGGAGGGTGTCTTCCTCGTCGATCCACTGAGCTGTGACGTCGCGAAGTTGGCTCCACTGCTCGAGTCGTCGGTGTTGTGGATTGCGCATGCTGCGCAACAAGATCTCGAAGTGTTGCATCTTGCGACCGGCGTGGTGCCTCGCAATCTCTTCGACACGCAGATCGCCTCGGGATTCATCGGAATGTCGACCCCTTCGTTGTCTGCTCTCGTGAGCAGCACCCTCGGGGTGAACCTTTCGAAGGGTGACCGCTTGACCGATTGGTTGCGGCGCCCACTCACACCGGCTCAGTGCGTCTATGCGGCAAATGACGTGCTGCACCTCGATGCAGTCTTCGAGAAGGTCACGGCTGAATTGACGAGCCTCAACCGACTCACGTGGGCCGAGGAAGCGTGTCGCGAGTCGCTCTCACGTCGACAAGAGTCGACGAGTGATGATGCGTGGCTGAGAGTGAAGGACGCGCGATCATTGAAGGGCGAAGCCCGAGGCATTGCCCGAGCAGTGGCTCGCTGGCGAGACGAACGCGCACGCGCACTCAACGTGCCCGTTCGACGCATCTTGTCGGACATGGCCCTCGTGTCGATCGCGCAGCAGGCGCCGAAGAGTTCCCATGAACTCCTCGGACTTCGTGGGATCGATGGTCGACTTTCTCATGGATCCGACGTGAACGAGATCCTCGAGGTCGTCGCTCGAGGACGATCGGAAGTCGTCAGTCTTCCCAATGGGTCGGGCGAGGAGGTTGACAAGCGACTCAAGCCGGCCGTCAATTTGATGACCGCATGGATCAGCGAACTCGCTCGCATCCATCGAATCGACGCCACGCTGCTCGGAACTCGATCCGACGTTGATGACCTGCTGCGCAAGGACGAGTCGTGTCGTTTGCTCACGGGTTGGCGTCGAGAGCTCATCGGCAGTGACCTCGAGGACATCTTGAACGGAAAGGCGGGCTTGTCATTCGATGGGAAGGGCCACCTGCGCCTCATTCGCCAATAGGGAATGATCCCTCAAGCCACGGACGCCACCCGATAGGCTTTCAGACGATGTTTATTCGATAGGCGGTCACGTTGTGGCCGTCCAGCAAGTTTGGAGCCACACGTGAAGAAGGGTCGACACCGACGCTTCGAAGAAGCGCGCAAGTTGAAGCAGTCTGGGCCTTCCCCTGAAGATTTGGGGCTTGGTCGAAATCGGCGGCCTCAATCCGAAGAGGATGAATATGCCGCGATTGCCGAGCGCTACGGCGTTCGGTTTGACGATGATGACGAAGAAGAAGCTGACGACGACCAGTAGGTCGGGCGGCAGCGGAAGGACCCATGACTACACCCCCTGAGAAATTGCGGAGCATTGCGCTCGTCGCCCACGTCGACCACGGTAAGACGACGCTCGTCGACGCCCTCCTGCGGAGCACTGGAACCTTCTCCAGCCATGCGGCGGTCGTCGACCGTGTCATGGACAACAACGACCAGGAACGTGAGCGTGGGATCACCATTCTTGCCAAGGCGGCCCAGGTCGAGTGGAAGGGCGTGAAGATCAACCTGGTCGATACTCCAGGTCACGCAGACTTCGGCGGGGAAGTGGAGAGAGCACTTGCACTGGTCGACGGAATCTTGCTTCTCGTGGATGCTGCAGAAGGCCCCTTGCCGCAAACTCGATACGTGTTGTCGAAGGCCTTGGCCCAAGATCTGCCGGTCATCTTGGTGATCAACAAGGTTGATCGCGGTGACGCCCGTGCTGAGGAAGTCCTCCACGAAGTTGAGCAGTTGTTCCTCGACCTCGCGCACTCCGATCACCATCTGAACTTTCCCGTCTATTCGGCGGTTGCCCGCGAGAGTCGGTCCATGAAGGGAATCGGCATGCCTGCGCCCGATGCGGACCTGTCGCCACTACTTGACGCGATCCTCGAGCACATCCCCGTACCGAATCACGACATCGATGCTCCATTGCAGGCACTGGTGACCAACCTGGATGCGAGCGACTATCTCGGTCGCCTCGCGATCGGCCGAGTCATGGCGGGAGTCATGAAGAAGGGTCAGCAAGTCGTTCTGTGCCAGAAGCCGACGAACGAAAATCCCCAGCCAATGCTGAAGGCCAAGCTGAGCGGCCTGTTCGCGTTCTCGGGCATTGATCGAGTCGAGGTGCAGGAAGTAGTTGCCGGGGACCTTTTCATCATGTCGGGGATCGAGGAAGTCGAAGTCGGTGACACCATCGCCAGTGTCGATAACCCGATTTCGCTCCCACGACTCGAAGTGGACGAGCCGGTGTTGCGCATGAGTTTCGGCGTGAACACGTCTCCCTATGCGGGACGATCGGGCAAGTACCTCACGTCGCGACACCTCCGAGATCGTCTGAAGAAGGAGATCCTCGGAAACGTCAGTATCAAGATTGCAGAGACCGATTCAGCCGATGTGATGGAGGTTGCGGGTCGAGGAGAACTTCAGCTCGCCGTGCTCATCGAAAACATGCGCCGGGAGGGCTTCGAGCTGCAGGTGAGCCGTCCTGAGGTAATCACTCGGGAGATCGACTCCAAGAAGCACGAGCCATTGGAAACTGGCACGTGCGATGTTCCCGACGAGTACGTCGGTGCAATCACCCAGGCTTTAGCACCGCGAAAGGGTCGAATCACCGACCTTCGGCCGGGCGACCCGGGTCGGACGATCATCTCCTTTGAGGCGCCGTCACGCGGCCTCATTGGCTTTAGGTCCCTCGTCCTGACCGTGACACGTGGAA
>DAIRSS010000037.1:0-13783 GCA_036804285.1 Ilumatobacteraceae bacterium
GCCCACGCACCGATCTGTGAGTCGCGCGGACGAGAGGCAAAGTACTCGTCGCTTTTCGCCGTCGACAGTCGCTCGACAGACCCTCGAACACGAACTTGGCGATGGAGGTCGAGCCACGCAAAGACAACTGACACCCCTGACACTTTGTCCAACTGTCTGCTCTTTGCGCTCTGATAGTTCGAGTAGAACGCGATCCCATCGGCGGACACGTCACGTGCAAGTACGACGCGGGAATCCGGTGCACCATCCTCACCGATCGTCGAGATCGTCATCGCATGTGGTTCGCTCACACCCGCTTCGCTCGCCTGGTCGTACCAGCGATGCCATTGTTCGATCGGGTCGTCGAGCAAGTCGGCCCGCTCGAGACCCGCAGTCTCGTATTGGATTCGGCGATCCCGCAGGCTCACGCGATACCTACTTCGTAATGCGAGTCAGGCCGCGCATGTACGGATGCAGGGCTTTCGGAATCGCCACCGAACCATCGCTTTCGCGGAAGTTTTCGACGATCGCAGCCCAAACGCGAGGGACTGCAAGTGCCGACGCGTTCAACGTGTGGGCGATCTCCGTCCCCTTCTGCCCAGTGCGCTTGAATCGAATGTCGGCACGCCGAGCCTGATAATCGCTGAACCACGACACCGAACTCACCTCCAACCAACTGTCGCAGCCAGGTGCATACACCTCGACGTCAAAGCTGCGGTGGTGGCTTTGACCCATGTCGCCAGTGCAAATCTCGATGATTCGATAGGGCAATTCGAGTCCTGCAATCGCTCGTTCTACACGCTGGAGGAGCTCGTCGAGCATGACCGGAGCCTGCTCTGGTGTCGCCACGGAAAGGATTTCGACCTTGTCGAACTCATGCGCACGCAGCATCCCGCGCGTGTCGCGACCGGCAGAGCCAGCTTCACGGCGGTAACACGAGGTGTGCGCCATGTAGCGAACCGGAAGGTCTTCTTCAGCCAGCACTTCGCCTGCGTGAATGGATGTGAGTGATGACTCGGCGGTCGGGATGCACCACAGGTCGTCGCGTTCGATCGAATACGCATCATCGGCGAACTTGGGCAACTGTCCAGTAGCGGTCAGTGTCGCTGTCGTGACGAGTGAGGGAGGACGGATCTCTTCGAACGCATCTGCGTTCATATCGAGGGCATATTGACACAGCGCTCGAGCAAGCGTCGCGCCCGCGCCACGCTGCATCGTGAACATCGCCCCACTGATCTTCACGGCACGTTCGTTGTCGAGGATCCCTAGTGCGGTCGCAGTGTCCCAGTGGGCTACTCGCCGATGATCGGGAAACGACGAAGGCATATTGACTGGGCCCTTGATCACGGGGTTCTCCACGTCACCGACACCCTTCACCACGTCGGGATGAGGAACGTTCGGCAATCGCAACAAGACCTCGCGTAATGCCGCGCTTACTTCCTCGTATTCGCTTGCGAGGGAGACCTCTTGGTCCCCAAGTTGCCGGCTCTCTGCCATCAATTTCTCGGCCGATGCCGCATCACCAGACTTGCGCATCGCGCCGACACTCTTTGATACCTCGTTGACCTTGGCGCGAATTCCGTCACGTTCAGCCGTGATGTCGCGAAGGCGCACGTCAAGTCGAAGTGCGTGATCGAGTTCGTCGATCAACTCAGGCTTGTTGCGTCGAGACATCAACTCTCGAACCCCATCGGGGTCGTTTCGCAGTTGTCTGAGGTCAATCACAGGATGATCAGGTTAGCGGTACGGTCCGAGGGGTCGCCCGTGTGCCTGCCTACTGTAGAGATGTGCAGCATGCTTCTCAGGCCATCATCGTTGAGGAGTTGGTGGTTCGATACGGATCGGTAACTGCCGTGGACCATGTCTCGTTTTCGCTCGATTACGGGTCGGTGACAGCACTTCTCGGTCCGAATGGCGCCGGGAAGACCTCGCTCATCGAGGCCTGCGAAGGTATTCGAGTCCCGACTGCTGGCTCAATTCGAGTGGCCGGAAAGAATCCGAGAACTGAGCGAAATCAGATCGCGCCTCCGCTTGGAGTCATGCTGCAATCCGGAGGGATCTACCCTGCCGCCCGAGTGCGCGAGACCGTTGCGGACTATTGCGCCCTCTATCAACGTGGTGAAAACCCGGACGAGCTCATCGAGTTGGTTGGATTGAGTCGTCGTCGCCAAGCGTCCTGGCGCACGTTGTCCGGTGGCGAACGACAGCGTCTCTCGCTTGCACTCGCCCTCAGCGCGCGCCCAACGATTGCCTTTCTCGACGAACCGACGAGTGGGGTCGACTTGGAGGGTCGAGACGCCATTGCCGACATCGTGCGGCGGCTCGCATCCAACGGGTGTGCCGTCTTCATCTCGACCCATGACGTCTCGGAGATCGACTCATACGCAGACCGCGTGATCGTGCTGAACGACGGCCAAGTAGCTGCAGACCAAAGCGTGAGGGATTCCTCGCACGACATCGTCGAGATTCGCTTTCGCGCAGAGCCTCTCGTTGATGTTCGCAAACTCTCCAGCACACTCGGTATTCACATCGACCATTCAGGTTCGGACTATGTCGCCTTCGGGCCATCAGCAGTCGTGTCTGATTTGAGTCATGCCGTGACGTCGCAAGGTTCGGAGATCCGCGACCTTCGCGTCACCAGTGGAATTCAGGCGATGTATCGCCAGATTGTTCGAGGGAAGTCCTCATGACGCTTCTGTGGGTCCAACTCCGCACGGAGCTTCGCCTCTTGCTCCGCAATGGTGAGCAGCTCCTCCTCATTCTCGGGATCCCGGTGTTCTTGCTCGTCTTCTTCGGAAGTGTCGACGTTCTCCCAACGGGTGATGGCGATCCGCTCGATTTCCTCGTGCCGGGAATCTTGGCTGTCTCCGTGATGTCGACATCGATGGTCAGCCTCGGAATCTCGACTGGATTTCAGCGGTCATACGGAGTGTTCACCCGCCTCGGTCTCACGCCACTCGGGACCTCACGGCTCATCGCGGCAAAGGCGCTCTCGATCGTGATGGTCGAGATTCTCCAGATCGTCCTCCTCTGTATCGTTGCGATCTTCATGGGCTGGTCAGCGACGCTTTCTGGCGTCATCGGAGCTGGTGCTGGCGTCCTGCTTGGAACGATTGCGTTCTCGGGAATCGGACTTGCGCTCGCGGGACGTCTCCGTGCCGAACTCAACCTCGCTGCCCAGAACGGGCTATATCTCGTCCTTCTCCTCACGAGTGGAATGATCATCGACGGCGGATCACTTCCGAGCCAGATCACCTCGATCAGTCGCTGGCTCCCGGGAGATGCACTCGCTGACGTCCTACGCAACCATCTTGCGGGTGCGACGGCATCGCTCACTTCGTGGCTCGTGCTCCTTGCGTGGAGCGCGATCGCCCCTGTCGTCGCTTCTCGACTGTTTCGCTGGGCGCCGCAGAACTAGTCGGGCTCGCGAGCCGCAGGCACGCGTTCGAACTCGGCGCGCACGGCTTCGAACGTAAGCGTGTCCTCAGGCTTCTTGTACGTCTGCTCTGCGGAGAACCGGCCGATGAACCGTCGGAAGAACAGGAACACGATGATCGACCAGAGGAAGATGCTTCCGCCCGTCTTCATGATCGCGCCAGCAAGCTGCTGATCGGTCGTCACTGACAGGCCCCATACGCGAACCGGAATGTCGTAGTGCTTGTACACCACACCCTCGGCAAAGGTCAGCCAAGCGGCTGGCACTGTCGGAATCACCGACATGAGGAAGAGATAAATCATCTGTCCGCCGTAACTCAGCCGACGCTCGACGACCGGTCCACAGATCGGTGCCCACATCAGCAACGCTCCGGTCACGACCAAAACATGCAACGTGTAGTGCAGGAGACCGTTTGACACGCTTTGGTTGACCAGGGCCGGGATGTGCGTGATCATGATCACGACATTGAAGAAGAGACCTGCCACGACCGGCTTGGTGGCGAACCGCACCATCGGTCCGAGGGCACTCCTGTCGATCGCGACGTCGTATAGCCAACGCGGCAATGAGAGCATGACGAGTGGCGGGACGAAGTACGAGAGCACCATGTGCTGGAACATGTGGACCGAGTACAAGTACTCCTCGGAGATGTCATGCATGGGCCAGTCGGAGGCCAGCCACAGCATCCCAATGGCGGCAACAAACGACCAGACCTGCCTGCGAGTGACGACGGTCGACTCTCCTGCCACCCGAGGACCGAGCACGCGAATCGCATACACGTAACTGGCAATCAGGGCGATGAGCAGAACCCACACTTCGGCGTGCAACTGAAAGCGCCAAGGGCTCAAGTCAAGGTTTGCAGCCTCGGCAAACACAGTGGTCTCCTGACCTGGGTTCTACTAGGAAACGAAGAACTTGAAGGTCGACAACGCAATGACATACACGATGATTGCGAGGATCAAACCTGCATAGAACAGCCACGAAAAGAGGCGGTTGTCGAACTTGAGGTGCATGAAGTAACTCACGACCATCAAGAACTTGATGACCATCATGATCATCAACGACGGCATGAAGAACGGGCCGAAGTCGACGTAATACGTCGAAACCTCGAGCGCCGTGATTGCCGCGAGGATGAGCGCGATGCGGACGTATCCGGCATTCGACATGCCGTGCTCTGCTTCGTGGGTTTCAGTCTCAGTAGTCATGGTCATGCCGGAATCAGATATACGAGGGTGAAGATGATGATCCACACGACGTCGACGAAGTGCCAGTACAGACCGATCATTTCGACGGTCTCCGCCTTGCTACCGGGGACTTTGCTGCGCTTCAGGATGCCAACGAGTGACATCAACATGATGATGCCGACGGTGACGTGCACGCCGTGGAAGCCGGTCAGGACGTAGAAGCTCGAACTGAAGAGGCTGGTCGTGAAGCCCATGCCCTCGTTGTAGAACGCGGTGAATTCGTACACCTGGCCACCAACGAAGGTCGCCCCGAGCAAACCAGTGACGGTCAGCCACAATCGCATGTTGCGATCATCGTTCTTGTGGGCTGCAGAGACGGCGAGAACCATGGTCAAAGAGCTCATGAGCAACACGAAGCTGCTGACCGAGGTGAAGGGGATGTCGAACACCTGTGACGGTGTCGGACCCTCGCCCACGCGACCGCGATAGAGCATGTAGGTCGAGATCAGACCACCGAAGAGCAGGCACTCGGAACCGAGGAACAACCACATGCCCAACTTGACGTTGGACAATCCGGTCGAGGTGTGATGCGCTGCAGTATCAGCCGACATGTGCGACTTCCTTCGACGAACTTGCAGGTGGGTCGACGTCATCGTCGGGAGCAGTCGAGGGCTCGAGCGCCCAGCCGTACATGCCGAGCAGAATGATCACTCCACCGACGATTGCGATCGGAATCGAGTAGATGACTCCGAAGGCCGTCACGGGGAGTCCGAGCGCGA
The DNA here is from genome assembly GCA_036804285.1 of Ilumatobacteraceae bacterium. GTDB lineage: Bacteria > Actinomycetota > Acidimicrobiia > Acidimicrobiales > Ilumatobacteraceae > UBA3006. The sequence goes on from DAIRSS010000037.1 coordinate 5,376, forward strand.
GCACGATCGGCCAATACGACGGTGATGGCATGTGGATGTGGGCATCCGCATTCTTCTCGAGCTCGGCGACGATCTCCTCGGCGGTGGCCACCTGGACCATTTCGCCGTTTTCGTTCTCCTTGTACTTGCGGTGGAAGAACTCGTCCAGGTGCGAAACGGTCGGGATGCTGTCGAAGTTGTGTTCCTTCGGCGGGTTGGACGTCATCCACTCGAGGCTGCGTGCATTCCACGGATCGAGCGGAGCGACCTCACCCTTGCGAGTCGTCACGACGATGTTGATGAGGAACAACAGGATTCCGAGCGACAAGATGAGCGAACCGATCGACGCCACGGTGTTCCAGAACCCGAGGTTGAAGAAACCTTCTCCTGCACGGGCTTCAGTCCAGATGTACATACGGCGTGGCTGACCTTGGAGACCGAGGATGTGCATCGGTCCGAACGTGAGGTTCATGCCGAACACCATCAACCAGAAACTCCAGTTGCCGATCTTCTCACTCAGCATCTTGCCGAACACCTTCGGCCACCAGTAGTAGAAGCCAGAGAAGAGTCCGAAGATCGCTCCACCGAACAACACGTAGTGGAAGTGGGCGACGATGTAATAGGTGTCGGTCTGCTGAGTGTCAGACGGAGCGACCGAGTGCGTCACTCCCGAGAGACCACCGATCGTGAACAACACGATGAGCGCAACGGCGTACTTCATCGCCACGGTGAAGACCAACTTGCCGCCCCACAACGTCATCGTCCAGTTGACGATCTTGACGCCGGTCGGAACTGCGATGGCCATCGTCGCGACGGAGAACACCGCAACCGACACCGGTCCGAGGCCGGAGGCAAACATGTGGTGGGCCCACACTCCCCAACCCACGAATCCGATCGCCGCACCCGAGAACACCACGAACGGATACCCGAACAGTGGCTTGCGTGAGAACACCGGCAGCACCTCAGAGATGACGCCGAAGCTCGGCAAGATCAAGATGTACACCTCAGGGTGACCGAAGATCCAGAACAAGTGCTGCCACAGCAGCGGATCGGCACCAGCTTCGACATTGAAGAACGTCGCGCCGAAGTTGCGCTGGAACGACAACAGGAAGAGCGCCACGGTGATGACCGGAACGGCGAACACCAAGAGGAACTGGACGACGAGCTGCATCCAGGTGAAGATCGGCATGCGCATCAGCTTCATTCCCGGAGCACGCATGTTGAGGATCGTCACGATCAGGTTGATGGAGCCCGTCAACGAGGCGATACCGGTGATCTGCAGACCGAGCGCCCAGAAATCGACTCCGTGGCTCGGCGAGAACACAGGTCCAGAGTTCGGTGCATACATGAACCATCCGCCGTCGGCTGCACCGCCAAGGAACCATGCCAAGTTGAGGAAGATTCCACCGAAGAGGAACGCCCAGAATCCGAACGCATTGATGCGTGGGAAGGCAACGTCGCGTGCGCCGATCTGCAGCGGCACGAAATAGTTGGCGAGACCTGCCGCCATCGGCATCACGAAGAGGAACACCATCGTCGTCGCGTGCATCGTGAACATCTGGTTGTAGAGGTCCGCGTTCAACACCTTCCCGTTCGGTGCTGCCAGCTGGAGACGGATCAACACCGCCTCGAGACCGCCCACGATGAAGAAGAACAGAGCCGCAGCGGAATACATGATGCCGAGCTTCTTGTGGTCGACCGTGAACAACCATGCGCGCCAGCCAGTGGTCGTGACCGGACGCTTCAACGCGCCGAGAGCGGTAGAAGGAACCGCCGGAGCCGATGCCTGCAACTCGCTGATCGCTGTCGTTGGACGCTCAATGATGGCCATGTTGTTCTCCGATTACTTCAACGTCAGAAGGTAGGCGACGAGCTTTTCGATGTCACTTTCGGTCAAACCAAGATTCGGCATGCCGCGGTACTTTCCGCCAGTGCTCGCGAGCAACGCGGGATTGGCATACATCGGCTTCATCTCCGGTGCATTGCGCAGCCAGCCGCGCAAGTCGGACTGGTTGAGGCACTGTTCCGACACTCCTGCGAGATACTTCTCGCCGAAGCTTGCACTGTCTGCACCCCAGACTTCCTTGCGGCACTGCTCAGTCAACAAGTCGAACATCGCGCCGGCGAACGTATTACGCGACATCAGGTGACTCAGGTTCGGTGCCGCACCCGAGACGATGTTCTCATCCGGCGCCGCGATGATCGGCGTGCCGTCCTCGCGCTTCAAACCATTGACCTGATGGCAACGAACGCACTGGTTGATGAATACCGTCTCACCCTCTTTGGCAAGGGAGCCTTCGGCAGGCGACTTGTACTCAGCGAGCTGACCTTCGACCCACTTCGCAAAGTCGGCCTTGCTCAAGGCGACGGCTTCCATGCGCATGTTCGCGTGTGACAGACCACAGAACTCCGTGCACTGACCCGCATAGATGCCGGGTTCGTCCGCTTCGATGCGATTGGTATGGACACGACCTGGGACTGCGTCACGTTTTCCGTTCAGCGCGGGAATCCAATACGAGTGGATGACGTCTCGACTCGTCTGGCGGAGCAGGACCTTCGTGCCGGCAGGAATGACGAGTTGTCCCGACGTGATGATCGGCTTGGTGATTCCGAACTCTTCTTGCACCGGGTAGTCGTACTCCCACCACCATTGCTGACCGGTGACGTTGATGATCATCTCGGTGTCAGAGGTTTTCGACAAGTCGAACACCGTGCGGAACGTGAACACGCCGATCACGGTCAGGATGAGCGCCGGAATGATCGTGAGTGTGATCTCGAGTGCGGGCTTGCCGTGGGTCTGCTCAGGGATCGGCTGTCCACGATCCTTGAACTTGTAGATCGCATAAACCACTGCGGCCGTGACGATCAGACCGATGATTCCTGCAACTGCAAAGACGGGCTTCTGCAGATCGTCGATGATCTTGGCGTTGGGTCCCTTCGGTACCCACGTGTCTTGCGGTGCGTTGGACGCACAACTCGTCAAGACGACCGCTCCCGCAGCAACGATGGTTCCATTGCGGAAACGACGCGACATGGGTGTCAGCCTATTGACGAGTTTTGAAACACGGGAATACGTGCGATCGTGATTCACGGTACGACCACCTCGATGGACTGACCTTCGACACCTGCGATCTCCAGGGTGTACGGCTTGTCCATGGCGGGCTTAGGAATCGTCAGGGTCAGAAGTTGCTCTGCACCGACCGGAATCAGCTGGGTGCACAGTTCGACCTTCTCAACGACACCCTCGGTGACGGCTCGCTCACCAAGATGTGCAACGAGTCTGAACTCGCCTTCGGTCTTGTTGCGGAAGAGCACGTTCGACGGGTTCGAGCGCGGAATGGTGAGGGTCTCCTGCGCACCTTCGATCCCCTGCACATTTGCAATCAACTTGCCGTCGACGTACTCGATGGTTGCAATCACGCTGCTCTTCGAGGACACCGTCTCGAGTGCGAGCTTGTCGCCGTACTTGGACTTCTCTGGACCACACTCACGGTGCATGTAGTGGCCCTCTTCAGCGGCTTCGACGAGGTCCTTGCGGAGGCCTGATCCCATGCTTGCGATACCCGATGCAACCAAGCCGAGCGCACCGATGACACAGATCCCCGTCACGAGACTTCGCTTGAGGGTCGGGCGAACGGAGAACAGGATTCCTGCCAACAGCACGAGCGTTGCGACGACGATGAACGCAACCGCTCCCGCACTCTTGTCGATTGCCAACATCACCCGCGAGAACGAGAAGATGACGACACCAAGCCCGACCGTGGCCAGGACTGGATACTCGAGTGGGTTGAGGATGCGCTTGCGCACGCTGTCGTTGTATGCGGCGTCACCCGAAGCGCGTTCGCTCCACGATTGGATGACCCACTCGACCAACGCCGCGAGGATGACCACGAGTCCGAGAATGAACACGATCGGCGTGGTGATGATTCCGAGGAGAAGAACTACCGCACCGAGGACCGAGACCAACGGCCACATGCTCGGTGATGGAGCGACAAATGACGCCTGCGACGCGACTGGTGTCTCCGTTTCACCATCCCGGGTGTACAGCGCGAGTCCGGCCAACAAGCTGGTTGCCGCGACCATGCCGAAAAGTGCCGTGCCGCCAATTGACGACGGACCAACGAAGATGAGGTAGACCGCAAGAGCGAGCGCCGAGAGTGCGCTGAGGCCGATGAAGTACTTGGAACCCGTCGTGAACATCGTTGCCTACTTCTGCACGTACACGACGAACCACATTGCGAGGAACGTCGTCGCTAGGAAATACCAATACAGCGCGTGCGCGCTCACGACCTGATGGTCACGAACGCGACCCGCATAGACACGGAACATCGTGGTCAACGAAAACACCAAACCTGTTACGAGGAGGAACAGCATCGTTCCCGTGACGGCATAGAACATCGTCTGGTACGGGCCATCAAGGAGCCCGATGCCCATCTGCATGTAGACGGCGGCCTGACCGTTGATGAGTGCCACTCCGAGGAACGACGTCACGACCAGCGCCAACCCTGCATGTGACACGTCGTGTCGCTTCGCCGAATAGACGGCCCACTGCGCCATCACGCACGTGACGACCATCGTGATCATCAGCGTGTTCGTCGCAACTTCGGGAATGGCGATGTCTGCCGGCAACCAGTCGCGGATCATCTTGCCGTTCTTTGCAACCCGCAACGGTGCTGCATCACGGAACTTGAACCACACCGCCAACATTCCGTACATCAACATCGTTCCAGCGACTGCTGCAGCACCCGCGGCAACGAGGATCGTGTTGCGCGGTGCCGGCGGTGCGCCCGCTGGAAGCTGACGATCGGTCGCGGCGCTCATGAGCGTGCCTCCGCGGGAACCTTCTTGTCGAGGAGCGGCGTCGACGACGACACACGCGGCGTCTCGATGAAGTTGTCGACGGGAGCCGGCGAGGCGGTCATCCACTCGAGCGTGTGCGCGTCATACGGGTCTTCATCCGTTGTCGAAGGCACGCCACGGAAGTGACCGAGGAATGCGATGAGGGTCGTCAGTGCCAAGAGTGCATGACCTGCCATGCTCGCGCCATTCCACAATGCCGACGGACCGCCGTATTCGAATCCACCGACGACGCCGGACGGCTGATCGGCAAAACCTGCGATGTAGTACGGAAGGCTGGACAACACGATCCCGATGAACGCGAGCGCGGACAAGCCGACGACTCCAGGTGCTGGTGGTGTCGTACCCCAAATCTTTGGTGCCCAGAACACGATGCCTGCAAACGCGCTGAGGACCGCGCCGTAACCGATGTAGTACGACACTCCCTCACCGAACACGGTGCCCGCGAGTCCCGCACTCGAGAAATGTTCGAGCGCGTTCCCAACCATGCCGGTAACGATCATCCCAACACCGAGGAATGCAGGAACGAACGGCGCAAGCAGACGAGGCTTCCCGTTGACGAGAGTGAAGAGCACGAGCGCGACCACGACGACCGCGCCAAGCAGGGGCAAAAGATTGAAGAGTGCGTACGGAATCGCACTCGATGCCTTGTCAGAAGCGGAGCCACTCCATTCAAAAACCTGTGGAGTCTGGCTCACGGTTCCCAAGACCACCGTTGAGACAAGTCCGATCGCCACGAGCATCCCACCCCGCACCAATTGACGACGGCGTGCAGCGACTGGCGCGATGTCGGCGAGGATGCCAAACGAAATGAGTGCGTAGACGAAGGACTGCGGATGGCCAAGTGACCACCCGAGCCACGTATCGATTCCCTTGTTCCCACCGAAGGCGAGACGACCATAGTGATGGTCGACGGCAACGTAGATCACACTGCCGAGCGCAACCGGCACCGTCAAGATGACGGAAACCGCGGTGACGAGCGTCGACCAGCTCAACATCGGCACGCGATCGAGTGTCATGCCGGGACAACGTGCGGTCAGCACCGTCGCACACAACGACACGGATGCCGCGAGCAAACCGACCAGACCGAGACCAAATCCAAGGAGATACAGATCGACGAGGTCTGCATTCCCACCACCAGGACCGCCATTGCCGATGATCGACACGATCACCATGGCACTACCTGCTGCCCAAGCCCAGAACCCCAGTGATGCAACACGCGCAACGGCAATCGACCGCGCTCCTACTTGCAGTGGGACAACGGTGATTGCGAGCCCGATCAACAACGGCAGGGCCACGCCGAACATGAGACCGACCCGGGTGAAGGCAAACAACTGCGGTACGGCGTTGACGTCGAAGGCATTCGTTGCATCGGCGACGCGCTCGAATCCGAGAATGGTGGCGACCACGCTCACGCCAAGCAGCCAGATGACACTCAAGCCCATGAAGAGACGGCCGATTCGCTTGTGGTCGGTGGCCGTGAGCCACGCGCCGACAGCCCCCACCAAGGGAATGGAGGGGCTGGAACTCGCTACAGGGGGTGCGCTGACCGCGGACATGACGGATACGACACTAACAATGGGCGGGGTCTCGGTCCGAACTTCTCGAAGCGCAGGAGTCAGCCCAGAATCAGCACGTCCGCCATGACCGCGCCGAAGAGGACCGTGACATAAGTAATGGAGAACGAAAACAGACGCATGGACTTCGCTTCGCTGGGATCGGACCCGAGTCGGACGGTTCCAATGACAAACGCCACCCCGAATAGCAGGGCTGTAATTCCGTAGATCAGCCCGAGATCTGCAACAGGGACAAGGATGAGCGAGACGGCGACGAGCACGACGCAGTACCGAACCATCGAGGCGATCGTCTCGCGGATCGGTGTCACGACCGGCAACATCGGCACCCCGGCAGCTCGATAGTCATCCTGGTGTCGGATCGCCAGAGCCCAAAAATGCGGCGGGGTCCACAGAAAGATGACAGCGAAAAGCACCACCGGCGCCCAGGCCAAAGAGTTCGTCACAGCGGCCCATCCGACGAGCGCCGGCACCGCCCCTGCTGCTCCCCCAATCACGATGTTCTGCTTGCTCGAGCGCTTCAGCCACAACGAATAGATCACGACGTAGAACGCCGTGGCCGACAAGGCGAGAACTGCGGCAAGGACGTTCGCCCACCACACGAGCACGGCAGCGGCGGCGATCTCGAGGAGAAACGCGAAGATGAGCGCTCGTCGTGGGGTCAATGCTCCGGTGACAAGAGGACGATGACGCGTGCGTTCCATGAGCGCATCAATGTCTCGATCGATCACCATGTTGATGGCGTTGGCCCCACCAGCTGCAAGAGCGCCACCGCACACGGTCGCAACCATCAGCGTTATCGAGGGCCATCCACGCTCGGCAAGCACCATGGTCGGGATCGTGGTCACGAGGAGCAACTCGACGATGCGTGGTTTTGTCAACGCAACGTATGCCCAGAATCCACCCTTCGCCGATCGGTTGGATTGACTCCGATGACTAAAGATCCGCGAAGGAACGAGGGGGCGAACGCCAAGTGGCACGCCTTCAGGCTACGGCTGGTCTGCGCAGTCAGCCAATCACGACTCGTCGCCACGCTTGATGTCACACCCCGACACAATGGGGGTGTGCCAGACGTCGTCGAGAGTCCACTCGAAGTTCGCAGCGTCGAGCCTGAACAGTCGACACGCGACGATCGGCCGTGGATCGTGTTGGTGTGGAACGACCCCATCAATTTGATGTCGTACGTGACATTGGTCTTCCAAAAACTCTTCGGATACAGCCTGGAAAAGGCAACGAAGTTGATGTTGGACGTTCACGAAAAAGGTCGTGCGGTGGTTTCTCAGGGAAGTCGAGAGAAAGCCGAAATCGACGTGTATCGCCTGCACGAGCATGGACTCTGGGCGACGATGCAAAAAGAGGATTCGGGGCAACTGTGACATCGCACGGTCCCGTCTCTCGGAGTGAGGACGGCACGTACACCCTCACCGTCGAACGATCGGATCGTGAACTCCTCAACCAACTCTTCGGCCAGTTCCGCGAGGTGTTGACGGACGGACAAGATTCCGACACGGTGAAACGACTCTTCCCGACCGCGTATCACCAAGATCCAGCACACGACGAGGAATACCAGCGGCTCATGCGCTCAGAGCTGCTCACTTCGCACGTGCATTCCATCGACCACGTCCGCGAATTGATCGAACGATCCGCAAATGTCGACGTGCTCACCCTCACTCAGGCAGACCTCGATGCACTGATGAAGTCCACGAACGGAATTCGCCTCCTCCTCGGGACCTTGCTCGCCGTCAGCGAGGACGACCACGACGACATCGATGAGTCGGATCCGACCTTTGGTCAACACCAGCTCTATGGCTACTTGGGCTGGCTACTCGACTGGATGGTGACGGCCCAGGCGGGCATATTCCCCGTGACCGATGATTCTCCGGGGTGAAACCAAAACCACCGCTGATAGATTTCAAGGGCTCTCTCAACCGAGTTTTCGTCCGAGCCCCCATCGTCTAGTGGCCTAGGACACCACCCTTTCAAGGTGGCGGCACGGGT
>DAIRSS010000038.1:0-12914 GCA_036804285.1 Ilumatobacteraceae bacterium
CGGCTGGCTGGATCGCCAGCGCACCCTCGCGGGGATGTAGCGCGAGCTACTTCGAGTGCCAGCGCCAGGCGCTGGAGACGATCTCGCGCAGGTCGTGCGTGGCACGCCAGCCGAGGACTGCGCGCACGAGCGTCGGATCGGCGAACACCGTCGTCGGATCTCCCGGGCGTCGCGGTGCGATCTCGTGTGGCACGCTGCGACCGCTCACTTCTTCGGCCATCCGCAGCACGTCGAGCACGGAGCTCGCCTGACCGGTGCCGACGTTGCACGCCATCGACTTGCCACCGGTGGCGAGGTAGTCGAGTGCGTTGATGTGTGCTTGGGCGAGATCCTCGACGTGGATGTAGTCGCGCAGACACGTGCCATCAGGAGTCGGGTAGTCGTTGCCGAAGACACGCACTGGACCCGAGGCACCGAGGATCGCCTTCATGACGAGCGGGATGAGGTTCTGGCTCATGTCCCAGTTCTCGCCGATCGAGGAGTCCGCGCTCGCACCGGCCGCGTTGAAGTAGCGCAGCGACACCGAGCGCAGTCCGATCGCGTTGCACGAGGTGAGGAAGCGCTCCACGTGCACTTTGGTCTCGGCGTACACGCTCTCGGGTCGTAGCGGTGCGTCTTCGTTCACCGGCACGTGGTCGGGATTGCCGTACACCGCCGCGGAGGAGGAGAACACGATGCGCTCGACGCCGTTGGCGAGGAGTGCGTGCACGAGGGCGATCGAGCCGGCGACGTTGTTGTTGTAGTAGCGCAGCGGCTGTTCCATCGATTCACCGACGGCCTTGTAGGCGGCGAAGTGGATGACGTCCTGGACGCCGTACTTGCGGCAGGCCTTTTCGATCGCGCGCTCGTCTGCGATGTCGGCTTCGACGAAGGGAACGCCTGGGATTCGCGAGCGGTCACCGAGTTCGAGTGAGTCGAGCACGACGACGTCGCGACCCTGGCTGGTCAACAGTCGCACCGTGTGCGAGCCGATGTACCCGGCGCCTCCGGTGACGAGCGTGGTCATGGACGCACCCTAACGAAGCGGCCGATCTTTTTTGTCCAGGTCGTTCGCCTTCTGCATCTTCTTGTAACCGCGCACCTTGAGCAAGGTGGCGGGGGAATGGATGTCGGCAACGCTGCGCGGCTGGTTGTCGGAGAATTCACCGGCCTCGGTCTTCCACCCCTTGGGGCGGATGCCGAAGCGCTTGCCGAGGAGCGCGATGAAGATCTCCGTCTTTTCCGCGCCATACCCGGGGAGTTTGCGCAGTCGAGCGGTGAGTTCGGCCGCATCCTCGACGCCCTTCCAGACGTTCGCGCCCTTGCCCTTGTAGTCGTCGGCGATGATCGTGCACATCGCATGGATGCGCTTGCCCATCGACGCGGGGAAGCGATGGATGGCGGGCTTTTCGCAGCACATCGCGACGAAGCGATCGACGTTCATCTTGGCGATCTTGGTTGCATCCACGTGACCGAGGCGTTGCTTGATCGTGTGCGGCGCGGTGAAGGCCCACTCCATCGGCACCTGCTGGTCGAGCAACATGCCGATCAAGAGTGCGGTGCCGTCGCGACGCAGGAGCGCATCGGCCTGCGGGATGCCGGTGATGTAGAGCGGCTTGGTCGACGTCGTCGTGGGCATGGGATCAGGAATGCAGTGGTGAGAACTTGTCCGGATCGACACCGTAGTGGGCGATCGCCTCGTCCACGGTCGAGCGCGAGATCGCACCGGACTTGGCGAGTTCGTACAGGACCGCGGTGACGAGGTGCGGCAGGTCGATCTCGAAGTGGCTGCGCAGCGCCTCGCGCGTGTCGCTGCGACCCATGCCGTCGGTGCCGAGCACCATGAACGGACGACCGGGGACGAAGCGCGCGATCTGCTCTGGCACGATGCGCATGAAGTCGCTCACCGCAACGATCGGTCCCATCGAGCGACCGAGTTGCTCGGCGACGTAGGGGACGCGCGGCGACTTCGTCGGGTGCAGGCGATTCCATCGCTCGGTGTCGATCGCCTGTTCGCGGAGTGCCTTGTAACTCGTCGCTGACCACAACTCGACGCCGACGTCGTAGCGCTCGAGCAATTCGGTCGCCGCCGCACGAGCAACGCCGTGCGTGGAGCCGGAGAAGAGGATCGTTGCGCGCTGTGTGCCTCCGCGAACCTTGTCGAAGCGATACAGCCCGCGCACGATCTGCTCGTCGATGCCCTTGGTCGCAGGCTTCGGCGGCATCGGGTAGTTCTCGTTGTACAGGGTGATGTAATAGAAGACGTCCTTCGGGTCGCTTCCGTACATCGTGTTGATGCCGTGCTTGACGATCGCGGCGACTTCGTAGGCAAACGCCGGGTCGTACGTCTCGCAGAACGGAATCGTGCTCGCAAGTAGGAGCGAGTGACCGTCCTGGTGTTGGAGTCCTTCGCCCATGAGCGTGGTGCGACCCGCGGTTGCACCGAGGAGGAAGCCGCGCGTGCGCGCGTCAGCCGCCTGCCAGGCGAGGTCGCCGATGCGTTGGAAGCCGAACATCGAATAGAAGGTGTAGAACGGCACCATCGGCACGCCACGCGTCGCGTAACTGGTGCCGGCGGCGATGAAGCTCGACATGCTGCCGGCCTCGGTGATGCCCTCTTCGAGGATCTGGCCTGCGCTCGACTCCGCATACGACAGCAACAGCGCGTGGTCGACGGGCTCGTACTTCTGTCCCTGGGAGGCGTAGATCTTGAGTTCGGGGAAGAGTGCGTCCATTCCGAACGTGCGTGCCTCGTCCGGGATGATCGGCACGACGCGCGAGCCGAAGTCTTTGTCGCGCGCGAGGTTGCGCAACAGTCGCGTGAAGCCCATCGTCGTGGAGACGGACTGACCGGCACTGCCTGCGTCGAACTCGGTGAACGCACCGTCGCTCGGCAACACGAGTGGCTTGCGCACGGTGGTCGAGCGCTTGGGTACCTCGCCGCCGAGTGCGCGACGACGTTCCATCATGTACTGGTATTCGACGCTGTCGACCGGTGGTCGGTAGTACGGCGGATCGTCGCCCGAGAGCGCCTCGTCGGGAATCTCGTCTTCGAGGTGCAACGTGTCGCGCAACGCGCGCAGCTGATCGTCGGTCATCTTCTTGATCTGGTGCGTGGCGTTGCGACCCTCGATCTCGTGTCCGAGTGTCCAGCCCTTGACGGTCTTGCAGAGGATCGCCGTCGGACGACCCGAGCCGAGGTTCTCACTTGCCGCGCGGAACGCCGCATACAACTTGCGGTAGTCGTGGCCGCCGCGGGGGAGCGTGCGCAACTCGTCGTCGGAGAGATGGGAGACCATCTCGCGCAGGCGCGGGTCGGGTCCGAAGAAGTTCTCGCGGATGTAGTTGCCGTCTTCGACGGTGTAGCGCTGGAACTCGCCGTCGACGGTCGTGTTCATCTTGTTGAGCAGCACGCCGCTCGTGTCGCGGGCGAGCAACTCGTCCCACTTGGAGCCCCAGATGACCTTGATCACGTTCCAACCCGCGCCGCGGAACACGGCCTCGAGTTCCTGGATGATCTTGCCGTTGCCGCGCACCGGTCCATCGAGGCGCTGCAGGTTGCAGTTGACGACGAAGGTCAGGTTGTCGAGTTGCTCGCGCGCAGCGAGCGAGATCGCGCCGAGCGTCTCGGGCTCGTCGCACTCACCGTCACCGAGGAATGCCCACACGCGACTCGCCGACGTGTCGTCGATCTGACGGTTGTGCAGGTAACGGTTGAAGCGCGCCTGGTACAGCGCGGTGATCGGACCGAGACCCATCGACACCGTCGGGAATTCCCAGAACTCGGGCATCAGTCGCGGGTGCGGATAACTGGAGAGCCCCTTGCCTGGTCGCGCGATCTCGCGGCGGAAGTGATCGAGGTCGTCTTCGTTCAGTCGACGTTCGATGAACGCGCGCGCATACACGCCCGGTGCGGCGTGACCTTGGTAGTAGACGTGGTCGCCGGCTTGGCCGTTGTCCTTGCCGCGGAAGAAGTGGTTGAACCCGACCTCGTACAAACTCGCCGAGCTGGCGAACGTGGAGAGGTGACCACCGATTCCCTCGGCAGCGGAGTTCGCGCGCACCACCATGACGGCTGCGTTCCAGCGGATGTAGGCACGAATGCGCCGCTCGATGTGCTCGTCGCCGGGGAACCACGGCTCCTGCTCGCGCGGGATGCTGTTCACGTATGGCGTCGACACGGTGGCCGGGAAGCTGACCTGGGACTCTCGCGCGCGCTCCAAGAGTCGTGACAACAGATAGCGCGCTCGCGTCTTGCCCTGGGTCTCGACGACCGCGTCGAGTGAATCGAGCCATTCCGCGGTCTCGCCCGGGTCGGTATCGGGGAGTTGATGCACCGAGCCGTCGAAAATCATGGTTCCATTCTCGCAGAATTCCCCAAGCGGTGCTCTTCGGCAGGGACAAAGTGGGCAAGTATCTAAGGCGTGATTGTTGTCTATACCGATGGCGCGTGTTCGGGAAATCCCGGACCGGGTGGTTGGGCATGGGCCGTCGCGCCGGGTGGCGAACCTCGTGGTACGGGCGGGGAATCACACACGACGAACCAACGCATGGAACTCTCCGCCGTCATCGAGGCATTGCGATACTTCGACGGATCGAACGAACCGATCGAGATTCGTTCCGACTCGACGTACGTCGTCAACTGCTTTCGTGACAACTGGTGGGTGGGGTGGCAGAAGCGCGGATGGAAGAACTCCCAGCGCCAACCGGTGGCCAACCGCGACCTGTGGGAGCCGCTCATCGAGAAGGTCACTCAGCGGGGTGACGTGACCTTCACGTGGGTCAAGGCACACAACGGCGAGTTGATGAACGAATTGGTGGATTCATTGGCCGTCGCCGCGTCGCTCGGCTTTGCCTGAGCGGGGGTCGCCCCGTAGCGTGGTCGGCATGGATCTCAACGGAGCAAGTGCAATCGTCACGGGTGGAGCATCGGGAATCGGCGAGGCGTGCGTACGTCTCCTCGCCAAGCGTGGTGCCAAGGTCGTCATCGCCGACATTCAAGAAGACAAGGGCCAAGCCCTCGCCAAGGAAGTCGGTGGCGCGTTCTGCAAGGTGGACGTCACCAATACCCAGGACATCATCAACGCAGCCGAGATGGCCAAGTCGATGGGCCCGGTGCGCGCACTCGTCAACTCCGCCGGCATCGGCTGGGCGCAGCGCACGGTCGGCAAGGACGGCACGTATGACTCGGCCGCCAACATCGATGCGTTCAAGAAGGTCATCGCGATCAACCTCGTGGGCACCTTCGACTGCATCCGCATCGTCGGCACCGCGATCAGCTTGAGCGAGCCACTCGCCAACGGCGAACGTGGCGCGATCGTCAACCTCGCATCCGTCGCGGCCTTCGATGGTCAGATCGGTCAGGCCTCGTACTCGGCGTCCAAGGGTGGCGTCGTCGGCATGACGTTGCCGATCGCGCGTGACCTCGCCGCAGTCGGCATCCGCGTCAACACCGTCGCTCCGGGTCTCATCGACACCCCGATCTACGGCCAAGGTGATGCGAGCGAGCAGTTCAAGCAGAACCTGCAAAAGGGCGTGTTGTTCCCGCAGCGCCTCGGCTATCCAGAGGAACTCGCCTCGATGGTCGTGGAGTGCGTGACGAACAGCTACATGAATGCCGAGACCATCCGCGTGGATGGCGGCATTCGCATGCAGCCCAAGTGAGTCGAGCGCTCGCAGCGCAATGACCCACGTCCTGCACCAACACCCCTTCACTCCCTACGACCGGGAGCCATCGACGGACCTCGCGCACTTCCGCGCCATGCCGATGATGGAGGAGATGTTGCCCGTCGAGATGAACGACGAGTTCCGTCACCGCATCGGGGCAAAGCCGCTCGATCTCGCCAACTGGTTGCCACGCGACGCTGAGACCGAACCGACGATCGCGATGAAGCGCGAACTGCTCGCAACGCGCCGCGACGAAGTCGTCGCGCTCCACCCGGGTGGAGAAGCGGCAGCAGAAGAGGCAGCTCGACTCGTCGCCGAGTTCTGTGGCGTGACGCTCACGACTCACGGCATCGATGCACTCGTCGAGGCGAGCCTGCTCGTGGCCGACGACCTCACGGTGCTCGCACCCGTCGGCGATCAGTTGCTGTTCGTCGCCGGGGTCGTGTGTTCACCGAGTCGGTGGAAACTCGCTTCGAAGATGGGCACCGACATGCTCGCCACGCACCAGCCGGTTTCTCGCTACGCCGAGCACATTGGTGCAGCCGTTGACACCACGCTTCGTCGACTCACGCCGAACAAGGCGATCTGGCGCTCCAACTGGACACTCGAGGACCACTGCGCACTCTTCCAACCCGTCTCGCCGACGGCGCCGCTCGTGGACGACCCATCGTTGTTGTGGATTCGCATGGAGCGCGAGACCCTGCGCCGCCTGCCCGAGACCGGTGGTGTGTTGTTCACGATTCGTGGATTCCAGCAGCCGCTTCCCGACTACGTGGCGCGCGGAACGCAACACGCCCGCACGTTGCGTTCACTGGTTGCGCGCCTGCCCGACGACGTCGCGCGCTACAAGTCGGTGTATGCGTATCGCGACTCCGTGCTCGACTGGCTCGAGCCGTACTGCGCCGCCTGAGCGCTCTTCAGGTCGTGTAGTCGGCGTTGATGCGCACGTAACCGTCGGTCAGGTCACAACCCCACACCGTGGCTG
The DNA here is from genome assembly GCA_036804285.1 of Ilumatobacteraceae bacterium. Classification (GTDB taxonomy): domain Bacteria; phylum Actinomycetota; class Acidimicrobiia; order Acidimicrobiales; family Ilumatobacteraceae; genus UBA3006. Next base: position 6,632 of record DAIRSS010000038.1, read on the forward strand.
ATGCATCACCCGTGTTGAGTGCGACGCGAATGACGACGTCGGTTCCGCGCATGTAGGCACTCAGCGCGTCGAGATCACCCGCTGCGAGTTGGGTGGGATACACCTCTTGGTCACCGAAGGAGATGACGACGCGGTCCTGGTCGATATCGACGAACTCGCTGCACTTGCCGATCGCCATGGCGACGCGGCCCCAGTTCGGGTCCGCCCCGTGCACGGCGGTCTTGACGAGCGGGGAGTTGACGATCGCCTTGGCGACCACCTTCGCCTGATGTGCGTCGCGTGCGCGCTCGACGCGCACCTCGATGAGTTTCTCTGCACCTTCGCCGTCCCGTGCCACCTGCTTGGTGAGCGAGAGCGCAACGTCGAAGAGTGCGCCCTCGAGCGCAGCGTGATCGACTGCTCCGGCAGCTCCGCTCGCGAGCACGATGGCGCTGTCGCTCGTCGAGGTGTCGGTGTCGACCGAGACGCAGTTGAAGGTCTTGTCGATGACGCGGCGGAACATCGCATCGAGTTCGTTCGGTTCGATTGCAGCGTCGGTGAAGAGCATCGTGATGAGCGTCGCCATGTTCGGCTCGATCATGCCGACACCCTTGGCCACGCCGACGACGCGAGCGGTGCTGCCCGAAACGTGTGCTTCTGCGATCTTGTGCACCGTGTCGGTCGTCATGATGCCGCGTGCGACGGCTTCTGCGTTCGTGTCACGAAGGATCTTGGGAATCGCGGCCAACCCGGCACGTACCGCATCCATCGGGTACTGGCGTCCGATGACTCCGGTCGAGGCGATCAACACTTCGTTCGCTTGGCAGCCGAGAGCCGAAGCGACCCCCGCGACGACCTCGCGCGCATTGGCCATGCCGGTCGCACCGGTGGCGACGTTGGCGTTCTTCGAGATGACGACGACGCCGCGTGCACGACCTCCGCGCAGGTGTTCGCGCGAGACCACGACGCTCGGTCCGGCGAAGCGACTTTGGGTGAACACGCCGGCCGCACTGCACGTGGAGTCCGCCGCGACGAGGGTGAAGTCGTCGGACGAGTCCTTGATGCCGATGTTGGTGACGTGCGCGGTGAACCCCCGCGGGAGTTCCACGCTCATGAAGCCGGAGAGAAGTGACGCTCGAGGTTGGCGAGCGTGGACTCCATCGAGCGCTCGTTGTTCTCGATCGCGTTCATCAACTTGAGGAACAGTCGCGACCTGTTCTTTGCGTAGTCGAACTGCTCGGTGACGAGCGTGCCGCCCTCGACCGGAGTGAGGATGTAGCGCCAGATGTGGCCTCCGAAGTGGCGCCAAGCGATGCGGCGATTCTCTTCGAACTCGACCACGGTGTTCGTGATGCGATACGGGAGACCGATGCGCATGTTCATTGCAAACGTGGCGCCGAGTGAGAGTCGCGCCGGCGCGGAGATCCGCGCTTCTTTCACGCTGCCCGAACCGTCGAAGACGTGGTGCTGACGTGGGTCGGCGAGCAGCTCGAAGATCAGTCCGGGTGCGGCGGGAATGACGCGCTCGACGGTGACAATTTCCTTGACGGGATCGTGGGCCATGGATGTCAGGCTAGGCGAGCGATGCGATGACGGCTTCGCCACATCGACGACCCGAGTACAACGCTCCCTGGATGGAGCCGGTGTCGCGGTGGTCGCCACACACGAACCGCCCGCCGCCGAGGTCGACGGATTGCTTTGGCGCAAACGGCGGTTCCTGAACGACGCCTCCATGGGTGATCGCATACGTGCGCAAGTGTCGCCAGGAATCCACCTGTGGTCCCCACCACTCGCGAAGCTGCGTGCGCGCGATCGATTCGAGGTCTCCCGCGACGACTCCGGGGAGCGCGACGGAAATCAGGTGCTTGCCCCGTGGTGCGTAGTGCTCGGAGATGTTGCTCATCACCGCGACGTTCAGCACCGGACCCTTGCCCGTGCCGTCCAAGATCACGAGCTTTTCCTTCGTCGGGGCGACGTCGGCTGAAAAGTACACGTTGCCGACGACGCGCGATGCGCGCGCGGGAAGACCGAGCAGGTCACTTGCCGCCGGTGACTCGGTCGCCACGACGACGGCGCGTGCCGTGATGCGTTCGCCGCTCGAGGTCACGACCGACGTGCCGTCGATGGAGGCGACTCGCGTGTTGAGCCGCACGGTGTCGGGCTTGAGCGTGGCGGCGAGATGTTCGGGCAGGCGCTGCATGCCGCGCGCGGGCACGACGCTGTCGCCGTCGGAGAGCGAGCGGAAGATGATGTCGAACATGCGGCGAGAGGTTGCCAGGCTCGGGTCGAGTTGGATACCGCCGAAGAGCGGACGGAAGAACCGCTCGATGATCTTGGAGGAGAACCCGAACCCGCGCAGTGCAACGATCGTGGAGATGTCGTTGCCCCGCAGCAACTCGTCGTGACGAATCCTTCGCGCGCGCAGTCGCAGTGCAGCGACGCGCACCTTGTCGCCGAGGGTGCCGATGGGTGCGAGCGCACTCGCGACCACCGTCGCCGGCGCGCGGAACGGATCGCTCACGACGTGGCCCTTGCCGTTGCGCCACACGAGTGCACCGGGATCGAATGCGCGCAGGTCGAGTTCGTCGAGATTCACCTGGCGACGCAGTTCGGGATATGCAGTCAACATCACCTGGAATCCGCGATCGAGGAGGAAGCCGTCGACCTCGTCGGTGCGCACGCGACCGCCGACTGCATCTTGTGCCTCGAGCACGACGACGGAATGTCCCGCGCGTTGGATCGTGCGAGCGGCGGTGAGACCTGCAAGACCCGCGCCGACGATGACGACGTCGACGGTCGAGCCGGGAGTCGTCATTTGTTCAGCAGTGCGCGCAATCCGATGTCGAGCGTCGGATGGGCGAACTCATAACCGCTCGCGAGCAAGGCCTTGGGCATCACGCGCTGGCCGGTGAACAGCAAGGCGTCGGCGAGCTCTGCACCGAGCAGGATCTTTGGACCGAACGAGGGGATCGGCAGGATCGCCGGTCGTCGCAACACCTTGGCGAGCACGGTCGTGAACTCCGAGTTCGTCACGGGTGATGGGGCGGTGAGGTTGACGGGACCCGACACGTTCGCGGTGAGCAGGTGCTCGATCGCGCCGATCTCATCATCGAGGGTGATCCAGCTCTGCCACTGCTTGCCGTTGCCGAAGCGACCACCTGCACCGATGCGGAAGGCGAGCAACAACTTCTTCAACGCGCCACCGCGCGGCGTGAGCACGATGCCGGTGCGCAGGAACACGGTGCGGATGCCGGCATCGATCGCGGGCTTTGCCGCCGCTTCCCACTGCTGGCAGACGTCCACGAGGAATCCGCTGCCGTGGCTCGAGTGCTCGTCCAGTTGTTCGTCTGCGCGCGGGCCGTAGATGCCGATCGCAGATCCCGACAGGAACACCGATGGCTTGCGCGACAGCGACGCGATGGTGCGGGCGAGCAGCGCGGTCGTCGCGGTGCGGCTCTCGAGGATCTCGCGCTTGTAGGAGGGGGTCCAGCGCTTGTCGCCGATGCCCGCACCGGAGAGATGAATGACGGCATCGGTGCCTTCGAGTGCGCTCGCATCGAGCACGCCCCGCGCGGGATCCCAGAAGAGTTCGCCCTGGCGGGCCTCGCGGCGCACGAGGCGGGTGACGGAATGTCCGCTTGCGCGCAGACGCTCGACGAGTGCCGTGCCGATGAGACCGCTTGCGCCGGAGATGACGATGTTCATGGTCTCAACACTACGACCGGTACACACACGGCCAGACACCGTGCGGGAAAGACTTACTTGTTGGCGAGTGCCTTGGTGAACGACTCACGGTCGAAGTAGTCGCGCCACAGGGCGATCTTGCCGTCGCTCACGACGAACAGCCCCGCGATGTCGATTTCGATCCAGCGACCGTCGATTTCGAAGCGGTCGGTACGTTCGTTCATCACCACGCCGTGGTTCATGTCGCCAGTGGCGACTTGGTGGTGCACGAGCCACTCGACCTTGGTGGCGGCCGCAATGAAGTCGGAGAGGATCTGGGTCATCGCCTCGCGCCCGAACACCTTGGTGATGGGCACGTTGTCGTATTCGCAGTCGTCGGCGACCATCGCCATGGCATCGGAGAAGTGGAACTGCTCGATGTTCTCGATGAACCGCGTGACGAATTCACCCGGGTCGGTGATGGTGGAAGTCTGCGCTGCGGGCACGACTCCAGTTTGGCAGGTGCGCTTAGGCGGACTTGGCCAATCGAGAGCGCACACCGATCGGTGCAGCGATCGTGAATCCGGCGAGGTGACGCTCTTCTTCGTTCTCGCCGCCCCACAGACCATATTCATGGTTGTTGCGCGCGAACTCGCGACACGTGTCCTTCACGACGCATGCGTTGCACAACGAGCGAGCCTTGGCCTCGCGACGTTCGCGAGCCTGCGGGCGCTCCGCCTTGGGGGCGAAGAACAACTTCGTCTTGCCCTTGCAGTTGGCGAACTGCGTCCAGTCGATGTCGCCGATGGGGCCGCGGATCTCGTTGTCGAGGTCTGCGAGTGGCTGTTCGATGAGAGACATATGGGGTGGTCTCCTTGGTTGGGGTGTATTTAACACTAAATGGGAAACCCAGGAAATGTCAAGTGACTTCCGTCCTAGATTTCCAAGCCCAGCTTGGGCTAGAGCAGTTCGGCGGCCAGGCTGGCCACTTCGCTGCGTTCGCAGGCCGCCAGGGTGACGTGCCCGAAGCACTTCTGGCCCCCGAAGGCGTGGATCAGCACGGCAAGGGCGTTGTTCGACTCACCCATATAAGGAGCGTCGATCTGGCTCGTGTCGCCGGTGAAGACCACCTTGGTGCCCTCGCCGATGCGGGTGAGGATGGTCTTGAGCGTCGTCGGTTCGAGGTTCTGTGACTCGTCCACGACGACGAACTGTTGCTGCAGCGAGCGACCGCGCAGGAAGGTGACGGACTCGAGCGTGAGCTGGCCTCGGGCGGTCAGGTCGTCGATCAGGCTGCGCGCATCGTTGCTCGAGCGTTGGTCGGTGAGCGCGACGATCGCGTCGTGGATCGCCGACATCCACGGGTCGAGTTTTTCGTCCAAGTCGCCTGGCAAGAAGCCGACGTCTGCACGACCCACGGGAACGAGCGGGCGATAGACGGCGAGTCGCTCGTAGCGGCGCTGTTCGACGACTTGCTCGAGTCCGGCGGCGATCGCCATCACCGTCTTGCCGGTTCCCGCGCGACCATCGAGGGCGATCACCGTGATCTCCGGGTCGAGCAGCAGCTCGAGGGCAAAGCGTTGTTCCTTGCTGCGGGCACGCAGGCCCCAGGCCTCTGGCGCATTGTGGGCGAGCAGGGTGAGCTCCGATCCGACGCAGCGGGTGAGTGCGGACTGTGATCCGCAGCGCAGGACGGCGAAGTTGTTCTCCACGAGCGATGACGTGCCATTCACCTGGGTGGTGTCGATCCCACCACTCGCGTACAGCGCGTCGATGTGTTCGACGGCGGTGTCGATCGTCGTCCAGCCCATCGGGCGGGTGGTCATCGAGGTGCCGACCGGCTGGTGCTCGTCGGCCGTGAGACCCATGTGGGCGGCCTTGATGCGCAGTGCTGCGTCATTCGAAATCATGCGGGTTGGTGAGGTGCGGGCCTGGCCGAGGGCGGCACCGATGATGCGGTTGTCGGGAACCTCGGGATCGAGGCCGTGCTCGACGAGGAGGTGGCGCTGGATGCCATTGATCTCGATCTGCAGGGTGCCCCCGTTGGGATCATCGTTCACGGGGGCCGGGGTGGCGAGTGACCCACCCGCCTTACGGCGCAGGTCCTCGATCGTGCGCAATGCGGTGCGTGCGGAGCGACCGACGTCATCCATTCGTGTCTTCAACGAGTCGAGTTCTTCGATCACCGTGAGCGGAATGACGACGTCACAACCGGGGAAGCTATGGATGCAGGCCGGATCGGCGACGAGCACCGAGGTGTCGAGCACGATCCGGGTGGCGACGTCGGTGGGAAGTGCGGAGTCGTCGACGAGATGATCGATCGCGCTCGCATCGCGAGGCTCGACGTGAGTGTCGTCAGTACGCAACGAGGATCAGTGTGGTCGGTGCGAAATGGTCAGTGGTGGATACCCGAACCCACGATCCCAAGCCAGTGCCGAGTCGGCAACTTTTTTCGAAATTTCGATCCGTCGGGGCGATTTTCGGGAATTTTTTTGGATTTTTTTCAAATTTTTTTTGGGGGTCGTCGACACGTGCCGAGTGTGTCGCGCGCCACGCACCGCGCAGACGCAATTCGTGACCAACCGCTCGCTGAAATGAGATGCTCGTTCGATAGTTGTCCATTCCTTGTGAACGGCAACCC
>DAIRSS010000039.1:0-12857 GCA_036804285.1 Ilumatobacteraceae bacterium
CGCCACTGATGGCGATCGCGGTATCGCGTGCAAATGCGTCCCAGAAGAAGATCTTGGATCTCGTTGGTTCGGTGTCGCTGTCCGATGCCCAAGTGGAACAGGTTCAGGACGTGATTCGAGACACCGGTGCACTCGACGAACTCGAAGCCCACATCTCTGCGCTCACCGATGAGGCAATTGCCGCGCTGGGCAAGGCAGACCTGACCGAAGAATCGAAGAACGAGCTCGTGGCACTCGCGAACTACGTGTCGTGGAGGGTCGTGTAATGAAGGTTGTTGTCGTCGGCGCGGGTCTCGGTGGGTTGTCCGCCGCCGCGTACCTGTCGCGAGCGGGACATTCGGTGACGGTGGTGGAACGTGATCCGATTCCTGGTGGTCGAGCGGGGATGATCGAGTCCTCAGGCTTCCGACTCGACAACGGACCAACCGTGCTCACGATGCCGAACTTGTTGGAGAACGTCTTTCACGCAGCTGGTGCGAACATGGCCGACTACGTCACGATCAAGAAGGTCGACCCCATGTATCGGGCCGTCTACGACGATGGGAGCGAGCTCCACGTGCTGCACGGTCGTGAGCGGATGGCCGAAGAAATCCGACGGTTCTCGAACGGTAAAGAGGCCGCCTCGTTCCTCAAGTTCTGCTCCTGGCTCGAGGAGTTGTATCGAGCAGAGATGGACTCGTTCATCGATGCCAACTTCGACACGCCACTCGACTTGGTCAAGCCGTGGAGGGCTGGTCTCAAGCTCGTTGGTCTCGGTGGTTTCAGGAAGCTCGACAAGAAAGTGGCGAGCTTCTTTTCGGACGAACGACTGCAGCGGATCTTCAGCTTCCAGTCGATGTATGCGGGTCTCGCACCGTACGAAGCGCTTTCGCTGTATGCGGTGATCACCTACATGGACTCCGTCGAAGGGGTGTTCTTTCCCGAGGGCGGAATGCACTCGATGGCCACCGGTTTGCAGGCAGCACTCGAGAAGGCTGGTGTCGAGTTTCGATTCTCCGCACCGGTCACGCGAATCCTTCGCCAGCCGGGTTCCAATGGCGCGGTGTCGGGCGTGGAGATTGCTGGCAGCGAGCGCATTGATGCAGATGTCGTGGTCTGCAATCCCGATCTTCCGGTCGCGTATCGCACCTTGCTCGGCGGAGTAGACGCGCCACGTGTCGCGCGCAATGGGAAGTACAGCCCGAGTTGCCTGCTGTGGGTCGCAGGAGTGAAGGGGCTGCCACCTGCGAACGCCGCACACCACAACATTCACTTCGGTCGCGATTGGGACAAGTCGTTCAAGGCGTTGATTGAAGACGGCGTGCGGATGCCGGATCCGTCGTTGCTCGTCACTTTGCACTCACTCGACACGAAAGGACTGGCACCGGACGGTCACTCATCGCTGTACGTTCTCGAGCCGACACCGAATCTCGATGGGAAGATCGACTGGAGTCGCGAACGCGAGCGGATCGTCGGCGACATCAAGTCGAAGGTCGCCCATCTGGGCTATCCAACTGACGTCGTCGTCGAGCGTGTCTACGACCCGGTCGACTGGGAGGCACTCGGCATGGAGCGGGGCACGCCGTTCGCGCTGGCGCATACGTTCTTCCAGACCGGTCCGTTCAGGCCGAACAACGTGGACAAGCGAGTGCCAGGACTCGTGTTCGTCGGATCGTCGACACTCCCCGGGGTCGGCGTGCCGATGGTGTTGGTGTCAGGAAAGCTCGCTGCAGAACGTGTCGATGAGTTTCGTCTCGCACGTCGGTAGGCACCAATGACCCGCAAGGCCCCAACCCCGACGACGCATCTCTTGCCGACGCGTGAGTTGAGTTTGGACGAGAGTTACGAACTCTGCAAGGAGTTCAACAAGCGACACGGCACGACGTATTACTGGTCGACGAAGGTCTTGCCTCGCGACAAACAACGACACGTGCATGCGCTCTACGGCTTTTGTCGGTATGCGGACGACATCGTCGACGACCTCGGTCCGGTGCCCGTGGAGACTCGTGAGCGCGCACTGAAGGATTTCGGTGATCGATTCTTCGCCGATCTCGCCGCAGGGAAGTCGAGTGATCCAGTCCTGCGGGCGGTCGTCGACACCGTGTTGACTTGCAAGATCGATCCCGAGTGCTTCCGTCGATTCCTCCGCAGCATGACCATGGACCTCACCGTCGAGCAGTACGAGACGTGGGCCGACTTGCTCGTGTACATGGACGGATCGGCCGCCGTCATCGGCGAGATGATGCTGCCGATCCTCGAGCCGACGAACGATGCGGCAATCGGACCCGCACGTGACCTTGGAAACGCGTTTCAGTTGACCAACTTCCTGCGCGACGTGAACGAAGACCTCGATCGTGGACGCGTGTACATCCCGCAGGAGGACGTCAGGCGCTTCGGTGTTGACTTGTCCGAGCGTCGATGCTCGCCGCAGTTCGTCGAGTTGATGAAGTTCGAGATTGCCCGCTGCCGCGAGTTGTATCGCTCCGCAGACGAGGGACTCGCGCTCCTGCCGCCTCAATCCGCGCGATCGATCGGTGCGGCCCGAGTCCTCTACGGGCGGATCCTCGACAAGATCGAAGCGCAGCACTACGACGTGTTTGCCAAACGTGCGTCGGTGTCGACGTGGGAAAAGGCGGTCATGGTGACGAAGCTCATGGCGCCGCGTGTGTTCGGGCGATGAAGCGACTCGCTATCGCCGTTACAGCGATCGCGATGGTCGCGACACCACTTGCTGACATCGGTTCGTCACTACGTGTGACGCTCGCACACCTCGTTGTTGGCGGCCTCTTTGTGATCACGTTGTTGAGTGCTCGTTCGGTGTGGGGCCAACGAGCGTTCGTTGCATCTGCGGTCATCGTCGGTATCGGCTTTGGCGTTGAGATTGTCGGTTCGAGGACCGGATTTCCGTTTGGTTCGTATGACTACACCTCACTTCTCACTCCACAGATCGCCAATGTCCCAGTGGTCGTCGCCTTCGCCTGGTGTGCGATGGCGTTGCCCGCGCGCGAAGTTGCTGGTGCGATTTGTGGAGAGCGTGCGCCGCGAGTCGCTCGAGTGATCGTCGGAGCGGTGGCCCTGACGGCGTGGGACGTCTTCTTGGACCCGCACATGGTCATGGAGGGCTATTGGGTGTGGCCCGAGGGCGGTTCGTTCTTCGGTATTCCTCTCAGCAACTATCTCGGTTGGCTGGGCGTGAGCGCCTTGCTCATGGTCGTGCTGGAGGTCGCCCTTCCACCACGCGGCACGCAGCGCACACCCGTCGTGCAATATGTCGCGGTGGCTGTCATGGAGACGATCGGATTCGTGTTCTTCTTCGGTGACCCTGCAGTCGGCGTGTGGGGAGCGCTCACGATGGGAACGCTCGGAGTCGTGGCACTGATGAGGAGCACACGTGCCAACTAGTCGCACGGTCATCGTCGGCGGAGGTGTCGGAGGTTTGTGTGTGGCGATTCGCCTGGCCGCACGCGGTCATGACGTGACGCTGTGCGAGCGCCTGCCAGAAGTCGGCGGGAAGCTCGCCGTCTATCGCCGCGACGGGTTCACTTTCGACCTCGGTCCATCGCTCCTCACGTTGCCCCAGCAGTTCGATGAGGTGATGCGATGTGCTGGGACGTCACTCGATGCGGAGTTGGACGTTCGCCGACTGTCGACGCAGTTTCGATATTTCTGGCAGAACCACACGACTGCGACGTTCTACGACAACCCGATTGACACCGCGAGTTCGCTCGACGGAATGCATCCCGGTGCGGGTGAGGAGTACCTGCGCTTCTTGAAGCACTCGCGCACCATTTGGGATGTGAGCGAGCGCACCTTCCTTGCGGGACCAATGACTGGCCCGTTGAGTCTCTTGCGCAGGATGAAGGGTCTTCGTGATTTCTCCGCAATCGATGCGCGACGAACGTTGTCAACGGCAGCTCGAAAGCATTTCACGCACGAGAATCTGCAGCAGTGGCTCGGTCGCTATGCGACTTACAGCGGGTCATCTCCGTATCGGTCTCCGGCGACGCTGTCGTGCATCGCGTCCGTCGAGGCGGATCACGGGGCGTGGTACCCGATTGGTGGTCTTGGCGCACTGCGGGACGCACTCGAGCGCGTCGCGCGTCGAAGTGGCGTTCAGATTCGCACGAGTTGCGACGTGAAGCGCATCGTTTCGCGTCGTGGGCGAGTGGTTGGAGTTGAAATCGCTGGAGGTGAGACTCTGGACGCCGACACCGTCGTTGCCAACGTCGACGCGCAACACCTCTATCGGGACCTCGTCGACGAGCCAAAACACCTTCGCGCACTCGACAAGGCAGGAAAGTCGACGAGTGGAGTCGTGGTGTTGGTCGGCGCCCGAGGCACCACTCCAAACATTGCCCATCACAACGTCTGGTTCTCCGCGGACTACGAGCGCGAGTTCACGCAGATCGCCAACGGTGAACTGCCGAGCGATCCGACGATCTACGCCTGCGTGTCGTCGATTACCGATCCGAGCCAAGCCCCAGCGGGGCACGAAAACTGGTTCTTGCTCGTCAACGCTCCCGCGGGAACATCTCTCGACGGTGAGTACTCGAACTATGGGAACAACATCGTCAACCGACTGGCCCAAGTTGGGCCAGACCTTCGCAGTCGAGCGTTGTTCATCGAAACGATCGGCCCGATGGATCTCGAGAAGCGGTACCGCGCACCTGGTGGCGCGATCTACGGCACCTCCTCGAATGGTCGCAACGCTGCATTCCGCCGTCCGAACAATCGAGGACCGTTGAAAGGGTTGTATCTCGTCGGCGGATCGAGCCATCCCGGCGGTGGACTGCCGATGGTTGCCATCAGCGCACGCATCGTCGATGACGCGATCAACCAGGACTTGAACGGCACTCGTCACAGATAGCGTGTGGGCATGGCCGTCACCGTGCGAATCCCCACTACTTTGCGTCCGTTGTCCGGTGGAGCATCCACCGTCTCTGTCGAAGGCGCAACCCTTGCCGACGTGTTGAAGAATTTGAATGCCGCCCACCCTGGTTTCAGCGATCGACTCTTCGACGGTGAGGGAAACCTGCACAAGTTCGTGAACATTTTCGTGGCCGATGACGACGTGCGCTACATGGACGGTCTGAAGACAGCCGTTCCTGCTGGCTCGACCGTCTCGATCATTCCGGCCGTCGCTGGCGGTTCGCTCTGACCGATTCGGTCACGACGTCGCGGTGCGCAATCGCCGTCCCGGCGCGCCTCGAATCTTCTCGTTTGCCTCGCAAGGTGCTTGCCGACATCGGCGGCAAGCCGATGTTGCAGCGCGTACTCGACCAGTGTGCGAAGGCAACGCGTGCCAATGACGTCTTCCTCTGCACTGATTCTGAAGAGCTCCGCGACATCGCAGCCGAGTGGGGGTACCGCACGTTGATGACGCCAGCTTCGTGCACGTCGGGAACCGATCGCATTGCTCTTGCTGCACAGCAACTCGACCACGACGTCATCGTGAACGTGCAGGGCGATCAGCCCTTCGTCGACCCAAAGATGATCGATGCGGTGATTGCCGACTTCGTGTCGCGCTCGCCGCGACCGATGATGTTGACGCCGATCTTCGTGATGAAGCCCGAGGCGATCATGAGCCCGAACTCCGTCAAGGTTGTGCGGCGCAGCAACGGTGACGCGATTTACTTCAGTCGTTCGCCGATTCCGTTCCAGCGAGATGCGCAGCCGTCGGAGTGGACGAAGCACACCACGTATTGGGGACACGTCGGCCTGTACGCATACAGCCAGGACGCGCTTGCTGCGTGGAGGGGCTTTACGTCGTCGTCGCTCGAGGACCTCGAGAAGTTGGAGCAACTTCGGTTCATCGAACACGGTGTAGCCGTGTCCACCATCGTGGTTGACGAGCCACTCGGCGAGGTCAACGTGGCAGAAGACCTAGACTTGGCACGGAAGATCGCATCCCAGCCACGCGACTGAGGTGCGCGTCGCTCACCACGCCATGACCAAGCCGAACTCTTCGCAGAACCACGACGTCGTGGAGGCTCTCCTCGACGAGGCGCGGGCAATCACGACGGCCGCGACCCGGCTGGACACCGCAGCAATCGATCGCGCGTTGTCGATCCTCGTGGGCTGTACCTCCAAGGTCGTCGTCTCCGGTGTCGGCAAGTCCGGCATCGTGGCCCGCAAGATCGCCGCGACGCTGAGCTCGGTCGGGCTCGTGAGCCTCTATCTGAACCCGCTGGATGCGCTGCATGGAGACCTCGGCGTAGTTGCTGAGGGCGACGTCGTGCTCCTCCTCAGCAACAGCGGCGAGACGCAGGAACTCTTGACCGTATTGCCGCATCTTCGACGCCGTGGCACCCAGATCATCTCGATCGTCGGGAACCTGTCATCCTCACTCGGGCGAATGAGCGATGTCGCCCTCGACGCATCGGTTGACGCCGAAGTTGGACCGCACAACATCGTGCCGACGTCGAGCACGACCGTGGCCATGGCGATTGGCGATGCACTCGCAACGGTGTGGATGCAACGCAGGAAGGTGAGTGCGGATGACTTCGCGACGAACCATCCCGGCGGTCAACTTGGGAAGAGACTGACGTTGTTCGTTCGTGACCTGATGGTTCCGATCGACAAGGTTCCACCGGTGAAGTCGTCGACTCCATTCGTCGAAGTCATTGATGAGATTACGAAGGTTGGAATCGGAGCGATTTGGGTTCGTGACGCGTCGAGCAGCAAGGGGATCGACGGCATCATCACCGATGGAGACCTCCGTCGCGCACTGAAGGCGAATGGGCCAGAGACGTGGTCGGGGCTTCGGGCCGCAGACATCATGACCAAGGATCCGATCACCATCGATGAAGGTGTGCTTGCGATCCACGCCATCGAGCGCATGGAGCGCAACAACAAGAAGGCGATCACGCTGTTGCCGGTCGTCGGCGACGGGGGCAAGGTCACGGGAATCCTGCGCCTGCACGACCTCGTGCAAGCTGGACTCATCACGCAATCGACATCGGGCGACTAGGAGACCACATGACCGCATCTCGAACTGCAGCGCTCGGAGGCAACGTCGTTGCCGGTACCGGTCGACCACTCACCTTGATCGGTGGACCATGTGTCATCGAGAGCGAGGCGCTCGTCATGGAAGTCGCCGAACGACTCGTCGACATCACGTCGCGCCTTGGCATCCAGTACGTGTTCAAGTCGAGTTTCGACAAGGCGAACCGTACGTCGAACTCCTCCTTCCGCGGACCAGGTGTAGAAGCTGGCCTCGAGGTATTGGCCGCAGTGAAGAAGCGTTTCGGAGTTCCCGTCCTCACGGACATCCACGAGTCGCATCATGCGGCCGAGGTCGCGCCGGTCGTCGATGTGCTGCAGATCCCTGCATTCCTTTGTCGCCAGACCGATCTGCTCGTCGCTGCAGCAGCCACCGGGCGAGCGGTGAACGTCAAGAAGGGTCAGTTCTTGTCGCCACAGGAGATGTCGCAGGTCGTGAACAAACTTCGCGAAGCGGGGGCCAAGAACGTGATGGTGACCGAACGCGGAAACAGCTTTGGTTACAACACGCTGGTCGTTGACTACCGGTCGTTGCCACAGCTTGCAGAATTCGGTTGCCCAGTGATCTTTGATGCGACGCACTCCGTCCAGCAGCCGGGAGGTCGCGGCGGTTCGTCTGGCGGTCAGCGTGAATTCGTCGCGCCGCTCGCCCGGGCCGCAGTTGCCGTTGGCGTCGATGGGTTGTTCATGGAAATCCACCCTGATCCCGACAAGGGTCTGAGCGATGGTCCGAACATGGTTCCGCTCCATCGCGTCGAGGCACTGCTCACGCAGTTGCTCGCCATCCGCAAGGCAGTCGCTGACACCGGCGACGCGCCGACCACGGTGTGAAACGTCATGGCTGACGTCGCACGGGTGTTCATCGGTTACGACGACAACGAGACGGTCGCGTTTCATGTCCTTGCGCACAGCATCATGCGGAACTCATCCATTCCGGTCACCATCACTCCGATCGTCAAGCGGCACATGGCGGGTTTCTACGACCGGGAGCGGTCCAATCTCGAGTCGACCGATTTCTCCTTCACCCGATTCCTGACGCCCTATCTCTGTGGTTACGAAGGCTGGGCGGCCTTCATGGACTGCGACATGTTGATGCTCGGAGACGTCGCCGACCTGTGGGCCTTGCGCGATGATCGCTTCTCGGTGATGTGCGTAAAGCACGACTACCGACCGGTCGAAGACACGAAATTCCTCGGTCAGATCCAGACGAAGTACGAAAAGAAGAATTGGTCGAGCGTGATGCTGTTCAACAACGCCAAGTGTCGAGTGCTCACCCCGGACGTCGTTGCAAAAGAGACGGGTCTGTACCTGCACCAGTTCAAGTGGCTGGACTCCGATGCCCAGATCGGTGAGCTGCCGAACGCCTGGAACTATCTCGTTGGCGAACCGGTTCCCCGACCCGAGCGACCAGAACTCGTTCACTACACGCTTGGTGGTCCGTATTTCGACAAGTACGCCGATTGTGAGTTCGCCGACGACTGGCGAGCCGAGTTGGCGCGCATGAACTTTGCAGCCACTGATCGTTAGGTCCGCAATCCAATGACGTCGCACGTCCTGCTCGTCGGCGGAATGGCCGAATTCGACCAGTTCACCCCGATCGTCTGGGCGCTCGACAAGCACGGCGAATCAGTCCACCTCCTCGTTGATGAGTCACTTCTCAACCGCGGAGATCCACGCGAGACGTTGTTGCGTCGTCTGAAGAACGTGACGATCCACTCGATTCGGATGCCATCGTCACGAATCGCCCAGCGTGCGTGGAGCGCCCGAAAGGTGCGAAAGCTGCTCACGTCGCTCGATGCGGGTCTCGTCGGGGTCGAATGGGGGAACGGCATCGCGCATCGCGACCAGAGTCGCGGGATGCTTCGTCGGCTCAAGGACCGATTCGCCACGACACCGGCAATCCAGTTGCAACTGGTAGCGCGCGAGATGGAAATCCCTGTCGTTTCGCTGCCACACGGACATTCGACGAAGACCACGCTCGTGCCCTCCGAGCACATTCGTGAGGTTGCTGCCGCACACGAAGGAAAACTGCCCTTTGCAGATCGCGACAGCTTTGCGGCATATGTGTTCGCATCGGACTATCACCGACGAGTCATCGTGGAGAACTCGACGATGAGTGGCGAAAACGCTCAGGTGTGGGGCTCGGTGCGATTCTCCAGGGAGTGGATTGATGAGCTGTATGGACTGTCTCCCGCTGCGTCAATCGATTCGGGGACTCGGCGACGCGTGCTCGTGTTCTTGCCCAAGTGGCACAACGGCGTCGATCGCGCACAAACCATTGCGCTGCTACGTGCGCTCGGTTCAACGCCAGGTCTGCACGTCGTCGTCGCGGGGCACATTCGCGCTCGCGACACCGCGCTTACCGAAGATGAAATCGCTGAACTGAACACGCTCGACTCATTGCACTTCTTGGGCTCCGAGTGGACGTCGATTCAGCTGATTGGTTGGTGCGAGGTATTGATCGACGTGGATTCGAGCATCGCCTTTGATGCGATCAGGCTTGGCAAGGTGTACGTCCGTCCGAAGTATTTGCAATCCGACGCGGTGAAGACCATCTACGACCTCGAAGGCGGCGCGCATCAACCGCTCAATCTGTCAAGTGCACTCGACGTGATTACTGCTTCAACGCTGTCGCCAGCACCGGTAAGCCCGAACTTCTGGTCGATCGTTGCAGGCGATGGAGACGGAAGTGTCGCGGATCGCTACGCGGAGAATCTCAAGCGGCTGCGGGCAGGTTGAAGTCGTCACGTTCGGTCGACGCCGTTTCGCGGGTGTGCTGACGACGCCACTTCACCAAATTGCGCGAGTGCGTGAGGATGTACAGCGAGCTCATCACGATGAAGCCGTGCTTGGAGAAGATCAATCCATAAACCATCCAGGGGAGTGAGCTTGCGAGCACCATGCCCCAGCCCCACCACTTCCGGGCGCCGACGAGCCACATGCCTCCGATGGCGAGCAGCTCAAAGCCCACCAACAACCACGACCACGTCTGCTCACTCATGGGCAACAGTGTGGTGCGAAAATGCCTGAGGAAACTGCGGATTATCTGGCAGAATTGGCCGTATGGCAGACGAAAACGTATCCATCGACTCTGTAGACAGAGAAATCCTCGGAATTCTGCAATCTGACGGGAGAATCTCTTGGCAAATGCTCGGCGACCGGGTCCATCTGTCCCCGAACGCGGCGGCTGAGCGGGTCCGCAGACTGATGCGAGAAGGCGTCATCACGGGGTTTCGGGCGGAGGTCAACCAAGCCGCCCTCGGGCGAACGCTCGAGGCGGTGATCGATGCCCGGATGCCCCACACCAAGGGTTTCGACGACGCCGCAGCCAAGCGTGACGACATCTTGTGGGCAGCCCATGTGACGGGTGAATCGGACGTCACTCTGGCGGTGGCCTGTGAGGGGACCGCCGGCCTGGATGCCTTCCTGCGCTGGCTCCAGCGCGAGGGGGCCACGGAAACCCGTACGGATGTGGTGTTGCGCAAGATTCGCTGACCTCGTCTTGAGGGGCTTAGCAGTCGCCTCGGTAGAGTGCTAACGCCTGATCAGGGCCAGAAAACCTGATTGGCAGACAATCGAATCCCCTCGTTGACCCATGGAGGAACACCATGTCCAAGATCATCCTGTTTGACGACGAAGCCCGTCGTGGTCTCGAAAATGGCATGAACAAGTTGGCTGACGCCGTGCGCGTGACGCTCGGACCAAAGGGCCGCAACGTCGTGCTCGACAAGAAGTGGGGCGCTCCGACGATCACCAATGACGGTGTGTCGATCGCCAAGGAGATCGAGCTCGAAGATCCATACGAGCGCATCGGCGCGGAACTGGTGAAGGAAGTCGCGAAGAAGACCGACGACGTTGCCGGTGACGGAACGACCACGGCAACCGTGCTCGCCTGGACCATGGTGCGCGAAGGTCTGCGCAACGTCGCAGCAGGCGCGAACCCGATGAGCCTGAAGCGTGGCATCGAGGCAGCAGTCGAGGCTGCAGTCGCAAGCATTCGTGACCTCGCCAAGGAAGTCGATTCGAAGGAGCAGATCGCTCAGGTCGCGTCCATCTCGGCAGCAGACCAGGAGATTGGTCAGACGATCTCCGAGGCGATCGACAAGGTCGGCAAGGACGGTGTCATCACCGTCGAAGAGAGCCAGACGTTCGGCATGGACATGGACCTCGTCGAAGGTATGCGTTTCGACAAGGGTTACATCTCGCCGTACTTCGTGACCGACACCGACCGCATGGAGGCCGTTGTTGATGACGGCTACATCCTCCTCGTCGGTGGAAAGATCACCGCAGTTCGCGATCTCCTGCCCGTGCTCGAGAAGGTCATGCAGGCGGGCAAGCAGCTCGTCATCATCGCCGAAGACATCGAGGGTGAAGCTCTCGCCACGCTCGTGGTGAACAAGATCCGTGGCACGTTCAAGAGCGTTGCGGTCAAGGCCCCAGGCTTCGGCGATCGTCGCAAGGCAATGTTGCAGGACATTGCGATCCTCACTGGTGGACAGGTCGTCAGCGAAGAGGTCGGCCTCAAGCTCGAGAACACCACGCTCGACCTTCTCGGTCGTGCGAAGAAGATCGTCGTCACCAAGGACGAGACCACGATCATCGAGGGTGCCGGCTCAGATGGCGACATCAAGGGCCGCATCTCCCAGATCAAGGCCGAGATCGACAACACCGACAGCGACTACGACCGCGAGAAGCTCCAGGAGCGCCTCGCCAAGTTGTCGGGTGGCGTCGCAGTGCTCAAGGTTGGCGCGGCCACCGAGGTCGAGCTGAAGGAAAAGAAGCACCGCATCGAGGACGCCGTCAGCACGACGAAGGCCGCGATCGAAGAGGGTGTCGTTCCCGGCGGCGGCGTCGCATTGCTGCGCTCGCAGGCTGCGGTGTTGAAGGTTGCCGAATCGCTGAAGGGCGATGAGGCCACCGGTGCACGCCTGGTCGCTCGCTCGCTCGAGGGTCCGCTCAAGCAGATCGCGGAGAACGCAGGACTCGAAGGCGGAGTCGTCGTCGAGCGCGTGCGTTCGATGAAGGGTGCCGAGGGTCTGAACGCTGCGACGGGTGAGTACGAGGATCTCGTCAAGCTCGGCGTGATCGACGCAGCCAAGGTGACCCGCTCCGCATTGCAGAATGCGGCGTCCATTGCGGCGTTGTTCCTGACCACCGAAGCGGTGATCGCGGACAAGCCAGAAGAGTCAGCACCGGCGATGCCGGGCGGAGGAATGGACGACTACTAAGTCGACCACGAAAGCGCGAGACTGATTTCATGATCGCGCTCGTCACTACGCACGAAGCACGAGGGCACGACAAGGATCTTGGGATCCTCAGTCGTGCCCTCGATGCATGTGGGGCCAAGTGGGAGATCGTCGACTGGGACGATCAGACGATCGACTGGTCGCAATTCGACATCGCGGTGTTGCGCAGCACGTGGGACTACTACGAGCGCCTCGGGGAGTTCCTCGTGTGGGCACGGGGAGTCGGAGCGCGCACCAGACTCTTCAATCCACTCGACATCGTGCAGTGGAACGTCGACAAGCGTTACCTGATCGACCTTGCGCAGGCCTCGATCGATGTGATGCCGACGACGTTCGTCTCCCGCGCTCGCGACCTCGACGCCCTCGATCTCTCGCGCGACGTGATCATCAAGCCAGCGGTGAGTGCCGGATCGAACAACACCGCGCGTTACGTGGGTGATGCCGCTGCTGCGCGGGCGCACATCGAGCGCATCATGCGCACGAGCGGAGTCGCGCTGGTGCAGCCGTATCAGTCGACCATCGACACCCTTGGCGAGACCGGGCTCGTGTACTTGGCCGGATCGTTCAGCCACGCATTCGGGAAAGCCGCGATCTTCGGCGTGAACGATCCTCGTCACAACGGCCTGTACA